>CANRJD010000013.1 GCA_947630815.1 uncultured Akkermansia sp. | reverse complement strand
GGCGATTGATTCGGCGGCGGCGCAGGCGTACCGGCAGGGGGCGTGAACGGCGATTTTTCCAACAACACACATACCAAAATGAACAACGTACCTAGTACAACCATGAAAACGACCATGAAGAAAACGACACCGGCAGCCGCCACGCGCGGCGGAAAGCTGGAATTGGAACTGCCCATTGCGCTTTACGAGGCAGCAAGGGAAGCGAGCGAGGCCGAAGGGGTATCGGTGGAGCAGCTCATTGTGACGGCGTTGCAAAATCGCTTTCTCAGGCCGGGAGCGCGCGCAGAAATGAACCGTTAAGCAAGTGAAATCTATGAAAACGACCACCGACACCGCCACGGGCCAAGCGCAGGCGCAAGCGTGAATGAGCGCGTGAGCGCCGCCACAGCGGGCTTGCGGTGCGCGGGCGGGATGGGAATGCCCGAACGACGCCGCACGCCCGGCAAGGGGCATTCTGGCGCGTTCTGTGTGGCGATGCTGTGAGGGGGGCGCGGCGCGGGATTGACGGATTGAACATAGTTGCCTATTCAGGCGGGCGGGAATGGCGCCACCCCCTCAATACTTCGCTAAAACGAGTTTTCTTCATACTGTATGACACTTTTTTTTTGGAGGGATTCGAATTTACGCTTTTTTTGTACTTTTCCGTAAAAAAATATCATAATAACGACAATTCGTAACGGAGGGCGATTTGACACAGATTCTGAATTGCCTAGTATAGGCGCATGCAAACGCAAAAACACACCGCAGAATGCGCCAGTTTGCGTGAAGTACCGCAGGCGGCGAAGTTATTAAAGCAGGCAGAACTCGCCCGTGAACTCGGGGTAGCGGAAAACACCGTTCGAAGCTGGAAGGACTGCCCGCGCATGTACATCGGCAAATCATCCAGCGGCGTAGCGCGGCGGGTGAGGTATGACCTGGACGAAGTGAAAGTTTGGCTGAAGCAAGCCCGCAGTTGCTAACCCCTAACCCAACTCACACCGACGATGAACACGAACACGGCAAACATCGATGAAGAGCAGGCACTGGCGCGGTTGCTTGCTCTGGATTCCAGCCCTGTGGCGACCCCGGCGATGCTGGTGAGCATGGCGCAGTGGTTGCACGCTACGCTGAAGCGAGAAATCACCGAGCGACCAGTGAACGACGGGCAGCAGTGGGGCAGGATATCCGACATCATGCGGATTTACGGCGTGAGCAAATCGCAGGCGCATAATTGGATGGTGAGGCTACGCGCTGAGCGACGCGTGAGGGTGCAAAACCCCATCAGCGGGCTAAATGGCAAGGGGGATACGTTCTTTTGCCTTGCTGATGTACAGAAGGCTTTTGAGGAAAACGCAAACCGCATTTCAAAAAAATGAATAAAAACAAAGATACCATGATTATAGACATCGACAGAATGACCATAAAGTTTGACGGATCGGAGTACTTGCTTATTCCTCTGCCAATCTTGGAGGAATTCAAAAAAATGACCCGGGAACAAGTGGGGCGGGCTGTGCTTTATGCGATGCTATACGCCGCAAGCCCCACGGAAAGACCAACGCGCGATGAACACAGGAAAAAACACTGATGAACTGCCTTGCATTCTCGTAGATACCCGAGAGCAGAGGCCGCTCGCTTTCTCTCATCTGCGTAGCGAGTGGAAAACGCTTGCCACTGGGGATTACAGCGTGCGCGGGCTGGAAGAGGTTTTTGCCGTGGAGCGAAAGAGCATGGCTGACCTTGTGGGCTCGTTGACGCGGGAGAGGGCGCGATTCATGCGGGAGATGCACAGATTGCGCGGCTTTCAGTTTGCAAGGCTTCTCATCGTGGGAACGGAGATGGAGCTGATGCAGTTGGTGAGCATGGGGCGGGCGAACCTTGCGCAGGTGGAGCATTCTCTGCTTGCGATATCCATCCGGTACGGAGTCCCGGCGGTGAGGGTGGACAGCCCCGAGCGCGGCGCGCTGATGGTGGAGACTTGGGCTTGGGCGGCGTGGCGTGATGCTTGCGCGAAGGTGGGGAGGAAAGTGGGATTCCCGGAGTGGACGGCGGCCATTTTGACGAAGGAATGTCACGGAGAAACTGTGACAAATGTCCCCGAAGATGAGGGACAAGCCGTGAGATAGAAAGGAGATATAACGATGAAAGACAAATTTTTGCCTATTATGCTAGAAAAAAGAGATGAAATTGCGATGAGTAACGGCGAAGAAATGAAGGTTGCTATGCTACTTTCGATGCATTGCTTTGAAAAAAATGCTGGAAACCGCATAAAACTCGGATTGAAAAATTCAAAAAATGCGTCTTGGCGGGGGCTACTTGGATTGCCGCATAAGAAGTATGAGAAACTGATTGAAAAAGGCGCGTCTGGGCTATGGCATTGCGAGGGAGATGATATCATAGTTGACTTATATTCAGTAGAGATGGAAGCGCGCAGGAACACCAAAAGGGAGCAAACTTCCAATGCCGGGAAGGCGTCAGCAGAGGCGCGGAAAGAGCGGGCAAATCAGCA
The DNA here is from genome assembly GCA_947630815.1 of uncultured Akkermansia sp. Lineage (GTDB taxonomy): Bacteria > Verrucomicrobiota > Verrucomicrobiia > Verrucomicrobiales > Akkermansiaceae > Akkermansia. The sequence continues at coordinate 32,616 of CANRJD010000013.1, read as the reverse complement.
AGGCGAAAATTCAACGGACGTTGAACAGCCGTTGAACAACTTATACCAGACCATACCAGACTTAAACGAAACTGAGACTGAGACTAATACAGAAAATGTCTTGGAGTCCTCTCTTTCAGAGCGCGACTCCAATCCATTTTCTAAACAAGACGCAGACACAGACAAGACGCCCGCGCGCGGCGGCGGCACGGGCGGCAGCATGACGCCGGGAAGCGTGGATGAGGTGCGCGCATACATGGCCGGGCTATCGCCTGCTTGGGCGGGCAGAGAGCCTGAGCTATTTGCTTCCATTGCTCATGACTTTTTCAACGCAGGAGATTTTTTCAGCGGCAACGATTGGCGAGATAAAGCAAGGGAATTCCTCAATAAAAGATTGATACGGGGAAGCCTGTATCAAAACACGGCTCCTTTGCCCTACCCTAAAAGCCCGGAAGAGGTCATTGATTACCTTAAATCACTGAAGGACTGCCCTATCAAAGATGAACATGAGTTGAATTTATGCTCTGAGGAATTTTTCGGAACAAATGCCTGTATAGGCTGGGTAGATGAAAAAGGCAAGCCGATTAAGAACTGGAAAGGCAGGGCGAAAAAATACGCAGTAGCGTGGATGAACAACGCGCTACAAGCACACTATGACGAATAAGGCTATATTCCGTGAGCGCATGACTGACAGATGACAACCAAAGGAGGAACATTCATGATTGAAATAAGATTCGACGGCGTAAAGCAAATCCGGAAATTTTTTAGCGGAAAGGAGAAACAGCTGAACGAGGTTGCCCACAATACAGCGACCGACCTTGTGAAACGCGCGCCCAAAATCATAGGAGACGCCATAGCAGAAGGATACGCCGTAAGCTCATCTGACGCTCGAAAGAAACACGCGCGGATTGACACGGCGTGGAACCCGTGGGGGACGGGCGTATGGGGAGCGCGGATAACGTTCAGAGGCTCGCGCCGCGCTTCATGGCCGGTGTACGCTAATGGGCGGCAGACCGTACCGAAGAGCCGCTTCAAACTCAAACGCTTCAAAGGCGAGAAAAAGAAGGAGCCCAAGCAGTATGAAGTCTCCATGGAGGTGTACCGCGGCAAGCGCACGCCTCTGCGAACCTCCGCAAGCGGCAGCAAGCCGTTTGTCCAGCGCAGGAAGATAGAGAAGAAGGGCGTTATCGCATATATCTACTCAACGACAAACAAGCGAGTTTTCCCGCACATTGGCCCATCCATCCCGGAGACCATCACGAACCCGAAAGTCAAAGCAAAGTGGCAAGACCGCTTGCGCGCGCTCGCTGAAGAGAGGCTCCAGCATAACGCGAAACGCCTCTTGAAGTAGGTGCGCGCGGCCAAGGTACTGTGACGCCCCCCTGCCCCATTGCGACCGTGTACTGCCCAAAATACGCCTATTTTCTCCACAAGAAATTGAACGTTGTTACACCCCTGAGAGGGGAAAATGCGTGTAAATCCATGAGAATAAGCAAAAAAAGAGCAGTAAAAACACGCGTGGCGACCCCTGAGGCATGATAGCGTTCACGGCACAGAGGCAATAAAGCCCGCTAGCAGCCCGCAGAACGCGCTTGCATGGCCGGGGCGGTATCTCCCATCCATCCGGACACCATCCCCGGCTTTCTGCCGCGCTGAGACGGGGAAGATAAGCAGATTGACTTTCTGCCGCGCTGAAGAGAGAAAGAAAAGCAGGTTGACAAAAGCAAGGAAGGAGGTAAAATATCCCCCTCGGACGGGGTCGTTGACCTCCTTTCAAGCCGCCCGTGGGAGAAATCTTGCGGGCGGTTTTCGCATTCAACTTGACCCTTGCCCGCCTCATTCAGAGAGGGGGATTCATCCTTGGCAGTAGAGTATGACACAGATTATCAAAAAGCACAGTTGGGGGCACATAAAAGGTACACATGATTTTATAATATGCTGATAATTAGGAATTATAGAACCTTGTTCGCGTATCGGAGCATGGCGGTTGTACCTGCAAGAGGCGCCAGATTTGTGGATGCCGTGGTGATACTCTGCTGTATCATGCCGATTGCGGCTTATGTTGTGGAGGCGGTTGAGTTTGGAACGCCGGGTGTGGGGGTTCTCGTGAAGAAGGCCGTGGGCGGTGTTATGTTTCTGGCTCCTGCTTTATTTGCGTACTTGTGCGGTTTGCGCAAGTGGAGTCGAGTAACGTCTGCACTCGCAACGACAGCGGGGGCATTCTGTGTGGGTATAGCATTGGGCGCGGTGGCGCTGTACCTGAGTCCGGACGACGCCTTCTGGATTGTCGGCCGGGGAGAGTTGATGATCCATGCGCTGCTGCGGTGGGTGGCGGTGTACGTGCTGAGCGCGGGAATCTATCTGATATGGGTCTGGGGGAAGGGGTGGCTGAAGGATGCGGAGAGGTGAGCATTGAGCGCCCTTGCGAAAAAACGGATTCATTGCGAGAATAGACTTGATATGGCACGGGAAATGGGGTAGAAAGGGGGGTGGAAAGGGAGAGGGTTACATCCCCCGTTACTAAAATGATGCAAACGACTTTGAAACTACACGGACTCGTGGCGGCAACGCACACACCAATGAAAGCAGATGGCACCTGCAACCCGGATGCAGTGGACACTCAGGCGCAGTTCTTGGCATCCCAGGGCATAAAGCTCACTTTCATCACCGGTTCTACGGGTGAATCGGCTCACATGCAGCTCACCGAACGAAAAGAAAATATGGCTGCATGGGCCGAGGCTGGCAGGAAGCACGGTATTCAGTTTGTGGTGCACACCGGCGGCAATAGTGTGGCGGATGGCCGGGAATTGGCGCAATATGCTGTCGAATGTGGTGCGGCGGGCACAGCTTCCAATTCTCCTTGCTATTTCAAGCCGGGCAGCATAGATTCATTAGTCGATTGCTTGGCGTATGAGGCTGCGGGGGCGCCGGAGCTACCCTACTATTTTTACGACATACCGGCGCTCACACATGTGGCATTCAATCCCTGTAAGGTGATTGCTGCATGCGCGGCGAAGATTTCTAACTTCTGCGGGGTGAAGTTTACCAATCCCGACCTTGCTCTCTACATCGAAGCGCTCAACTACGAGGGAGGTAAGTATGACATCCCTTGGGGCGTGGATGAGTGGTTCTTGGCGGCTCTAGCAACTGGAGCCAAGGGTGGCGTGGGTTCTTCCTTCAATTATGCTCCCAAGCTTTACCAAGATATGATCCGCGCTTTCCAGGCCGGAGATATTGCCGAGGCGCGACATTTGCAGCAGCTTTCCGTAAAGATGATTAACATCATCGCGGCCAAGGGCTATATGGGCTGCTGCAAGGCCATCATGGGCTGGTGGGGGGTGGACTTAGGACCGGCTCGGCTTCCGATGGGAACGCCGGACGTCGCTACTTTGACACAACTCAAGGATGAGCTGAAAGCGATAGGTTTCTTCGACTGGGCTATCAACAAATAAGTCTTTGCTGCCGTGGCTATTGATACGCATAAACTGGGGTTGTTCTACAGGGAGAAGCTCCTTAATGAGGTCATCCCATTCTGGTTCCCGCGCGCCGTGGATGAGAAGCATGGGGGACTTTACCATTGCTTTGATGCGGACGGCACCATGGTGGACAGTGATAAGAGCGTGTGGGCGCAGGGGCGCATGGCGTGGATGTTGCTCACGTGCTACCTGAGCATTGAGCAAAATCCCGATTGGCTGCGCTGGGCAGAAAGCGCTCTTTCGTTTATAGAAAGTAAGTGTGTGACTCCTGAAGGCGATCGCATGTACTTTAGCGTGACGGAAGACGGTACCCCGCTGCGTTTGCGCCGCTATGCATACAGTGAGTGTTTTGCCGCTATCGCATGGGCCGCGCACTTCGGCGCCACGGGTGACCCACGTAGTGCTGAACGCGCGCGCCATTGGTTTGGGGTGTATGCCGACGTTTTCTTCACTCCCGGCAAGATGTTGCCCAAAACCACCGGCAAACGTCCTGCAGAAAATCTGGGCTGTCGCATGATTATGATAGTCACTTGCCAAGAGATGCGCAAGTATCTTGGTGATGAGGGAGGGGTGTACACCGCATGGATTGACCGCTGCTTTGCAGATATTCAGCGTCTTTTCCTGCATGAGGGGATACGAGCCGTTGTGGAAAATGTAGCTCCGGATGGATCTGTGATTGATCATTTCGATGAACGTACACAGAACCCCGGGCATGCTATTGAGGGCGGGTGGTTCCTGCTGGAGGAGTCTCGTCGGCGCAACGGGGATCCGAAAATGGTGGAAGTCGCCTGCAAGATGATTGACTGGGCACTGGAGCGCGGGTGGGATGAAAAATACGGCGGCTTACTCTATTACACGGACGTGTACCACAAGCCAGTTCAGGAGTATTGGCACAATATGAAGTTTTGGTGGCCGCACGACGAAGCCCTCATAGGTACATGCTTGGCATACGTAACAACTGGGGAACAAAAATATGCTGAGTGGCATCAGCGCATTCATGACTGGGCTTTCTCTCACTTGCAGGATGATGAACATGGCGAATGGTTCGGATATTGCGAGCGCGATGGTTCCCCTGCTAACGGGTTGAAGGGATCTCTATGGAAGTCTTTCTTCCACCATCCTCGCGCCCTTTGGCACTGTGCCCATTATTTCGGCGCTGTTCCTGCGGTCGCACCCATCCATTCCAAATAAAATGACCTATGATTATCGGCATCCTCAACTCTGGTGGCGATTGCCCCGGCATTAATGCGGTTATCGAGGGGTTTGTTTCAGCCGCTTACCGTCGGGGCTGGCGTGTTATTGGTTTCCATGACGGCTTTGAGGGTCTTCTTCCTATGGAGGGAGGCCGTCGTTACGAAATCCTTACACCTAATAAAACGCACAAAATCCGCTCTTTGGGCGGCACTATTCTCGGTACTACCAACACTGGCAACTTTGTGGTGCAGGTGAACAAAATCGGTCACGCTCGGGTGGATGCTTCCACCATGGCTAAGGCGAAAAAAACGATAACGGCTCTCGGTTTGCAAGCGTTGGCTGTCATTGGAGGTAATGGTTCGGCTCGTACCGCCAGCCTGTTGTCTGAGGAGGGCTTGCCGGTCATCTCTATCCCCAAAACTATCAATAATGACCTATGTCCTGCCTCTGATTTTACTTTTGGTTTCCAGAGTGCAGTGTCAGTAGTGACAGAATCCATCGATCGTATTCGCACCACGGCGAATGCGCACCAACGTATTATGGTGATCGAAGTGATGGGCGACCAGTCGGGGTGGATTGCGTTGCACAGCGGGATCTCTTCGGCAGCGGATGTGGTGCTGATTCCGGAAATTCCCTTTGATTTGCAGAACGTGGTGGATTGCGTGAAGACACGCAAGGCTGCCGGACAGCGTGAGATCATCGTTGTAGTTGCTGAGGGTGCGCGATTAAATGGCAAGCTTGTTACTGTACGCAACAAAGACAACGGTGATGAGAGACTCGGCGGTATCGGCAACCGCTTATGCCATGCGTTGGAGGAGATGACAGGTATCGAAGCCCGCTACTGCGTGCTGGGGCATACTCAGCGGGGTGGCAGTCCCTGTTCATTTGACCGCATTTTGGGGATTCGATTCGGAGTGGAGGCAGTCAAGCTTATCGAGCAAAACAAGTTTGGATGCTCGCTGGTACTGCAAGGACTCAATGTGGGGAACATACCGATTACCGAAGCGATTGCAGAGCCGCGCATGGTGAAGCCTGATAGTCAGATGGTGCGCACGGCACGCAGTTTAGGCATTATCTTTGGAGATAGAAAACCGGAGGATTTACGCAAGATTAAAGAGACGGAATAATGATGAAAATTGATACTTTTAGAACATTTTTTGCCATGGGCGCGGCTGCCTTGGTGGCTTTCTTCGGTTCATCCTGCACCGAACTAGGGGCGGATAGTACCACACCACCCGCACAGCGTACTCCCAGCTATTTGGCTTTGGAAACATATTCCGGGCGTATCCTCTACACCGGCAATCCGAATGAGCGCAGACCTATCGGCATGTTGACCAACGTCGCTACTGCCCTCGTGGTACTCGATTGGGTGAACGCGCGCGGCATTAGCATGGGAAAAGAACTCACCGTGCCTGCCCACGCCTGCCAGTGGCCGAAGACCAATCTACTGCATCTCAAGCCCGGGGATCGTATTTCGCTGCGGGATGCATTGCACTCCTGTGTGATGTGGGATGACAGTGCCTGTGCCATCACCTTGGCGCACGCTTGCGGGTCTACCATCAACCCCCAAAATCCAGAGGCCGCTTTTGTGCAGCAGATGAATCAGATGGGGCGCGCCATTGGCATGAAAACTACCCGTTTCAAGGGTTCCAGCGGTGCTGTCATCACTCAATCCGATACGCATGATATGGCCAAGCTGGGCATGTACGCCATGCAAAAGCCAGGGTTTCGTACCATATGCTCGCAGCGCAGCTATGTAGCCACAATTAATGGTTCGCGCACTGTTACCATTGTCAACTCCAACAACATGCTCAGCTATTCCTCGGTAGATGGTGTGCGCGCTGCGCGTTCTGGCGCTGCTGGGGCGTGCCTACTGGTTTCCGCCAGTCGCGCATCTGTGAAGCTCCATAGCCCTATCACGAACAAGGAGGAAACCTACCCGCAGCGTTTGCTCGTTGTGGTGCTAGGGGCGCACAGCTCGAGTAGTCGGTACAAAGTGGCGTCTTTGTTGCTGCGCGACAGCTGGAAGACGTGGGAAGAATGGCAAAAGACGGGTGACTACAAAGACGTTTCCAAATTCATTTCCGTACCCCAATAACCGCATAACTTGTTATTATGAATGTAGGAATACTTAACGCCGGGGGTGATTGTCCCGGACTCAACGCTGTCATTGAGGGGGCTGTGGGCGCAGCGACTGCGCGCGGTTGGACTGTGTATGGGTTCTACGACGGTTTTGAAGGATTGCTCTCCACAGAGCAAGATGAGCGCTGGCGTATCTTAACTCCCGCCAACTGCTTGAATATCCGCTCCGCGGGAGGGACTATTCTCGGCACCGTCAACAAGGGTAATTTTACCGTAAAGAGCGGGATAGATGGCCGCGTGAAGATCGCCGATGAGGTGCTCAGGAAGAGCCGCGAGACTGTGGATCGCCTTGGGCTGGAGGCTCTCATTGTTGTGGGTGGTGACGGCTCGCAGACTATTGGCTTGGAGTTGCGCCAAATTGGTTTGCCTATTGTTGGGGTGCCAAAGACTATTGATAATGATTTAGGTTCAACAGATTATACCTTTGGTTTTTGGACAGCCGTGTCTGTGGTAAGTGCTAATTTAGATCGCTTGCGCACAACGGCTGAATCCCACCAACGCATGATGGTGGTCGAGGTGATGGGACGGCATGCTGGCTGGATTGCTCTGTATGGGGGTATATCCGGTGGTGCGGATGTCATCTTGATTCCTGAGATTGAGTTCAAGCTGGAGGAAGTCGTGCGCAAAGTAGAATTGCTCAAGGCACTTGGCCAGCGAGAGATTCTGGTGGTGGTGAGTGAGGGTGCAAAGATTGGTGGCAAGCTGCTTACGCTGGATGAGGAGACGGAGGGCGAGGTTCGCTTGGGTGGCATTGCTTCCTTCCTTTCGACCAAACTCGAGACCATCACTGGCATTGAAACCCGCTATTGTGTGCTTGGCCATGTGCAGCGAGGGGGATCGCCCATTCCTTTCGACCGAGTACTTGGTGTGCGCTGTGGTGCCAAGGCGATTGACCTCATCGAGGAGGGCAGGTTCGGCGATACCGTGGCGCTTGCCCGCAATGAGATCGTTTCCATGCCCATTGAAGAAGCTGTCAGCCAGCTTCATTTGGTGGATGAAAAGAGCCAGCTAGTGGAGGCGGCCAAGGAAATAGGCATTTCTTTTGGAGATGAGTGAGAGAGTTTCCCAGTTGATTCGTGTCATGGGGTATGAGTCTGAGCTGGTTACGCCGTACTGTACGTAGATTAGCATGAAGTTTCTGAGACGCAATTTGAGCCTGATGCTCGCTGTGCGCTACCTGAATCCCCTGCGCACGCTTTTTTCTATTATCACTCTTATCTGTCTGTTGGGGGTGGCGCTGGGGGTAATGGTGCTCATTGTGGTTCTGGGGGTGATGGAAGGTTTGCAAGATGAAATGGAGAGCCGTTCGCTGGCTTTCACTCCGCATTTTGTCGTCAGCTTGAGCGATGGTATTCAGATGGTGGCACTCACGGAGAATGACACCCATTGGCCGGAGCTTCAAAATGAGATTGCAAAGATACCCGGTGTAGTTTGCGTGTACCCACAGGTACAGGCTCACGTACTTGCGCAGAGTAATACCGGTCGGCAAACGGCTGCCTTCACCGCCATAGATCCGAAAAACCAGTCACAAATCCAACCTCTGGCTGAGATGTTGCGTTCCGGCAGCTTTGACTTTGGCGAGGGGTTGGATCAACAGTGCGTCATCTCTGCGAATTTGGCCGGCTCGTTGGATTTATCAGTGGGGGAAAAGTTGCACGTGGTACCCGTGGGGAGCCTGGATAAAATAACTCCTCTGCTCAGCATGGTACTTTCACCCATGCAAACGCGCGCGGATGAGTCTTTCATAACGGCAGCAAGGGGGGTATTCGACGGTGCGGTGACGGCTGATGGCGGTGTGTTGCCTGTGGCGGAAAAATTGGAGGGGGTAACGGAACGTATTTCGCAGTTCGACATGGCTAAGTTGCGCCCCGGGGAGAACGAACTGCTGGATGTACTTTACGAGCTTGGCGAGGCTCATCGCGGCGGGAAAATCCCTTTTACCCCTCAGGAGCAAAAGCGCTGGCTTGAGAGTGTGCAGCGGCTCGTTGATCTAGACCAAGATAAAGAGGATGGGCGCGCCTTGAAAAGTATGCGTGATATGGTTCTCCCCATGGATTTGGAGATCATAGGTATTTACCAAGCGCCAGAAAACATGCCCGGGCCGGATCTCTACATTCCCCTCCCTATCGCGCAAGAGATGGTGGGTTATGGTACGAGTGGAGGGAATGAGGTCATGGCTCTCTGTGTGCGCGTCGAAAACGAAAAGCTTCACCAGTTAGCTCCGATAGAGGCACAGATACGCACCTTGCTGCCTCGCATGCAGGGCTCCGATCAGGCGCATCCATTGGGACCACAATGGGAGATCCTTCCGTGGTCAGAGAGTTTCAAACAATGGCACCAGATGATTGCCAAGGAGCGTGTTATGATGAGTTTTGTTCTCTCTTCTATTTCTCTCATTGCCAGCTTTTGCATTATGGCAGTCATGTTTACGGTGAGTCTGCAACGGCGTCGGGAAATCGCGGTGCTGCAAGCTCTGGGTGCTACGCCTGCCAGAATCATGGCCATTTTCACGTGGCAGGGGGTCATTATAGGATCGATCGGTGCATTATTGGGAGTGGCGCTGGCGCTGCTGGTGCTGTACTATCGACTGGAAATACAGGCGTTTTTGGCGAGTATGGATATGGATCCGTTCCCGATGCAGACGCATGGTATTGTTCTGCCGGCTAAATATACCCCAAGCACCATCATCATGCAGGCTATACGGGCGTTTATTATGGTCACTCTCGCCTCTGCTATCCCTGCTTTCTTCATTTCACGCCAAGACCCTGCTAAGGCTCTCCGATCCAACTGATGTATATTTATTGGCTAGAAAATCAGCGACGCTGTGGCCCTGCCACCGTGCCCGATGTCCTCTCCAAACTTCACCTCGGCGAACTCACTTGGGATACTCTTGGCTGGCACAGTGGCTGCCAAGAGTGGTTACCTCTGCGCTGCTTGCCTGCGTTGGCTGACTTTGCTGAGCTTAGTACTCCTCCAACGAAGACGGAAGAGGAACCGCCGCAGCCCAAACCGAAACTCCACGAGGCTTCGCTACCCGTGCAGCCTGTCCGCTTGCCTACACCGATGGCTCGTTTTGCTGCGAGGGTGATGGATTGCACGATTTACGCGACTATGGTGCTCGGAGTGGCGTATGCGCTCGGATTGCCATTTCATCCATATCTGCTGCCGGGACATCCCCTATTTTGGGTGGGTATGCCGGTGCTGGAGGCCTTGCTGTTGCGCATTTGGCGAACTACACCTGGCAAGAGATGGGTGGGTATCAGAGTGACCTGCGCGGGCGGGGCGGGTTATTTGACAATGCTTGGACGCAGTTTGTGCGTGTTTGTGTTTGGTATGGGGTGCATGCTACCGTTGTTTATGCCTATCATGTGCTTTTTCTCGTACATCAACGTGAGACGTCGTGGATTGGCGCGTTGGGATACGCTCAGCGGAGTCATTCCCGTGGCTTTGCCCACCGCCGGTCTGGCCACGGTCGTTTTCATGATCCCTTTTATTCTGCTCTGCATGCACCTGTGTTCGTATTTTGTATTCCCTTGGCTGCCTGACATGATTCAGCTCATGCAGGAACAAAATCCACAAGCCGCCGAGTTTATCCAGCGGTTAATGGGCAATTGATACGAGGACTACCGGGATCCTCGGTAGGTTCTGCACCTGTTCACCCAACCTGCCAGCCATCGCTGTTCTCCTCGGGCTGGTGGTGAGTTTTTGACGCGACGACGCATTACTACCTCTGCTGCACGTGAGAACTCAGACGGTGCAGTTTGGGGGGTAACTGTCCTCATCTCTTCCAGTACCTGCAGCAGGCCCCAGCCCTGACCTGCATATCGTTCGCCGGGGTTGGTGCCCTCACCTTTAAAATTGACGTAATCCACTAGGCAATACAGCCCCTGTGATGTGCGGGAGAGTGCATCGTAGCGCGCCTGCACAGCCTGCGGATTCCTCGTGGCACGTAGTATTGAGCCCAGCGAGGCGCGCGAACGTGCAACAAGAAATTGTGTTTGTAGCTCCAAATGAGCTGCCAACCAGTTGCGCATCTGATTGGCTAACCCACTGCGATCCGATTCAAAAGAAGCACGAGTTGGCCATGGCGCTGCTCCGCGAAAATATGCTGGAATCGTCACCCCACGCGCTTGCGCATAAGCCACAAACTTCGGAAAGCTTTCATCGAAGGCTTCACGTACCCCGGCAGGATACCAGATGAAGTGCCCTATGCCCATCGAGGGAAATTTCTCCCCGGCATTCCACGACACAAGTCCCTTTGTACTCCCCGCACACTCGTTCATCCACACCCGTCGTCCAATGTCTGTGTACACATCGCCAAACGCCTGAGGCACGATGACTTGCATCATGCCCCATATTCCCATCGCAAGCAATCTTATCCATCCTTTCATACCTGCAATTATGCCAATATCTCGCGTCCCATGCAAGTTTTCTCTTCCCCAAAGCCAGGGCAAACGCATTAGAAAATGCGGTTGCTATGTACGATGTACGACGGACGATGTACGATTTGGGAAATTCCCGCGCTTGCGCGCGAATTTGGCAAAGCAGGCGAGGAAAAGCGGAGGCGCCTATGTACGATTTATTGATAACGTGCGCGTCGGGCAGATTTTTTTTTGATACGTATAAACAGTGATATCAGTCAATAAGAGTATTTTCTCTGTTGGTTAACTTCTCTTAAATGCGTTTGCCCTATTTCCCGCTTGGAGGTAGGGCAAACGTGTTTTTTTGAGGCAAGGCGTTGGTACCTGTTTTCGATGATTTTTTTGTTCAATTTTTTGTTGTTTTTTCTTGCCTCGCCCGGTGCATATGATAAGATTGCCACTGGTTCTAACGCAAAACGTCGCAATGAATTCCCCCGCTACCCCCCCCCATATCCGTTATTAGGTTATTATAAGCGTTTTATCGTATGTCTATTCGCCGTTATGCTGATAAGTCTAGGCATAGCGAGCGGTCAGGAAAAGGAAGCGGCGACCATTCTACCCCAGCAGGGAGTAGAGCTGCTCTTCCCGGCAGGCACGGGGAAGCAGGCGAAGGACGCCAAGCTCAGCAAAGAGCAGAAGAAGGCCGCTGCCCTGCTCCAAAAGCTCAAGGCGATTGAAAAAGGTGGCGACATCAACGCTGTGGACAAGCTCGGCCAAACCGCACTCATGCACGCCGCCGCGCAGAATAACCGTCTCGCCGTTTGTTGGCTCGTGGCAAAAGGCGCGGATGCCGCTATCAAGAGCAAAAAAGGGAAGACGGCGGGCAGCGTGGCTCATGGGGACATGGCCGATTTTCTGATGGCGCTCGAGAAGGAAAAGCAGCCTGTGAGCCGGCAGGAAGTGCGGGATATGTACGATATGTACACCTATGAAATGATGAACTTTCCGGGAGAAATCTCTTCAGGGGCGAATGGGGTTTTTGAACTGCGTGGGGCAAAGGCAGAGGACCTCAGCAAGCTGAAAAATGAGGAATGGAATATGGGTTGGAATATGGATGACCCCATGAAACCGGCCCTGCTTTACCGTATCGGCGCGCGTAAGTTCTCTTTCCCGGAGGACCTCTCCAGCGTGAAAGCGGACCCGCTGCAACTCCTCCGCGCGCTCGGGGTGAAGACGGACATTGTCGATTCCGTGCTGCAAATAAAGATCGCGCTTCAACTGAAGCAAAAAGAGACCGTGCTTGCGCTCCTGAAACAGGATCCGTCTCTGCTCCAAAATCCGGATATATTTTCCTCCATCTCCGATGCGAAAATGCTGCAAGCTCTCTTGGACGCCGGACTGGACGCCAAGAACGAAAAGCTCATGGGGGAAGTCATCAACAAGGGAGACGGGGCCATGCTGCGAACACTCCTCAAGGCGGGTGCAACGCTCCATGATCCGAACAAAACGCTGGAAAATGTCATGGAGCGGGGTGACTGCAAAAGCGCGAGCTTTATCTTCGCTCTCATTGACGCCGGAGCTAAGGCTGATGTGAACACATTGCCTGTGAAGGTGAGTTCATACTACGCCACAATACTGCAATACCAAGTTAATGCAACGCTCCTTCACAAAGCAGCTGACGCGGCTAATCTAAGCGATGTGCAACTGCTCCTTGCCCATGGAGCTAACCCCAACGCGCCGGGCAAAAAAGCAAAAGACGATCAAAAAGAACCCTACGGCATGACTCCTCTGATGGCAGCCGCTAATTCCGTGACGAGGGAAAATACTACACATCGCACCGAGATCGTGAAACGGCTGCTGGACGCCGGAGCCGATGTGCACGCCAAAGATTCTGCGGGGAATGGCGTCATTTACTATGCCGCTTGCGGCGGACTTAGAGCACATTTTGACGACGATTTCACTCACCGCGTCAGTGAGAAAAGCGAGGCGGACATCCTGCACATGGTGGAGCTGTTGCTCAAAGCGGGGGCGGACGTGCCCAAAGACATCCTTGCTGAGGAACTAAGGCAAGAGATATCCCCCGCCGGACGGGAGAAGCTCGCCCTCATGCTGCTCGATGTCGGCGCCGACCCTCTGGCAAAAAGTAAACAGAAATGGACCACCGGATGGACTTCTCTCATGGTCAACGGCATTTGTGGACCCAAGATCGCTAAGCGGCTTCTGGATGCCGGAGTGGACCCGACCGTGAAATGTGGGGAGAAAGATGAAGAAAGATCAGCCATGAGCCTCGCTATGAAGGAAGGTGCGGTGGAGGTCGTCAAGCTGCTCAAGGAAAAGGGAATCGACCCCGGAGAACTCCAGGTCGTGGATCCGGAGAAAATCGAGCCGCTGCTCAAGCTCGGGGCCAGCATCCCAAAAGACATGACCGACCGCCTCCTCGGTGATAACGCCAGACTCGACGAGGACTACGTTGACATCATCCAAATCCTCAAGAAGCACGGTTACAAACCGGAGCTGATGGCGTGGGCAAAAAAAGACCACAGTGACGACGTATTATCCAGCAACACCGGAGCTTTTCGTGCGTTTTTCAAAACAGGCGAGAATCCGAACGAGACTGACGAAAACGGCAACTCCCTCCTCGCCAGCCTTGTTTGCTCTACAAAAGAAGCGTGGAGGATCACCGGCGCGCTGCCCGCCCTTATTAAAGCCGGAGTTGACTTGAACAGCAAGAACAAAGCCGGCAAAACCATCTTGCAGCTCGCAAAAGAGCAAAAGCTGGGGAATAATGTCATCCAACTTCTCCAAGAGCACGGCGCGAAGGAGTGAGGAGGAGGCAGCCTTTCGTTTCCACGTAGCACCCCAGCGGTTTCATGCTGCTCAACAGTCGAATGACAATCTGCAGAAGGTAACTCTATCCTCGTTTGTTTGCTCATTTTGAGGGACATATTTTTGATATGAACCCTTCATTTTTGAGGCAATGCGCATTCTGCAAATTTTTTCTACGTTTGCGCTTGACTTTCCGCTCGAGAAGAGTATGCTCTCACCGAAATATGTAGCATACTTCCTATTTGATGAGGGACGAAGAACCGCACAGTATCTTATTCATCATGAAGATGATTGTGGATCGCGCAGCAACGCTGTACATGGCGCGGGCTGAGTGTCCCGTGACGGCTGCGCAGGGGCGAGCGCTCATGTATATGGAGAGACAAAAGGGACGTCCGGTGACGCAAGGAGAGCTGGAGAGGTACATGGGCATAAGTCACGCGACGATGAAGGGAATATTGGAACGGCTGGAGGCAAAGGGGTACGTGCGGACAGCGTTTGATAGCCACGACGGGCGTGTGAAGAACGTATATCTGACGGATGCGGTAAAACGCGACAAGCAGCGGGTGCAAGCGTTGTTGCAAGAACTGGATGAGCAGGTGCTCAACGGGCTGAGTGAGGCAGAGCTGGAAAAGCTGAGTGCCTGTTTGGAAAAAATGTACGCGAACATTTCATAAAACGACCATGAGAACACAGAAAGTAATGATAGGAATGGCGGTTTTGGGTTTGGCATGCGCCGGACTCAGCGCATGCAAAGACCAAAAGATGCAGGGCGCCGGAAATGCGGCCGCTCGTCAAATGGCGCCTCTCTCCGTGAGTGTCATGAACTTGCAGCAGCAGGACGTGGATATAGAGAGCACGTGGTTCGGGCACTTACGCGGTGTGCAGGAGGCGAATATCAAACCTGAGGTGACAGGGAAGTTGCTCAAACAGGTGTACTGGGATGGTACATTGTGCAAGGAGGGTGAGGTGCTTTTTGAGATTGACCCGGAAAGTTACGAGGCAGCGTTGTCGCAGGCGGATGCTGCTGTGGCAGTATCCAAGGCGAGTGTGGAGCAGGCATTGGCTGCGGATGACCAGGCGGCGAAGGACGTAGAGCGTTATAGTAAGCTAGTGGGCAGTGGCTCAATCTCCGAGAAAAGCTACACGGATGCTTTGCACGCGCGCCGCCGTACCCAGGCAGCACTAGCATTGGCGAAAGCTGCTGAGCAGCAAGCTATAGCTCAGCAGGAAATTGCGCGCATCAACTTGAAGCGTTGCACGATTCGAGCCCCGTTCACCGGAGTCGCTTCCAAGGCCAATGTGAGTATGGGTGATCTGATCGTCGCCGGTGGAGAGACACTCACCACCATGTCTTCCATTGATCCCATACGTGTGGACTTCGTTGTGCCGGGTAAACAAATACTTGCCAAATTGCTGGCACCCACCTACAATCCGGATGAAGGGATGATATCGCCGGTGAAAAATTTCCGGGTGGTGTTGGAGGATGGTACAGTGTATAACCGTGAGGGCGAAGTGGTGGCTGTAGACAGTTACGTAAACAGCTCCACCGGCACCGTGAACTTTGTAGGACATATCCCAAACCCGGATCTGAAACTGCGTAGTGGAGCGGCCGTGCGGGTGAAGGCAAAAACCGGAGTGGAGAAGAATGCTTTGCTGGTGCCCAGTCGTGCGCTTGTTTCTTCCATGAACCACCGCTTCATTTACGTGGTGGGCAAGGACAATACACCGTACGGCATTGATGTTATAGGTGGTGAGGAGGTGACTCTTGAAATGCCCAATGGCGATGGGAAGACGGTTCCCATGCTCATGCAGATCATCACGGGTCGGGTAAAACCGCTGGAAGAAAGTCTCAAGGAGCTCGGATTTGACAATCCGAAGGACGTGCAAGTCATCGTGGAGGGCGGACAGATGGCTGCCCTCTACGCGCAGGCCAATATGGGGATGCGTGCGGCGGGTGCGAAGGAAGGCTTTGGAACCGTGAATCCGCGCCCCTTTATTTACACGCACCCCATGTCCACTACTCCTTCTGTTACCGCCAAGCAATAAACAGCCATGAGCGCCTATTTTATCAAACACCCTGTGATTGCCACGGTGATAGCTGTGGTCACCACGCTGCTGGGTATCGTGTGCTACTTGAACTTGCCCATTTCACAGTACCCGGAGATAACGCCGCGTATTATCCAGCTGCAAACGATGTTCCCCGGTGCAGATGCCCAGTCTGTGGCGGATTCTGTAGGTACTCCGCTGGAGCGCCAAGTGAACGGCGTACAGCACATGGATTACATGACCTCTGTGTCGTCCAACAATGGCGTGTACAACCTCATGGTTGTCTTTGAGCCGGATTCAGACACGGATTTGGACCAGATGCTCGTGAATATGCGCTACGGTCAGGCCCAATCGCAGATGCCAAGCGAGGTCATGAATTCCGGCGTGACGATACGCCAGCAGCCGGGTTTGCCTCTCATGCTCTACGGATTAACCTCGCCGGATGGCAGTTACAATTCCGTGGATTTGGCGAACTATGCGCAGGTGAAGTTGGTCGATGAAATCAAGCGAGTGGAAGGTGTGGGCGAGGTGGCCGTGTACGGTGCCGGGCGCTACGCCATCCGCATTTGGCTGGATACGGTGAAGATGAGCCACTTCAATATCTCGTTGGATGAAGTGCGCGCCGCTATTTCTAAGCAGAACATGACCAATCCAGGCGGCAAAATCGGCGCCGACCCTGTACCTGACGGTCAGGAGAAAACCATTACCGTTCGTACCCAGGGACGTCTCACTGATCCCAGACAGTTTGAGGAGATTATTGTGCGCCAGCAGGCTGACCAAATTGTCTATTTGAAGGATATTTCGACAATTGAACTCGGCTCGGAGAACTACTCAGCTACCGGACGACGCAATGGGCAAGTGGCAGCTTCCGTGGTCATTTTCCAATCGCCGGGATCCAACGCCATCGACACCGTGGATCGTGTGACCAAGCTATTGGAGAAGAAGACGGCCACAATGCCTCAAGGTATAAGCGGTTCCGTGGCACTGGATACCACGACTTCCGTGCGCTATTCCATCAGCGAGATACGCCACACCTTCATCGAAGCCATCATCCTGGTCGCGCTGGTTGTGTACATATTCCTGCAGAATTGGCGTGCTACGCTCATACCGCTCATTGCAGTGCCGGTATCGCTCATTTCAACCTTTTGCGTGTTCCCGTTGCTCGGGTTCACGCTCAACACGATTTCTTTGCTTGGCATGGTGCTTGCAATCGGTCTGGTTGTGGATGATGCCATTGTGGTGGTTGAGGCGGTGCAGCATCATATCGACAAGGGGCTCAAACCGCGCGTGGCCGCTTTTGCTGCCATGCAGGAGGTTAGCGGCCCGGTGATCGCCATAGCGCTGGTGCTTGCAGCGGTGTTCTTGCCCTCGCTGATGCTAAGGGGCATTACAGGAACTTTGTTCAAGCAGTTTGCCATCACCATTGCAATTTCGATGCTGATATCAGCGTTCAACGCACTCACTCTTTCTCCGGCGCTGTGCGCTCTGCTTCTCAAGCCGAGTTCGCAGAACAAGAGCATTTTTGCGCCGCTGCATCGCCTCTTCAACAAGTGCTACAATGGCACAGCCAACATCTACACGCGCATTTGCGGAGGTTTGGCGCGCAAGCTCATCATCTCCATGCCTTTATTGGTGCTTTTCTGGGTCGCCATCAAACCGGTGGCAGACCGTGTGCCCGGCGCTTTCTTGCCGGACGAGGATCAGGGGTTCCTTATGGCAGCGCTTGTCATGAAACCTGAAACCTCGCTTCAAGTGGCCATGGAGCAAGATAAGAAGCTGGAGGCTGCACTGTATGACCCTTCGGTGGTGAAGAATCTCACCTCGGTGGTGGGTATCAACATTCTGAATATGGTGCAAACACCGGGCGCCTGTATCGCTTTCGTAGAACTCAAGGATTGGAGCGAGCGTCCGGAAACCGCCCAGCAGATTCAACAGCGACTCATGGCTAAAGTGCAGCAGGCAGGTCTGGATGGCACAGCTATGGTGCTTGTACCGCCGGCTATCCCCGGCGTTGGCACAGCGAATGGCGTGGCGATGGTACTCACCGATTTGGAAGGGCAGGGCGTTCCTTTCCTCTACGAGCGCGTGAAGGCTTTTGAGCAGGCGGCTCGCCAGCGTCCGGAGGTCGGCATGTGCATGGATATGATGATGGCTGACACTCCTCAGAAATACTTGGAGCTTGACCGCGAGAAGTGCCAGTACTACAAGGTGGACATCAGTGCAGCCAACGGCGTGCTGGCAGCCTATTACGGTTCTTCCTTCGTCAATTTCTTCAATGCTTTCGGCCAGCAATGGCAGGTGTACATTCAGGCTCAGGGAGCTGACCGCACCAGTCTGGATCAAATGGACGGCTTTTTCGTGACTAACGCAGAAGGCAAGCGAGTGCCGCTCTCAGTGCTGGTGAACGTCAAGGATATTGCGGAGACGGAATTCGTGATGCATCACCAGGGCTACAACGCGGCTAAAATTAACGTGATGCCCAAGCCCGGTTATTCGACTCAGCAGCTTATGGATGCCATGGAACAGGTGTATGCCCAGACGATGGATCCCTCCAAGGTGGGCTTCGATTATCAGGATATGAGTTTTCAGGAAAACAAGGTGCGCAACAGCACTGGCCTGGGCACCATCTTCATCATGTCCGGCCTCTTTGCTTTCCTTATCTTGGTAGCGCTCTACGAAAAATGGCCGTTGCCCATATCCGTCTTCATGACGGTGCCGATCGCTGTGTTGGGCGCGTACGCCGGGCTGTGGTTTTGGGGACTGGAGCTCAATTTGTACGCGCAGGTGGGGCTGGTGATGCTCGTGGGGTTGGCGGCCAAGAATGCCATTCTGATTGTTGAGTTTGCCAATTTGGAGATGGAACGTGGTAAGACGCTCATGGAATCCACGTTGGCTGCGGCACGCCTGCGACTGCGTCCCATTCTCATGACCTCGCTCGCCTTTATCTTGGGTTGTATCCCGCTCATTCTATCCAGCGGCTCGGGCGCATTGGCGCGCAATTCCATTGGCGTTGTGGTGGTCATCGGCATGACGGTGGCCACGTTGGTGGGCATTTTCCTGATTCCCTGCTCATACGTGTTCGTGATGCGCCTCTTCCGGCTCAAGTTCAAACTACATGAGCTCAAAGAAGACCCGGATGAAGTGGAAGCACGCGAGTACTTGGCCGCCCACGGCAACGATGAAGATTGAGCTTGCAACAATTCAAACGACAAGGTATGATCATGGCAACTATGAAGAAGACGATGGCAATTGCGCTGCTGGGGGGTGTGGCCCTTGGCGCGGCATCCTGCTCTTTCGGCCCCATTTGGCAAAAGCCGCAGATGGCGGTGCCGGCAGTGTTTCGAGGCAAGAGCTTTCACGAGGGTAACATGGCTGACCTGCCTTGGCAGGTCGTGCTCAAAGATGCAAAGCTCACAAGTTTGCTCACCGATGTATTTAATGCGAACCGCAGCATAGTAGCGCTGCAGCACAATGTGCAAGCTGCACGCCAGTACGTGACCATCGCCCGCGCACCGCTTTTCCCCTGGCTTGGTTATAGTGCCTCTACGTCCAAAGGGATGAACCAGCAAGGGGGGGCAGCCATCGCCCAAACGGGTGGAATAACCACCAACCCGGGGGCTTCGGCTCTCTCTGCTTCTTGGGAGCTGGATTTGTGGGGCAAGACGAGTAAGGGAGTGGAGAGTGCAATGGCAAGTGCTCAGGCTGCCCAAGAGGAATTGAATAACTTGCGTGTTTCGCTGCTGCGCCAGGTTGCGTGCGGTTACTTGCAGCTAATGATGCTGGACGAGCAACTCCGTATTGCTCACGAGTCGGTGGAGAGTTATCGCGAGTCTCTGCATCTTTTCCAATATCAGACGGAAGCGGGTGTAGGTGACGGGCTGCAAATAGCAAGTGCACAGGCGGCATTATCTGCTGCAGAGGCGGAAATACCGGCGCTGCAAATGCAGATAGCCGAACTGGAGAATACGCTCAGTGCGCTGGCGGGACGCATGCCGGGTCACATCGCCCGCAGCGGAAATCTGCGAGCTTACGCAGAGGCGAGCAGGGTGGCTGCAGGCATACCGGCGGATGTGCTGGCACGCCGCCCAGATATTCGAGCCAAGGAGCAGCAGCTACGTGCTGCAAATGCAGAGATAGGATTGGCTATAGCCAATTATTTCCCTTCCATCAGCTTGACTGGTGCAGGCGGATATGCCTCTGCCGATCTGCGTCACGCTATTGTCCCTCATCGCACAGGCTGGGGTATAGGCGTATCGCTCACGGGACCGCTTTTCCAAGGAGGACAGCTTCGTGCCAACACGCGTGCCAAGCGGGAGGCCTTTTTGGCAGCCAAGGCGGAGTATGAGCAGACGGTGCTCAATGCGATGGCCGAAATATCAACAACACTCACCACGCGCGAAAAGCTGATGGATGCGATGGAAAGTCAAGAGCAGGCGGTGCAGGCGTACTCTGAGAGTGTGCGGCTCTCCATGGCACGTTACAAACAGGGCGCGTCGGCCTATTACGAAGTGTTGCAGGCGCAGCTCCTGCTCTTTCCGGCCCAAAAACAGCTGGCCGCCTATCGTTATCAATACGCTGCCTGTGTGCCTACGCTTTACACGCAACTTGGCGGTGGTTGGCAGCAATAATCCCCCTGACGATATAGCCATTTTCAACGCGCGGCAGGTAGATAGCCGCGCGTTTTTTCTTAATATGCGCGCTGCAAGAGAAGGTCTGCAATAGACAAAAGAGATTCACGTTTCTCAGTGGAGAAGCTGTTGAGCGCCTCGCGGGCCTCTGAGGTTCGGGCACGAGCTTCGGCGCGAGTGTTTTCTACCCCCAAGAGGGCGCAGAGTGTGGCCTTTTGAGCTTTGGAATCTTTACCGATGCTTTTGCCGAGCACCTCCGGTGAGGAGGTAACGTCCAGCACATCATCGATGAGTTGGAATGCGAGACCAAGGTTGCGACCGTAGGCGGAAAGAGAATCCAGCTGCTCATCAGAACAGGCAGCGCTCATGCCTCCCAGACGCACTGCAGCCTCGATGAGCGCGGCAGTTTTGCCCAAATGAATCGCGCGTATTTCTTGTGGGGAGAGGGGACGTCCTTCTCCCTCCAAATCGAGTGCTTGTCCTCCCACCAGCGAGAGACTGCCGGTGAGTCGCGCCAGCTCAGCCACGTAGTCGCGGACGCTGTAGCGTGCATTCTCCGGCACGCGCGCTAGCATGGCAAAAACTTCCGTGAGCAGCGCATCTCCTGCCAGCACCGCTATTCCTTCCCCGAACATTTTATGATTGGTCGGTTTGCCGCGCCGCAGATCATCGTTATCCATGCAGGGCAGGTCATCGTGGATGAGTGTGTAGGTGTGCAGGGTTTCAAGGGCGCAGGCGGCGTCCAGTGCTGTTTGAGGAGTGCCGCCGCAAGCCTTGGCAGCTTCCAGGCAAAGCAGAGGACGAATGCGCTTGCCGCCGGCGAATATGCTGTAGCGCATAGCCCGGTGCAGGGTGGCAGAGGGCTCGGCATCTTCCGCCGGCAGGAGCTCAGCAAGGCGTTGCTCCACAAGCTGCGTGGTGGAGTGGATGAGTTCGTCCAGATTCAACATAAAGTCAACGAATGAGGAGTTCTGCTATCTGCACGGCATTGAGTGCAGCGCCTTTGCGCACTTGGTCACCCACCACCCAGAGACTGAGAGCATTTTCAAGCGCCAAATCCTTGCGAATACGCCCCACGTAGCAAGTGTCGCCATCGGTGGAATCCAGCGGAGTAGGCCAGATCCCCTTTGCGGGATCATCCATGAGCTCTACGCCGGGCATGCCGACGTAGCAGGCGCGCGCCATCGGTACATCCACCGGTTTCTCAAACTGCGCCACGCAGGAGATCGAATGACTGCGGTACACCGGCACGCGCACGCAGGTGCAGCTTACCTGCAGGGTCGGCAGGCCCATGATCTTGCGACCTTCGTTGAGCATCTTAAGCTCTTCCTTGGTGTAGCCTGTGTCAGTAAAGCTGTCAATTTGCGGCAGTACATTGAAGGCAATTTGCCGCGGGTAAGTGCTGCATACCACAGGTTGCCCATTCACAAGAGCACGCACTTGACTTTCAAGCTCAGAGATGCCGTGCTGCCCACTGCCGGAGACTGCCTGGTAGCTGCTGGCAATGATGGTTCTTAGTCCGAACTTGAGGTGCAGCGGGTAGAGAGCCATCAGCGTGATGATGGTGGTGCAGTTGGGATTGGCGATGATGTTACGGGGGTGGTGTAGAGCTGCTTGTCCATTAATTTCCGGCACGACAAGTGGCACATCCTCTTCCTGCCGGAATGCGGAGGAATTGTCCACCACAACACAACCTGCTGCGGCCGCGATGGGCGCATACGTTCGCGAAATATCACCACCTGCTGAAAAAAGGGCAATATCTATTCCATCAAAACTTTTTTCCGTGAGCTCTTCCACCACAAGCTCTTCCCCACGAAAGTTCACTTTCTTACCGGCCGAACGCGCCGAAGCGAGCAGTTTCAGTTCCGACAGAGGAAAGTTTTTCGTCGTGAGACATTTTTGAATTTCCACGCCGACGGCTCCTGTGGCGCCCACAATGGCTACTCTGGGTTGCGCGTTCATCTTTTAACTGCCGCGAAGTATAGCGAATTTCGCTTAAATATCAAGCGAAATATGCACGCCGCCACGGCAAAAACGCATTAGAAAATTCGTTTGCCTGGTTACGATGTACGAAGTCTCCAACTATATCGTGCAGAATTTGCAGATAACAAATGAATGAAACTTGACAAGAGGTGTCGAGGTGGATAGTTTGTTGGTGTCAGATTATGTCAGAATTAGCATGCAATTTTCCAGCCATCCCCACGTCTAACATCTCCGAATGCATTCGACGTCCTCTCATTTTCGGAGAACAAATGTAAATAAGAAAACACTTTCAGAAATCCACACAAACTATCGATCATGTCCTACGAACCTGAATTAACCTTTCTTGGTTGGGATGCTCCTGCTGTTCAACTGGTAGGAGACCGGCTACTTAAGCTCAACAGGAAAAATCCCGATGCGTTTCGGCGTGCTACCGTTGTGACTCTAACGGCTCCAAGCGCCAGACGTTTGCGGGAGTACATCGCGGAGCGGGCGGCAAAGCCTGTTTTAATGCCGCGCATCGTGCAGCCCGGGCGTCTGCTTCCGGAGGAAAAAAGCACGGAGGATGAACAGATCATCGCGTGGGTAAGGGCGTTGCAGCATTTGTCCCCTCAGTCGTACACAACCTTGCTTGGCGAACGGGAGGGGACGCTGAGCGACCGTCGCGCTCTCGGTACGGCCCATCAACTGCTCCACATGCGCTCCCTCATGGAACAGGAAGCTCAAACGCCGGAAGAAATCTACCGAAAGCTCGGGCAGAGATCCGGCGACACCTCCTCGGATCAACCTTTCATGGACGAGGAAAGTGAGCGCTGGAAGGAATTCAGCGAGCTCTGTGCGGAAGTGGATCGCTTGGCGCCGCCGAGCGAAACCGTGCCCCAGCAGCCGCGTCCAAAAGAGGAAAGCATGATCATCCTCGCCGCCCTGCCGGAGCTGTCTGCTCGTTTACGGAAGACGCTGGAGGACGTGCTGGCAGAGCGTCCCGGACACGTGAAGGTCTGGGTGAACGCGCCGGAGGAGGAGCGAAACCATTTCGACGCCTGGGGCATGCCTGTCACCGAACACTGGTCGGCGCGTCCCATCGACATCCCGGAGGAGAGCATCCTCAAGCCCGCGGACGACGCGCAGGATTTCGGCGCCCGGGCAGTCCGAGAAGCCGGGGGATGTCCTTCGGATGAGGTGGTACTTGGGCTGTGCGATCCCTCGTTCTCTTCCGCCCTCTGCACGGCATTCGCCCACGCGGGAGAAAATAGCTGGCGACTGCAGCTCAGCGCCGGACGCAAACTCACCACGATGGATGCCGCGCAGCTTCCGGCGCGGCTGCTCCATTACGTCGAAACAGCCAAGCAACTTCCCCTCTCCAAGAAGAGTTCAAGTTCGCTGGACATTGCCGACTCAGAATACGTTTTTGCCTTCATCGACCTCCTGCGCACGGGTGTCCTTCTCCGCAACACTCCCGCCGAGAGAGCGATGGACGCCACGCTTGATGAAGTGATTGCGGAGAATCTCCCGGGATCGGTTCAGCGATTCCTCGACCTCCTGCGCAAGAAGAATGTGGACTGCTTCCGTCGCGCCCGGCAGTTGTACGATCTTGCGCAGAAGTGTCTCGCCTCCTCCACGCTCCCCGAAGCCCTGACCGAGCTCGCTGACATCATCGAGGGTTCCTGTCCCGAGCCTTCTCCCGACACGCTTCTCATCTCCACCGCCCTGCGCGAAGCCTCGCAAGTGGGCACCGCGCCCGACATCACCCCCGAGCTCACTCTCCTGATGCTCCAGCAACGTTTCGAAAACGCCACTTGTCGTCCCGACCAACCGGACGAAAACGAAGAACCGACCGTGGAGACCGTTGACTGGATCGAGCTGCCGTACACGCGCGGGAAGCGACTTCTCCTGCTGGGGCTGCATGAAGGCTGCGTGCCGGAGGCGGGTGGCAATGCGGGCCTCCTCACGGAAAAGCTCAAGGAGCTCGTGGGTCTGCCCACGCAAAATTCCCGCAGCGCGCGGGACGCCTTTCTGCTCACCGCCCTCCTGAAGAGCCGGGGAGCGGCGGAAAATGTGCGCATTCTCACAGCCCGCCAGGGAATGGAGGATGACCCCATTGCGCCCTCGCCCCTTCTCCTTCGCTTCCCTGAAGATCATACCGATGACCTCGTCAAGCGCGTGCAAAAACTTTTCAGCGACCCGGGGGAAGCTAAAGAAACGAAAGGCTATGAGCAATTCCGACTGCTCCGACAAACGGCTTCCTCCCCTGCCCCGGTGCAGACGACGGGAGAGAATGAGGAGGGATACCCCATGGAAAGCATTGAGCTGATTGCCCAAGGTAAACCGAATCCGTTTTCGCTCGACACCCCCTTCTCTCCTTCGCTCATCAAGGATTTCCTAACATGTCCCCTGCGCTTCTGGCTAAAAAAGCTCCATGGCATTTCTCCCTCCGACGCCTACAAGGACAGTACACGTGAACTCCAGGCGAACACCTACGGTACCATTCTGCACCGTATCCTCAAACAACTGGTCGAGCGTTACCCGGAGCTCCCGCCGGGGGGCGAACTCGAAAGTCTAAACCGTGAAATTAACGAGTATGCGCGGGAACTCCTGCAGCAGGAATTCGGTGCCTACGCTGCCGATCGAAAGGACTCGCTGCCCGTTTTCCTGCAGAATCAGCGCGAAACCATGGGCGAGAGCCTCAGGCTCTTTGTTGACTGCCACGTGAAAGATCTGAACGAAGGCTGGTGCTGTAAGCATCTGGAATGGTCGGTGAACCCCGATCTTGATCTGCCGGATGGCTCGCTCGCTCACCTCAAAATGACCATCGACCGCGTGGATTACAATCCCAACAAAAAAATCTACCGCATCATCGATTACAAGACAAGTGGATCGCCGCCGAAGGATAAGCATTTGGTCTCCACTCAAGAAGATCTATTCAAAGAAAGGATGAAAAATTTCCCTCTATATCTCGGAGGGAGAGGAGCAGTAAAACGTTGGGGAGAAGTGCAACTCCCGCTGTACGCACACGCGCTCAGGCAGCTTAAGAAGCTCGGTACCACCTTACCGGAACTTGCTTATTATAATCTTCCTCGCGGCAAAAATGTCGAGTATAATACCTTCCAATTTACCGAGAAAGAAATACCGGAGGAGGTCATTGAAAGAGGAATAGAAACCGCAAGGCTGGCGATCGACCTTATCCGTCGCGGACTCTGCCTGTACTCCTGTGAAGATTTTGGCGAAGAAATCTCGGACTATTTCTCCTTTGGCACTCCCGCTATCGACGATCATCTACGCGACGTTTGCGGTCTCTCTTCCAAATAACCCTTCAATTTTACAACTATGTCTGCACTTGTTACAGGATGTTCCATCGCCGCTTCTGCCGGCACCGGTAAGACTTACCGGCTCACCTCGCGCTACCTCGCCCTGCTTACGCTCGGGGCGCCTATCTCCTCACTCGTGGCCCTCACCTTCACCCGAAAAGCGGCCGGAGAATTCCGTCGACGCATTTTTCAAGCGTTGGCGGAGGGCGCCGAGGATAAACGGGAGGGAGGACGCAATGTCCTCACCGCCCGCATTTGGGCTACTTGGGCGGATGAGGAAGCCCCCCTCTATCCGGAAGCTATTCCCCACGTCCTGAGGGCGGAAAAGGAAAACTGCTTCCCGGAGGACCTCCCCGACTTGCCCGAAATTCTGCGCCTGAATCAGGAAAAGTACCGAAACCTTCTGCGGGAACTCGTTACCGCCGGTTCCCGGCTGCATCTTTCCACCTTTGATAGTTTCTTCAACACTCTGCTGCGTACGCAAGCCTTGTCACTCGGTGTTGCGGGAATGACGACCATTTCGAACGAGGATCTCAAGCAAGCGCAGGAGAAAGCTCTCCTCGCCACCATTTCCCGGCTTAGCAGCGAAACCGTCGTCAAGTTTCTCCGAAACTTCCGATGCAAGGGTAAAGACATCCTGCAGACTCTCGATGACTGGGTCAATCAATACGGGGAGAAATTGCGTGATCTCTCCGTTGATTCTTCTATCTATGCCGGCAAATTAGGGTTGGATGATCTTACGGAGGAGGAGGAATTAAATCTCTTGGAGTTGACGCGTGAGGTAGGCTCTTTGCGGTCTGAATCCGAGGGGAGGGATGATTTCTTGGCAGATAAAAGAAGTAATATTAGCACTGCTTTAAAAAAATTAGAGGCACGCGATTTCTCTTCCCTTGCAGGCAACGATAAAAAATGGGCGTCGACGGAAGAAGCAAAAAAATTTCGCAACAAACTTACTGTCCTCACCGAAAAAGTGAGAAAGGAAATCTTGCGCGCCGTCCAAGTCAAAACGCGCGACTTCATCATCTTCCTGCACTTGTACCTTGAAAACTACCGGAAAATCATCTCCGAGTCCGGACAGTTCAGTTTTGCAGACATCACGAATCTTGCGATGCAAATCCTAGGAGATGAGAGAGCGCCTGGTCGGCTGGCGTACCTGCTGGATGGTCGGATCGACCACTGGTTGCTGGACGAATTCCAGGACACCTCCCCCATCCAGTGGAAAACGCTCCTTCCACTGCTCAACGAGATAGCCCAGTGTGACCACAAGGAATTCGAGGACACGCGTCCGGACACCCCTCGCATGTTGCCCATCGCAGAGCGCAGCCTTTTTGTTGTGGGTGATGAAAAGCAGAGCATCTACGGCTTCCGAGGCACGACGCCCGAATTCTTCCGGGAAATCCGCAACGAAACTCCGTGGAAGGAATCGATGCTCCCTCGCCGACTCACGCAAAGCCGCAGGTCTGCCCCCTGCATCATGGATTTTGTCAACGAACTCTTTGCTGCCATACCCCCCTTGTCCGAGGGAGAAAAGGAGCAATACGGGGGCCACAGCAGCGCCCCCAACCTGAGGGAGAAAAAAGGCTACGTGAAGATTTCCCATTTTTCCGAAGGAGTTAACGCCATGGTACACGAGCACATCGTCCCTATCCTCAATAAGCTCACTGTCAATGGTGCTCCTCTTCCGGGAAGGAGCATCGCCATTATCACGCGGGATAACAAAAGCTGCGTGCAAATTGCCACGGTCTTGGAGGAACTCCATTTCCGCTTGCAGGTCATGTCGGATACCAGTCTCGCCGTTGCTTCGACATTTGGGCAATTGCTTCTTGCCTTCTTCCGCTGGATGCTTCATCCCGGCAGCGAACACGAGAAGTCCATGCTGAAGGTTTCCCCTCTGCACATGCTTCTCGAGGAATCCCCCTTCCCCGACAGTGCCCCGTCGACGGAAGGAACTTTCCTGGCATGGCGACGGCTGATTGACGAAGAAGGCTATGCCGCCGCCATTCGAGCGATCCTCCGACTGGTCGGTACGATAGCGGAAATGGAGGAGATGCAGGATTCCCAGATAATTCGGGAGTGGGAGACTTTGGCTCTCGAGTTCGACAAGCGAGGGGGTAGTCTCAAAGACTGGATTTCTTTCGTCAGCAATTTTAAGCCGAGCTCCTCCGATGTCCCGAGTTACATCCAGCTCCTCACCATACACAAGAGCAAAGGCATGGAGTTTGACGCCGTCATCTTACCCTTTGCCGGATCAAAAGGGGTAGATGATACAGGTAAGATGGATCACTTTGTCACGGAGGATTCCAAGGGCTTTCTCTTCTCGGTGAGCAACGAGAAAAAACGAAAAGCCTGGCCCGCCATCGAGAGACTGACGGAGGATTGGCAACACAAGCAAATCAGCGAATCGATGCGGTTGCTCTACGTGGCTATCACACGCGCCCGCTTCGCTGTGTACCTTCTGCTGAATGAGAACGCCAACAACAATTCATTCTCAAAAATCATCGATGAGGCTAAACCGTACGATGAGATCGGCGACCCCGAGTGGTACCTCCAGCCCATCAAGGACGGCAGCGGCGCCGATGATGACAAGGAGACCCAAAAGGCGGATGACGAATCTCCCAAACCGCTGGAGAGGCCCACGGCTCGCCGGCGCGTCATACGTCCCTCGCAGCTGGAACCGCAGGGACAGGTCGCCGCAGACGCCCGGGCAACTGCCGACGATGCCTCCTCCACCGTGCGCTTGACACAGAGCGGAAGAGAAGCCACCGCCTATGGTACAGCCGTCCATGCCCTGTGGGAGCAAATCGGCTGGACCTCCTCCCCGCAGGATTTCCCCGCGTGGATTCATTCTCCGCAGGGAGAGGAGCAGCAGGTCGTTGCCCGCGCCCTGCAACGGGATGATATACGCGCCATCCTCAGCTGTCCCGACGGAGAGCACTGGCAGCTCTACCGCGAGCAACCCTTTGTTTTCGCCGTGCAAGGCAAGGCGGAGCTCGTCTCCGGCACGTTCGACCGCGTGCAGGTGCGGACCGATGACGCCGGGAAACCGCAGGAAGCCATCATCATCGACTACAAGACCGACCGCGTTACCGCCGGCGACGATGCAGAGTACACCGCCCTGCGCGCACGCCATGCCCCGCAGATGCGCGCCTACCGTCGCTATCTTGCGGAATCGTTGCATCTGGACGAGGCAGCCGTGCGTGTGGCGTTGGTCTCAGTGCCGCGCGGCGGAGGTGAGGCAAGCGTGCAGCTCTACTCCGCAACGGAGTTGGAATGAGGAAGATTTTACATCATTTTCGCGGGGGCTGCGGGTAGTTATCCCTTCCCCTGCGAAAAGCTGCATGAGGATCCTCTTTTTTCAACGATTTTTTTCAGAACTCCTGTAAGAATGGTTTAAAGCCGCACTTCATACGGACGCAGGGCTAGGCATACTCCCCGACTCAAGATCGAAAGAGGCACAATGTCAATAAATAATACATCAAGAAAAATGGACACATTATTCATCACCACCATTGTCGTATCGCTTGTTGCTGTAGCATTCTTCATGGCGTGGCTTCTGGAACGACAGAAGGCGTCCCACTTGAAAGCAGAGAATATGAGTCTGCAGGAGCAGATGAAGTTCGAACGGAGCAATCTCACCGAGACGTTTCGGAGTATCGCCGGAGATGCTCTTCGCGAACGCAGCGATCAGCTGAAATCCGATAATTCCGAATCCATGCAGACGGTTCTTCTCCCTCTGAATGAACAGATGAAACAGCTCAGGAGCTTGATAGACAATCTGAACAATACAGGGATTTCATCCTCTTCAAAGATCGAGGGGCTTATGCGCGAGATGATGACTCAAACACTAAAAATTGGGAATGACGCTGTGAACCTGACAAACGCCTTGAAAGCGAATCCTAAGCAGCAGGGGGATTGGGGAGAACTTATTTTGGATCGATTGTTGGAAGCCAATGGCCTTCAAAAAGGTGTTCATTTTTATGTTCAACAGTTTTTCTCGAAGGGTGACGGTAGTAATTGTGGTGACAAACCCGATGTTATTGTCCGCTTCCCTGGTGACCGAGGAGTCGTCATTGATTCCAAGGTTTCTCTTACGGCCTATGTCAATTATATCGAAGCCGAGACAAAAGAAGGACGAGAGCAGTACTTAAAAGAACATGTCGTTTCCGTTCGCAACCATGTCGATGAGCTTGCAAAAAAGAGTTACGAGAATCTACACCGTTCCGACTTCATTAAGGAACTGGCAGGTCTTGTGTTGATGTTTATTCCGAATGAAGCAAGCTACATAGCGGCATTGCAGAAGGCTCCGGATCTCTATCAAGAGGCACTGACCAAAAATGTCCTCATCGTTGGACCTTCAAATATGAGTATGGCGTTAAGCATGGCGCATCTGTTGTGGCGGAATGAAGCTCAAGTCAAAAATATTAAGGATATTATTGATCGCGCCGCATCATTATGTGCCAAGTTTGCCGGTTTTTCCAAAGATATGGCTTTGATCGGCAAAAATATACAAAAGCTGACGAGTAGTTACAATGACGCTGTTTCAAAGGGTTATATCGGGAAAGGAAACCTCATGTATCAATTTCGAGAACTTGAAAAGTTGGGAGTAACTTGTAAGCATGATGAAGATAAAGAAGAAGTGAAACTCATCGATGATTCGTTCGTCAATTTGCCCAATCATGTCCTCACTTCGAGTACGGAAAATGAGGGTGTCAATGAGGAGCCTACGCAAGAAATTAGCTAATCCTTTAAAAATTCAATTTCTGGGCTTGCCTTTTCGGGCAACGGAGTTACAATGCGTTTGGGTGTCTTGGTTCATAGTGTCTTGGTTTGTTATAGAGAAATTACTCTAGCATACTTTGAACTTCTTGGCACCCTTTTTTGTGCCAAGAACCTGTTGCATTTAATTTTGCAATCCACAAAACGTTTTTTTTCTTCAATGAGGTCTTGACAATCGAGTACACATGTGCTAGAAAAAAGTTCCTGCGAGGTCTATATGACCACAACGATAGAGCTAGTCTTCGGACTAGGCTCGTGTGCGATGCAGGCGCACTTATAGGGGCAGCGGTTTCGCTGCCCCTTCCTTTTAAGCGCTGCGGAGCAAACCGTTTGTCGGGAGTCAGCAGAGACCATAGTACCACCATGACGAACAACCCCGGTGGGAAGGGCTGAATCCGGCGTGGGCAACCACTCAAATCTCAGAACATAGAACAGCAGAGCCAAGAAGTACTGAAATGTACGAGGCCTCGACCGAGGGATGGAAAGCGGTGCAAGTCCGAATCCACATAACGGTGCGGAGGAGTTGTCAGGGTATCTGACGAGGAGAGAGAAAAGAGTTGCGGTAGGAACAAGGGTTCCGGGATCAATCACACGCCGAGAAACCGCCGTATGCCACAAAAGGCACGTACGGTGGCGTGAGAGGGCGCTTTTGTGCAAAATAACGCTTGCCAAGGCGGATGGATGGTGGTAAAAGGAGGGCACAGAGCGAGGCGGAAAAAGCTTCGCAACGGGTCAGGTGACGCCGTAAGGTCATCCCGGAAGCCGCGTGTGCGGCGGATGGGCAAATAATGTGACGGCATAGGTCAATCTTTCGGCGGAAGCGCTGATTGTAGTGAACGAGATGCCGTGGCATTCACCCTGAAAGCGGGTGGAAGCTGCGGTTTTTGTATCTACGGGCTTGTGCTGTCGGTCGTTCAACCAATCAAGCACAACTCAAAGATATGTTAAGACTCGATAGATTACCCTCGCCAACTGGCGATTCCTCCCGCTCCAATGCATCCGCACCGCAAGACCCCATCTCACCTTCAGACGGGGCGCCTCAAAGCACGGAGCAGAAGTCTGAAAACAAGTGGCTGAATCACCAACCTGAAACGTCACAGGAGTGGAAGGAATTCTTGGCGCAGCCGGTAGAACTCTGCAACCGCCGACCGGTGCCACAGGGAGACGTGCTGGAGCTGCTGTCGGACAACATGGACCTGTTGCTGGAGAATACGGAGAAGATTATCCAAGCGCCGGAGATGGCGGAATGCCGGGAGGTAGAGGGAGGAGCTGCGCTGACGACGCTTGATTTAGGTGATCTCCTTTGGGCGTGGAAAAGGGGGGAAGCCGGCTGGAAGCGGACCTCCGTCGAGGGTCATCCCCTGTATGCGCTCAACATCAATGGCTCTGTTCTCAGTGGCTCTTGCTATATGTACAGATTGCTTGATCCCGTTGCCAAGGAATTGGGCACCACGTTGTCTTGGTGGCGTCCGAGTCTCAGCAAGGCTCGTTGGGTGCTTTGCGATATCCAACGAGCCCCGAAACGTCCATGGAAGGGTATCCCCCCGCTTCACGCCCCTGTGCACCATGGAGAGTCGTTCGCCGACTGGGAACGGCGGACGCAACAATACATGCCCGGCGTGGATGAGGTCAAACCGCACTACCTGATTCCCCCGACGTTCACCTTGGCTGAAATCATCGCTAGGCTGAAAGAGGATCAGAGCAAGTGAGCGTACTCCGGGTTCCGGCGGCGGAGGGTGGTGAGCCAAGTGGCGGGCAGAGAGGCATCGGGGAAGGTGGCGGCGTAAAGCACGGCGGCGGTGGCGGCATTGGTGTCGGTATCGCCGCCGGCAGAGGCGGAGCGAGTGATGGCAGTGCGCAGGGAAGGCGCATGGAGAAGCTGGTAGAAGGCGCCCTGCAGCGT
>CANRJD010000012.1 GCA_947630815.1 uncultured Akkermansia sp. | reverse complement strand
TAAAAATAAAAGTTTGAAGCTCCGGCCCTGTCTCTGCCGTATGAGGGCGAGTATATCTCTTTTTGAAAGAGATGTACAGCCTAAAAGGCAAAAAAACTTTTAGAGAGAAAGCATTGGCATCTGACCATGGCAAAAATTCTGTCATGAGAACGGTATGAAATTGTTGTTGTATAAAAGGGTAAATTCTTTGTCTCCAATTAAGTAGAGTTCATCAGCCGGTACATCTCTTTCAAAAAGAGATATGCACTTGAATAAGAGAACAAAAGCTTTATTCACTACGCCTTGTGCAAGATGTGTTAAAAAATTAGAATCATGGCTTGCCGACTTGCAGACTCGCCTTCCGTTGACGCCTCGTCACCACATTGCCCCCGCGCCCTGCGGGCATCGCATGCGCTCTGCATCCCCGAGCCACGCGCGCTAAAATCGAAATCGCACATCGTACATGGGCACCGCTAGGCGCCACCGCCCCTGCGGGGCAAGTCTGTTGCAGACCCGTTGCAGGCACGTTGCAATCGTACATCGTACATCCAACATCGTACATAAGCAGGCTCCGTCTGCCACCGCCCCTTCCTAACCAAACTCGCGCATGGTTCCACCACATCCCTCTGCACCTGCTTTGCAGAATTCCCGCGCCACAGGCGCGCTAAATTCCAAATTGACTCACCGGCACCACCCTGCCGGTTCGCCCCTCCGGGGCAGCGCCTTCGCGCTGTCCATACGCACTTACAGCCGTCGTGCGTGTTGTACATCGTACATCCAACATCGTACATAGGCAACCGCATTTTCTAATGCGGTTGCCTTGGTGGTGTCTTTTCGCGGCTTGCCAAGGAGAATGGTGTGTGATATACTGGCGGGCATGACTCTGGAAGCATTACTCAAACTACTAGAGGGAGATGCCAGGCTAACCGACAAGCAAATTGCTGCTCGACTGGGCGCCGATGAGCAGGAAGTGACCGCCGCTCGCGCGCAGTTGGAAGGCGAAGGGCGCATCGTAGGTTATCAAACGATCGTCAACGACGATTCGGTGGGAGTGGCTGCATTCATCGAGGTACGCTGCACCCCGGAAAGAGAGGGCGGGTTCAACCGTTTAGCCGAACGCATAGCGCGCTTTGATGAGGTGAAGAGCTGCTACCTCATGTCGGGCGGTTATGACTTGCTGCTTATGGTAGAAGCAAAAGATTTGATGGGAGTTGCGCGTTTCGTCACGGACAAGCTTTCCAGCATGGATGGCATCATCTCCACGGCGACACACTTTCGACTCAAAACATACAAACTCTACGGACTCATGTTCGACGAACCATCCTGCACAGAGCGCATTAGTGTTGCTCCCTGACCTATGGACTGGAACCACACGCTCTCCCGACAAATTGCGCAGCTGCCACGCTCCGGCATCCGCGAGTTCTTCGATCTCGTCATCGGTAGTAAGGGCATCATCTCCTTGGGCGTCGGCGAGCCCGACTTTGTAACCCCTTGGCACGTGCGTGAAGCCGCCATATATTCGCTTGAAAAAGGTCACACCACCTACACGAGCAATTACGGTTTACTCTCCCTGCGCCGCGCTATTGCCGGCTACGTGCAGGATTTTTTCCACGTGGAGTACGACCCCTCATGTGAGATTCTCCCAACCGTCGGCGTGAGTCAGGCGATTGACTTGGCGCTGCGTTGCTTGCTCAACCCGGGGGACGAGGTGCTCTACCACGAGCCGGGTTACGTGAGTTATGCGCCCACGGTGTGCATGACGTATGCGCACGCCACCCCGGTGCAGACGAGCATTGAAGATCTCTTCGCTCTTTCGCCGCAGAAGCTGGAGGCGGCCATCACGCCCAAAACGAAGGTGCTCATGCTCAATTTCCCGACCAATCCCACCGGCTCCATTGCCCCTCTGGAAACGCTCAAAAAGATCGCGGAAATATGCTGCAAGCACGATATTTTTGTGCTCACTGATGAAATATATTCTGAGTTGCGTTACGATGACGAGCCGCACACCAGCATTGCCTCTCTGCCCGGCATGAAAGAGCGCACCCTGTTGCTGCACGGCTTCTCCAAAGCTTTCGCCATGACAGGTATGCGCCTGGGCTACGCCTGTGGACCGCAAGAACTCATCGACCTAATGGTCAAAATCCACTCCTACACCATGATCTGCCCGTCCATCACTAGTCAGGAGGCGGGGGTCGAGGCTCTTAAAAACGGTAAACCCGCCATGGAGGAGATGCGCGACAGCTACCACCACCGCCGCGATTACATTGTAAAACGCTTCAACGATATGGGACTGGACTGCCACCTGCCGGGCGGCGCTTTTTACACCTTCCCGAGTGTGAAACGCTTCGGTCTCTCATCGCGCGAGTTCGCCATGCGCCTCCTGCAAGAGGAAAAAGTGGCCGCTGTGCCCGGAACAGCTTTTGGCTCTTGCGGGGAGGGCTACCTGCGTTGTTGCTATGCCACCGGATTCGACCTGCTGGAACAGGCCTGCGACAAAATGGAGCATTTCTGTGAAACTTTGCAATCCTAGCCCACCCTTTGAATCATGGATTGGCTCGCTCTCTTTGCTGCTCTCTGTACAGGCATTTCGTTATCGGCTGCCTGCGGTTTTCGCGTGTTTCTGCCGCTCTTGGCATTGGCCATTGCAGTACGCTACGGCGGCTACTCTGTCAACGAGCACTTGGCGTGGGTAGGTAGCGACACTGCTTTCTACGGCTTGCTGGTTGCCACGGTTGTCGAGATAGCTGCCTACTATATACCTTTCATAGATAATCTACTGGATACGGTGAGTACGCCTCTTGCGCTGGCGGCTGGCGCCGTTGTCACTGCCGGTCTGATGCCCGACATGCCGGATTTTTTTCAGTGGACCATTGGTATTCTCGCCGGATCCTGCGCGGCAGGTGTTACGCAACTGAGCACTACCACAGTTCGCGGGACAAGTACCGTGACAACAGGAAGTTTCGGCAATTTCCTTGTCTCGACATCTGAGAATTTTCTGTCGGCCATAGGCTCTGTGTTGGCCATCCTGCTGCCCGCGCTCGCCTTTATCGGCGTGATCTTCTTTATATGGCTGCTATGGGCGCTTGTACGACGCTTCCGCAGGAGAACTGGAGTGCAACCTGCCTCATAACCTATGCAAGCCTTTATCTTGGGAGCAGGCCTTGGCACTCGCTTGGCTCCCCTCTCTTACATCGTGCCCAAACCGCTGCTGCCCGTCTTCCAAAAGCCGCTCATCTACCACACCATGGATCATTTGATGCGCTGCGGTGTCACCGAGTTCCTCGTAAATACCAGCCAATTGGAGGTCATGTGGGAGCGCGCTTTCCCCTTTCCGAACCCGCAATACCGCGGTTGTCCCGTGCTGCTGAGCCATGAGGAGCACCCGCTGGACTCCGGCGGCGGCGTACGCAACATCATGCCGTTTGTTCACCCGGATGAGCCGCTGATCGTCCAGAACGGCGACATCCTCTGCGATTTTCCTGTGTCTGAGCTCCTGTCGGAACACCGCCGAGCCGGCAACTTGGTGACCCTTGCCCTGCGCAGTGTAGATGGCAAGAAAAACGTGGGCTTTGATCCCACCACAGGTCGCGTCACTGACATGCGCTACGCTCTCGGCATCGACCCGGGTTCCTACCAATTTGCCGGCATCTACGTCATGCAGCCGGAACTCGTCGAACTTTTCCCTGATGTTCCGCCGGACGAACCCTTTTCCATCGTCCCCACATGGCTGGAGATCATTCGTTGCGGACGCATGGGCGGTCTGGTGGCCGATTGGGGGCACTGGCACGAGCTGGGTACACCCACCACCTATCTCAATGCCCTGCTGGAGCTGCCTTCTTCCCAGCGCATCCATCCGGAGGCTTCCATCTCCCCGGCAGCGGATATAGGCGAAGACTGCGTGGTGTGC
This sequence comes from uncultured Akkermansia sp., assembly GCA_947630815.1. Taxonomy (GTDB): domain Bacteria; phylum Verrucomicrobiota; class Verrucomicrobiia; order Verrucomicrobiales; family Akkermansiaceae; genus Akkermansia. The sequence continues at coordinate 31,237 of CANRJD010000012.1, read as the reverse complement.
AAGGATGCCGTCGTACCGGCAGGGGTGGAGCTCAACGACTGCATTGTGTGGCCACGCACCCATGTGGCCCCCGGTTCCTACACGCGAGCCATCCTCACCCCGCGCCTCACCGTGCAGGCGTAAGCTTCCTCAGCGTCCCGGCGCCAGCTCAAAGGCAAACCCACGCAGGTAGCTTGTCTCCGGCAAATTAAGCAACACCGGATGATCTGCTCGTTGCCCGTATTCTTCCACGAGCCTCAGTGTGCAGTGGGCGTCCACTGCTGCTTCAGCTATCACTTGCAGGAACAGCTCGCGACTCACATGATGCGAACAGCAGAAAGTCGCCAGCAAGCCGCCCACCGGCAGCATCTGCATCGCGCGCAGGTGAATCTCCTTGTACCCCCGCAGAGCACCCGTCAGCGCCTTGCGGTTTCGCGTGAAACTCGGCGGATCCAAAATGATGAAATCCCACTTCGGTTCGGCGCCATTGCGCACTTTTTCACTCTCAGCCTTCAGCAAATCAAAGGCATTAGCCACCACTGCATTCAGGCGCACGTCGTTGAGTTGAGCATTCTTTTGCACCGCCTCTATGGCTGGCTCAGAAATATCGACAGCCGTCACTTCCCCTGCTCCACCCCTCGCGCACGCGAGCGCAAATCCGCCTTGGTTGCAGAAGCAATCCAGCACATATTTGCCGGCGGCGTGGCGCGCTACCTGGCTGTAGTTACTCATCTGATCCAAGTAGAGCCCGGTTTTTTGCCCGTGCCCCGGATCCACCTCAAACTTCAACCCGCCCGTGCTGGCCACAAAGGGCGTCGGCAAGTCGCCGTGGGCAACATGCGTTTCTTGTTCCAGTCCTTCTGCTGCCAGCACCGCAGAATCATTGCGCACCAATATGCACGTCGGCCGCAACAGTTCGCAAAGCGCCGCCACAATTTCCTCTTCATGCAAGTGCATGGCAAGGGTAAGCGTCTGCACCACCAGCACATCCCGATAGCGATCCACAACGAGGCCTGGCAAGCCATCGCTCTCGCTCCATACTAAGCGAAGCAGCTCTTCCCCCGGCATCCGCCGCTCCCGCAACTCTACCGCCTGCCGTACACGCCGCCGAAAGAAATCGACATCCAACACCTGCCTGTGACGCGAAAAACGACGTGCCACTATCTGAGATCGCGGATTGTAGATAGCCGAGCCCAGAAAGCGATCACGCTGGTCTTTGAGCGCCACCACATCACCCGGCTGCGGATCGCCGTACACAGCACGCACCTCCGTTCCATATACCCAGTCATGTCCGTGAAATAGTCGCGCCTTGGGCGCTATGATCAGTCCTCCCATATCTGATCTCCACCATACCCTAAATTATTTTTTCTGTCAATCCGCTTGCGTTTCCCGACACGGCAATCGCATTTGAGAAAAGTTCATCAACGGATGAAGTACTCTTATTGGTTGATATCACCGCCCATACGTATCAAAAATCATGACATCAAGCACTCATCATGCTGATGGTTATAAAGAAGCCCCTGCATACGTTGACGGTTCGAAAAATTCTGCACAATGCGCACATTATTAATAAATCGTACATCGTACATAGGCAAACGCATTTTCTAATGCGGTTGCACTGTTTTTTGCTCGCCATGGCGGGCATTTTGTGGTAGACAGTGTTTACTGCACAGCTTATGAGCGACACACCCCCAATCTTCACACATATTGACCGCTATTTGGAGCTTAGCCGCACCATCCTCAGCCCTGCGCTGTATTTGGGCGTCGGGCTGCAGCCCTATTGGATGAAAAGCGCTACTTACACTCCCATAGCGGATGATGCCCCGACACTCACAGCAGAAAACGTCCAGGCTCTCGTGGAAAGTTGCGCTTCGCCGGAACAACAATCCACGCTTAATGACCAATCTGCCGTGGACTTTATTTTCTCCGGCCCCGGTGGCAAGTATCATGCCTACCTCTACAAACAGGAAAACGGTCCGCTGATGGTGGTGATTTCCCTGTCGGTTGATACCTATTTGCAGCAGGGGGTAGATTGTGGTTGTTCGGATGTCCACCTGCCCACTGCCTGCCCACCCACATGGCGTCGTTTTGGTACGCTGCAACCCATCTGGCAGGGTGCGCCAACACTCACCAAACAGGATACGCAGGCTCTCACAGAAAGCTTTTTGGATGAAGAGGAATGGAAACATCTCAAGAAGTTCGGCGATGCTGACTTTGCTTATGCTAATGAGCACGGTCGCTACCGCGCCTCCGTCGTGCAGCAACGCTTAGGCTACGACCTCTGCTTCCGCATCATCAATAGCAAAATTCGCACCATGAGCGAGATTAATCTGCCGGAGGACTTCATCAAACCCCTCACCCGCTTCACTAATGGTCTGATTCTTGTGACAGGATCTGTGGGCTCCGGCAAATCCACCACACTTGCCAGTATCATTCAATTCATTAACGAGGATCGTCACGACCACATCATCACGCTGGAAGATCCTATCGAGGCCGTGTTTGATCCGGCCGGTTGTCAGGTGAACCAACGTGAGGTGCGTCACCACACCGAATCGTTCGGTCGAGCCTTGCGCGCGGCTCTCCGTGAAGACCCGGATGTCATCATGGTAGGCGAGATGCGCAATTTGGAAACAATCTCGCTAGCACTCACCGCGGCAGAGACGGGGCACTTGGTGCTCGGCACCCTACACACCGGATCGGCCTCTCGCACGATTGACCGTATCCTGGATGCCTTTCCGGTGGAAGAACGCGAGCACATTCGCATCATGGTTTCAGAATCCCTGCGCGGCGTTCTCTCTCAACAGCTCATCCCCAAGAAAGATGGCACCGGCCGTATCATGGCTCTGGAAATGCTCGTGAATACCGCCGCTGTGGCCAACTGTATCCGCGAAGGCAAAACCTTCATGCTTCCCGGTATCATCCAGACCGGCAAAGCCATTGGCATGCGCCTTATGGATGATTCCCTTCAGGAACTGTACCTCAAGGGCATTATCAGTGCTGAAGAGTGCGATACTCGAAGCACGGATAAAGTCTCTATGGAGCGCTTCCTCCAAGATCATCCAGAGTCCTCCATCGCCTAATTTTCTCACCTTCTTCTGTCACTCTCATGGATCCCAAAATTCACACCTATTTCAAGGAACTCGTGGAGCGCGGCGGCTCTGACCTTCATCTTTCTGAAGGGCAGCCTCCAAAAATCCGCGTCCACGGCGATATTAAGCCTGTTTCCGAGCACATTCTTACCCACGAGGATATGGTGGAGCTCATGCAGCCCATATGCGACCCCAAGCTTTGGGAAAGCTACGAGGAGTGCGGCGATGCAGACTTCGCTTACGAAATGGACAGCAATTCTCGATTCCGCTGCAACTACATGAAACAGCAACGCGGATACTGCTGTGTGTTCCGTATCATTCCCACCAAAATCCTCACGCTTGAGGAACTCAATGTTCCCGAGCAGATCAAACGTTTTGGGGAAATGCGCTCCGGTCTCGTACTCGTTACCGGCCCTACCGGATCCGGCAAGTCCACCACACTTGCCGCACTCATCGACTACATCAACACGAACTTTTCGCGCCACATCATTACTGTCGAGGAGCCTATAGAATTCGTCCATCCCTCCAAGAAAAGCATCATTACCCAACGCGAAGTACCGAGTAATTGCGCCTCGTTTGCGGATGGTCTGCGTGCCTCCTTGCGCGAGGATGCCGATATTGTGCTCGTGGGCGAGATGCGCGACTTGGAAACCATTGCGCTCGCCCTTACTGCGGCAGAAACAGGTTTGCTCGTCTTTGGAACGCTGCACACCAATAATGCACGTAAGACGGTGGATCGCATCATCGATGTATTTCCCGCCGAACAACAAGCTCAGGCGCGCACCATGCTTGCTGGTTCCTTGCGTGGGGTCGTCGCCCAGTTGCTTATGAAGCGCTGCGACAAGCCGGGACGCGTTGCTGTCAATGAGATTCTTTTCGCCACTCCGGCCGTAGGCGCCATCATCCGCGAAGGTGCCACGCAGAAGCTTGCAGATGTCATCGTGGGCGGAAAAGGCTTAGGCATGCAATTTATGGATGATGCCATCTGGCAAAAGCTCCAGCAGGGTATTGTCTCCCCACAAGAGGCCTACATGAAAGCTATCGACAAGGCACGCTTTAAGAACTTCCTGCCGCCGGATGATGCCGCCTTGGCCAACGCCGGCGGTGCATAACGCTCTTCTTTGGCTGTTCAGCCAGCAACTCACGGCGGCGGTCGCTCCGACTCAAGGACGCCCGCCGCATTTTTATTTCGCCATCTTCCCGATCACGCCAGCACCGGCGTCACCCCTTTTTTAAGAATAATGTTGCCGTATTTTGCTGTTTCACCGGAAATGACAACGGCGTATGCCGCTTTGGCTCGCTCATAAAAAGCGTAACGCTCCACGCGCTCTACAGCGCCATCGTACCCCAATGCGGCGCGGTATTTCTTTTCGACCGCCGGATCCAACTCATCCCCCGGCACCGCGGACATCATGATGACGGGTGTAGCGTAAGTATCTAGCTCAAAAAGTGGAGCAATACCCGCTAGCAACTGATCCGCGCCTACCCCATCCGCCCGGAGCACTCGCGCATTGTAGGTGTGTCCCGGAAAATGAGCATCCGAGATGACTATTTCATCCCCATGCCCCATTTCTGCAAGCGTTTTGAGCAATTCCGGCGATATGACAGGCGATATTCCCTTCAGCATAGCAGAGCCATTTTACCACACATGAGCCAGATGACAATGCCCAATTTTATCACCAACCAAGCTTAGCGCGCAGGCGAGCAGCGTAATCACTGCCGGGCAGGAACAGCAGGCGAAGGCTTTCTGGCGACTTGCGGATCGTGAGTGCTGCATTGAGCGGGATGGTATGCGTGGCCTGACCGTCGGTAGAGTAAATGAGAGATTCCCCTGAGCGCCCGCGTCTCTCCCTCGGCCGCAGAGTTATCTCCACATCCTTTGGCAGTACCACAGAGCGGTTGGTGAGACTGTGCGGACAGATGGGAGTGAGGCACATCACACCCGCCGTGGGCCACAGCAACGGCCCGCCAGCTGATAGCGAATAGGCCGTGGAGCCCGTGGGAGTGGCCACGAGCACACCATCCGCGTGATAACGGTTGAGCAAGGCGCCATCCAACTCTACATCGACGTCAATCATTTTGCCCGTCTGTGCGCGCATAAGCGCCACCTCGTTAAGAGCCAGATGCGCTTCTCCCGGCGTGGTGCCCATACCGCTCGGAGTGACTTGCAGCATGGAACGCTCCTCGACGCGATAGGCGGATTTGGCCAATGATTCAACCAATTTTGCCACTTCATCGCAGCCGCAGGCGCTCAAAAAACCCAAATGTCCCAAATTCACCCCGGCAACGATGCAGCCATGCCGCGCAGCCTGCTCAACAGCAGAGAGAATGGTGCCGTCCCCGCCAAGGCACACAATAATATCCGGCCATTGATCACTCGGCGTACACTTACCAAGCTCATGCGCTCGGATGCCATGCTGACCACAGCTCTGCAGCAGCTCCTGCAATGCACGCATGCAAGTACTGCTGCGATGCGGAGCCAAAATGCCAATAGTGAGAGATGGGGTCATGGTGAACGATACTCAGCGCTGCTCGCGCACAATTTCCGTTCCAACTCCCTCGGGCGTAAAGATCTCCAACAGCATGGTGTGCGGCAAACGTCCATCGATGAAGTGTACCTTGCGAACACCTGCATTGAGCGCCTCCACCGCGCTCTTCACCTTAGGTATCATGCCTCCGGAAATAGTGCCATCTTCGATGAGTCGAAACGCCTCTCGCCGGTCAATACTCTTGATGATGCATGTCTTGTCCTCCGGGTCGGGCAAAATCCCCGGGACATCAGAGATATAGACCAATTTCACAGGTTTGAGTTCCTTCGCAAGCGCTGCTGCCGCTAAATCCGCATTCACGTTAAGCGATTGGTGTGTACCCAGCTCCCGGGCCAGCGGTGATATGACCGGAATCAGCTGAAGGGAGAGCGCCTCCTCAACCCGAGAAAGCTGGCACCCTACCACACGTCCCACCATTCCCAAGTCCACGATGCCTCCCTGTTCGTCTTTCTCGTGCAACTTCTCACCCACAAAAACTGTGGTGCCGGGAATACCCACCGCCGACCCACCGTGCTCCCGTATCATCTCCACGAGCCCGGGATTGATGATGCCGGTGAGCGTATCCTCCACGATGCGAATGGCATCTGCCCCGGTGACACGCAGTCCATTGATAAATTTTGCCTCCAGCCCAGCCTCATTCATGGCCTTTGAGATCGCCTTTCCTCCTCCATGTACGACCACAGGATTCATCCCCATGGACTCCAGCACCACGATATCGCGCATCAACGACTTCACCAGCTCCGGGTCATCCATCGCTGACCCGCCAAACTTGATGAGTATGGTTTTATCCCGATACGCCTGCATGTACGGCAAAGCCTCGATGAGTATATTCGCCTTGTGGATTTCCTGCTGCGGTTGTTCAACCTTGCGTGTTGCAATCATGGTGTGTATGTCAGATGTAGCGTTTGATCCGGAATATGACGAGCGGCAACACCGCCGATATCACCATCAGAATGAGCGAAAGCCAAAAACCCCACGTCGTTTCCAAAAATGGAATATAGCGGTAGTTCATACCAAAAATGCTTGCCACCAGCGTGGGCGGCAGGAAGACAATGGACGTGATGGTGAAAACTTTCACAATATCATTCTGCTCGATATTGATGAGCCCCAACACGGCGTCCAACATGAAGTTGATTTTGTTAGACAGAAAGGAAGCGTATTCCGCCAACGAGTTCACATCGCGCGACACCGGCCGCAACGGCACATAAAGATTCTCGTGCGCATCGAGACAGGAATCCTCGTTACCGGCAAAGGTAATCATGCGCAGCAGATTAACCAAGGCATCACGCTGCCGGGTAATGAGATCACCCACACGTCCCAGTTCCTCCAACGCATCACGTAAATCCTCAGTATCCGGGTCGTCTTGTTTCTCGCCCTTTCGCGCCGCATTGTGCGTACCAAACACCTTTTTTGAAAGTGCATCCAGCACCGTACCAAACCGCTCCAGCACGTCTGCCTGGCGGTCCACCAAAGTCTCCAAGAGTCCGATAAACACGAAATCACGGTTGGTACTCTGCGCCCGAAGCAATGTGTGCGAAAATACGCGGAACGAATATGAGTCCGTGTGACGTATGGTAATGAGCACGTCCTTCTTCAAAATGAAGGTAATCTCAGCAATAATCGGGTCATCCGTCTCCACTCGCGAAAGCACCGTTGTGGTCATAAATCGCGCGCCGTCCTCGCAGTACAGACGCGACGTTGCCTCAATTTCTCGCATCTCGTCTTTCGTAGGCATCTCCAATCCGCACAGTTCCTCGACATACGAGAGCTCCGGCGCGTCGGGCGTCAGCAAATCCACCCAAAAAATATGGTCCTCGCGGCTCACCGGCTCATCCAGTCCGACTGTGCGGGAAATTCCGTTACTCGACTGTTTGTATATGCGTATCATGGTCCCGGTGTGCACACGGTTAAATCGCTCCGGCCGTCCCTGCCGCCTGGGGGCGAGTGTAGCGCACCTTTTACTGAATTGCAAGCACAATTACGCGGCACATTCTACTTGATTCTTTTGCCTCTTTCGTGTACCCTGACGGCATGAGTACGTATTCTTCCCCGGCGAAGGTGAACCTCTCGCTGCGCATTAAGGGAAAAAGGGCGGATGGCTTTCACGACGTGGATATGCTGATGGCAAAGCTCGACTTGGTCGATGAGCTGGACTTCCACAATTCGCGAACCACCACGCTGCTTTGCGATGATCCTCTCCTTCCAACCGATGGAAATAACCTAATTATTCGCGCCATCCTCGAGTTCGAAAAACACTACGGTCGCAAGGCCAAGCAGCGTATATCCCTCACCAAACGCATCCCGTGGGCTGCCGGCTTGGGCGGCGGCTCCTCCAATGCCGCCACAACTCTGTTGGCCGTCAACGAAATCCTCGGTACGCAGTATTCTCCGGAGGAACTCTCTGAAATGGCTGCCGCCGTCGGCAGCGATGTCCCCTTTTTCCTGAACCCCGTGCTGAGCCGCTGTCTTGGCCGTGGTGAGCAAGTGCGCCCGCTCGTGGCCTATGCGGAATGGACCAGTCCGATCGTTCTGCTTAAACCTCAGTTCGGAGTGAGTACGCCGTGGGCGTATGGCGCGTTCGAGGCCTCCCGCCGCCTGCGCGAGGTCATGTACGATATCCAGACGGTGAGAGGGCTCCGACTGAGTAATGATTTGGAGCGCCCTGTATTCGCCAAATTCCCCATTCTTGCCATGTTCAAGATGTGGTTGCTGAAGCGGAAGGGTGTGCAGGCCGCTCTCATGTGCGGCAGTGGCTCTTGCATGTTTGCCCTTACTGAAACCCCCGAGCAAGCCCGCCGCGTTGCCGATGATGCCAAGCAGCAGCTCGATCCTACCCTCTTCACGTATTGCGGCATTGTAAACCCGCAATGATTTCTTCCCCCATGGATGACGACGCCAACCGCCGCCTTCTCGCCGTGGCGGAGGATCGGCTCTCAGGCTTTTACGAACGTCCCTTTGCCGAACTTGCCGCCCGCTGCGGCATGACCGAACAGGAAGTACTTCAGCGCCTGTGCGCAATGTCGGAACGTGGTCTCATCCGCAGTATCCGCCAGACCCTGCCCGGCAATTCACTCACCCCGGGCTGTCTGGTGGCCTGGCAGCTTCCGAATGCCGCAGCCCTCAAACGCGCTTACGACTGGCTCGTTGCGCATGATCCATTTTCCGGCCACGTTGTCATTCGTGAACCCCATGACCCCAACGCTCCCGGGGCCGATTTCCGACTTTGGACGACCCTGCGTCTCCCGGAGCAGACAGACAGTCCGGTCGAACACTGTCGCATCCTCGCCCGCCATATCGGCGCAGAGCAGCATGTGATCATGCCCGTGGTCGGCATGTTCCGTCTGAGTGTCGGTCACTTGCGTCGTGCTACCCTGCCCCCCGGCTCCTTGGATGACACGGCTCCCGTCATGCAGCGTCCCAGCGCCCCCGCGCTCAACGAACAGGAATTGCAGGTGCTGGGCAGCCTGCGATCACCTCTGCAAAAGGACGAACTTCTGCCCGGTGATTCCGTTTGGCAACGACGTGCGGCTCTTCTCGACATGCCACTGCCCGATTATCTGGATCACGCGCATCATCTCGCGCAGATCGGCGTCATCGGGCGTTTCGCTGTCATTCTCAATCACACTCACCCCGCGGCGCAACATGCCGCCGGTACAGCAGAGGCAGCGCTGCTTATGTGGGCTGTACCTGCAGGAATGGAGGAGACGGCAGGCAGTCTCTGCGCACGTCACATCTGCATGACTCACTGCTACTATCGCAGCGGTGCGATTCCTTTCGGCTCTCCCCAAATTATGGGTATGGTGCATGGTTCCACGCGCGCGGCTGTCTGCGCTCATAAATCGGCCATTGATTCCGCGCTCGCCAATGCCAGAATCCGCGTCCTTTCTTCACAGATGCACTGGACAGTCCGCGCCACCGCTCGGCCATCTCTCCAGGATGCCGAAGCGTACCGCCACTGGCTGGCTCAATTCTCCTGAGCTGTGAACCGCGGGTCTCAGTGAATACGCCGGAGCAGGTAGTGAAGTAAATCCTGGATGGGCAACCGCTCCTGCTGCATCGAATCACGATGACGTATGGTGACGGTTCCCTTCAAGGAGCTATCGCCATTTTCCCCTTCGCCGAGGGTCTCAAAATCCACTGTGATGCAGAATGGGGTGCCAATTTCATCCTGTCTGCGGTAGCGGCGCCCTACTGCCCCGGCTTCATCGTAAAAGACATTCATATACGGCTGAAGCATAGCCTCTATCTCGTGGGCAATGCGCACCTGCTCCTCGTTTTTCTTGAGCAGGGGGAAAATGGCAGCCTTCACGGGAGCTATGCGCGGGTGGAAGTGCATCACGGTACGGATATCGCTCTTGCCGTCGGTGCCAAGTTCCTCTTCATCGTACGCCTCGCAAATAAGTGCAAGCACCGTGCGATCACACCCGGCAGAAGGCTCCACCACGTGAGGTATAAAGCGCTCGCGTGCGGTTTCATCGAAGTACTCCATGGGTTTGCCTGAGCCTTCCTGGTGACGCGTCAAGTCATAGTCCGTACGATAGGCAATCCCTTGCAACTCCTGCACGCCGAAGGGGAACGCATACTCCAAATCGTAGGTCTTTTTGGAGTAGAACGCGCGCTCGCCATCCGGAACGTCCAGCACATGGATTTTGTCTCGCGGAATACCAATGTTTTCGTAGAAGGTGAGGCAGCGCTCCAGCCATTCGTCGGTGAGACGTATCCCGTCCTCCGCGCGGCAGAAATATTCCACCTCCATCTGTTCAAACTCGCGGGATCGGAAGGTAAAGTTGCGCGGGTTAATTTCGTTGCGGAACGATTTGCCGATTTGCGCGATGCCGAAGGGTAGCTTCATGCGCGAGCTGTCCAGTATGTTTTTGTATTGGCAGAAGATGCTCTGCGCAGTCTCCGGACGGAGCCAGCCGGTGCTCGCCGGGTCGTTTTCATCCGATGCCGCACCTATTGTCGTACGGAACATCAGGTTGAAGGAGCGCGCCTCAGTCACCAGCGAACCATTGGCGGGGTTGTAGCGCACACTTTCGTGCACCTCCTGCGTGCTTTCACCTGCCAGCTCGATGTCAGCCGGCTGGGTCTTGCCGCCCGCTACCTGCGCGTAATACTGCAATGCCCCCTTGCGCGCCGTTTTAGCGTCCTTTTCTTCCGCCGTTGGTACCAGCATGGAAAACTCCTTGGCTGTGCTCCAACTGCCGTCCTTCTTCGATGCTCCTTTCCACCAAAAAGCCACACCACTCTGAGCCGGTATTTGATCAGCACGCAAGCGTTCTTTGCTCAGCAAGCAATCGCATAGCGGATCCGTAAAGCCGCTCACATGTCCACTTGCCACCAACACCGAGTTGTGCGTCAGTATTGCCCCGTCCATCCCCGCAATGTCCGGTCGCTCTTGCACATTCACCCGCCACCAATATTCCTTCAGGTTGCGTTTCAACTCCGCTCCCAATGGGCCGTAATCCCAGCATCCGTTCAATCCGCCGTATATTTCGGCAGCTTGGAAGATGAATCCTCTGCGCTTGCAGAGACTTACGATTTTCTCCATTCGTGCGGGATCTGTGTCTTTGCGGTCAGCCATAACGGTTCTTATTCTACAGCATTTGCTTCCCTTTGCAAGTAGAATCATACCGGGGACCAAACGACTTTGCCGCCGCCGGCTGTCCTCGCGCGCAAGCGCGAGAACTTCTCAAATTGCACATCGTAAATGGGTTGTTTTTTCTTAGGACGGGTGGGCCTGACTACCGATGGTACCGTCGCGGCGGATCTTCATCGCGAGTCACTCTCTTGAGCACCCGGTGAAATTCATTTTCTTTTCGATCGCGATAAACGCGACGCCCGTCACGGCGGCGCTCCTCGCGGTCTCTTTCTCGTTCTCTCTCTCGGGCTCGCTCCTCGCGGCGTTCAGTCTGTCTGTCACGATCATTGCCGAGATTTATTGTGAGTGCTGCTGCGGTTTCCCACGGCAACAACGCTACGGCCAGCACGGCAGGTATAATTATCTTTGCTTTCATGGTTATTTTCTCCTTTCTACATTGAGAAACCTTCCCACGCTGGTTTCTTCAATAACAGTCACTCCGTGTTACATAGATGTAACACTCGCACCCCAATTTTCGACTGGCAAAATCACCTGCGCAGAGGTATAGTGATACCATTACTAACCCTGATCACCTATGTCTTTACACATACAAATGAGCGATGAAGCTCTTCGCAAGCTCAAAAGGGATGCTATGATGAGCAATGTCGTCTCTCTCGGCGTCTGCTTGGGCATGCTTTTGCTCTTCGGCAGCATTCTCTACTTCACGGTCTTGATTATCCAAGGGGAGATCCCCACGGAATTCATTGCCTACGTGCCCCAATCGGAGGATGGACCTCCCACCAATGCGCCGGTGAGCAGGGAGCTGACATCCAAGTCTGTCACCACTAACCCTAATGTTACTCCGAGCGTCATTGTAGCGCAGAATGCTGTGGGCCCCGTAGCGGCGCCGGTCAGCATTGACACCGCAGGCGACCTGAGCTTCGATCAAATCGACATGTCCATGGACATGAGTTTGGGCGATGGTTTGGGGACGGGCGGTAGCGGTATGGGTTCCGGTGCCTCCGGCGGCTCAGCTCTGGAAGGCACTTTCTACGATCTCAAGCTCTCCCGTGATGGCAATTCTCCATCCTCCATCATGCGCAGCGAGCAGGATAAAAGGGTCGCCTTCTACAAGGTCAGCAAAAGGAATGGGAAAAATACTTACGATTTTAATGTCACGTCTGCCAATGCGAGTTATCGCATCGTGGAAAGGCTCAACAATTTCTTCAACAAGGGCCAACGCGATGCCTTGGCTCCGTTCTACAGCTCTCCTCAAAAACTCTACGCCTCCAGCTTTTATGTGCCGATGACTCAAGCATCGTACGCCCCTCACGCCTATCAGTGCAGTGATGTGTGTCAACCCGCCGGCTGGGTGTGTGTGTACCGCGGCAATGTGCGCGCGCCTAAGTCCGGCAAATTTCGCTTTGTAGGCGTAGGTGATGATACTCTGGGTGTACGTTTCGACAATAAGGTGGTGTTGGAAGCCGGTTATATTATACTTTCCCTCTGGGAAAAAGACAACATTGCGGGATACAAGGTTTCCGGTGATGCGGCTGCCAACAATTATTGGATGAAAGTGCGCAAGGGTGAACTGCCTGACAAGAATGGATACATCCAGATCAAAACTCCGGAAACCCCCACCTGGAATCAGGAATTGGGCGGTTTGACAGCTGGCAAGGTTTTCGAGGTAAAAGAAGGTGAGGTTTACCCTATTCAGATCTTAGTCTCAGAAATTCCCGGTGGTGCTTTCGGCTACTGCCTTTTCATTGAGGACGTGACCGACATGTCTGCTGAGCAGCTTACCAACACCGAGCAGCGGCAGTTTGACCTCTTCCGCACCAACTTCTCATCTCCTGATCAAAAGGAGATTATCGACCAACTCCGGAAGGGGGGAGCATCTCTCTACGGAGGCAGATTTCAGCTGCCCCCATTCAATCCGGACTCTCCCATCTGGGCGGCGGTGCCGTAAGGTTCGCACAACTGCTGCATTTTTCCGGCGTGGAGTCACAGTTGCTCCGCGCCGTTTTTCATTCAAATGCGCGGCGGAGCGCTGCACGCAGGGGCGCCACCTCGTGCACCCGGTGTATCTCTGCCCCATGCTCGGCCGCACGCAAGCTCATTTTCACCGTAGCTTGCGCATCCCCTGGCAGAGTTTCCGCCAAAAATCGCTTGCGTGATAACCCAATGAGAATGGGCAGATCGCGGTAACGCAGAGTTTCCAACCCATCAATGAGTTGCAAATTGTGTTGCACCGTTTTGCCGAAACCGATGCCCGGATCCAAGCAAATGCAGCGCAGATCCACCCCGGCGCAGCATGCCATCTCTACCCTCTGCCGCAGAAAATCACGCACCTCAGCCACCACATTTGTGTAGGTTGGATTGCTCTGCATGGTGGATGGTTCCCCCTGCATGTGCATGAGCACCACCCCGCAGCCACTCCGCGCGCACAGCTCACGCATGGCAGGGTCACCCAGCCCGCAAATGTCATTCACGATATCTGCTCCCTCATCCAGTGCAGCCTGCGCTACCGGAGCATGCCTCGTGTCGATGGAAATGACGGCTGTCGGCAGTTGTTCGCGCAGCAGACGCACCACGGGCAATACGCGTCGCAGCTCTTCTTGTACATCCACAGTTGCCGCACCGGGGCGGGAAGACTCCCCACCCACATCAATAATCGCTGCACCTTGTGCCAGCATTTGCCGAGCATGTTCCAGCGCAGCTTGTGGTTCATTGTGCTGCCCGCCATCCGAAAATGAATCCGGTGTCACATTCAAGATGCCCATAATCACCCCGCCGGGCGGCAGATTCATTGTGCCGCGGCGCAATTTCCATGTCCTTGTCCCCATAGCAAAATGGTCCGATTATATACCGAGTACGGCTCGAGAGTCGATATCTTCCTGCCCACGGATCAACTCCGCGAGAACCGGCAAGCCTGTATGTTGTTCGATGAGTCGGCGGTTGCTCACGCATGCCGCATCCCACTCCTCGCTCTGCTGATTAAGCACAATGGCGCGGCACTCCAGTCCCCGAGAACGAATGCCTTGCACCGTGAGAATAGCATGGTTCACTGCTCCAAGCTTGTTGCCCACTACCAGCACCACCGGCAAACCCAACTCAACCGCCAAGTCTGCCATCGTTTCTCCGGCCGGGCTCAGCGGCGCCTCCCATCCTCCCGCTCCCTCCACCAAAAGGGGGTCATACCCAGCAGACACCAACGCCTGCAGCCCTGCCACCAAATCCGCTGCTCTCAGAGTTCGTTGCTCCAACTCAGCAGCTACACTCGGCGCAGTAGCCGCACGCAGATATACGGGATTAATGAGTTCTAAGCTCAATCCCGGCTCCCCAGCCGCCTCTCGCATAGCCCGTGGGTCAGTTCTGTCGCCGCATGCAACCGGCTTATACCCCATAGCGCGCATCCCCCGCGCCCGCAAATCCCTCAGTAGGGCACACGTCACATAGGTCTTGCCTATCTCCGTATCGGTGCCTGTGATAAAAAATCCCCTCATATATATAACTGCTGGCTCTATGAGCGGCTCTTGCTCGCCGGAGTATCCGCTTCTTGAGGCTGATTGCCCTGCACCGGCACTCCCTCCGGCACCGCTTCACGCGCATCGCTCTCCCATCCCGTCTCACGTGATGTGGTGGAAAAATACGCGAGGCCCCACACCGTGACGGCCAGAGCCAGGCACAAGTACTTGGGTACCCAATTATTCGTCAGCGCTTCCTTGAGCTTCGTGGTCAACGCTGTCTTCCGGGGCATTTGTTGTTTCCTGTTGCTCATGATAGTTCAGTAAATCTTCCAATCTTTTTTTGAGGAGTTCGATGCTTAAATCACGCTGCAACTCCGGGCCCACATTGCTACCCTGTCCACCTCCAACCGCCAGCGAAATGCCTCCCGTCTCTTCCGACACAATGATCACCACCGCATCCGACTCTTCCGCAATGCCTATACCTGCTTTGTGGCGCAGTCCGAGCGACCTATCCTTCAGCTCACGTACCGAGACCGGCAAAATCACTCCAGCTGCCAAAATACGCTCGTTGTCAATAATCGCCGCACCATCGTGCAGAGGGTTGCCCTGCCCCTGTTTGTTCACGTAAAAAATGCTCTCCACCAATTCGGCACTGAAAGTAGCATCCAGAGCTATCCCGTTTGATACCTGGGCCGAGAGCTTATCCTCCCGGCATATGACGATGAGCGCCCCAAAGCGCCTGTTCGTCAGGTAGCTCACTGCCTCGCACAGTTTTTCAATGAAGTCCGATTTCGTGGCATTATGGTGCAGTAGTTTGCTCAAGCTTCCACGCCCGATGCGCGCTAGTGCCGTGCGTATTTCGCTCTGAAAGAGGATGGCGAGTATCGTACCCAAAGGCACCAGCGCACCGCCTATTACTTCCAACTCCGTTGCATCAATGATCCTGACAAAAGCAAAAACGATCACTCCCAAAATCACCAAACCGCCCATGATCATGGCCGCCCTCTCCCGATGGAACAAACGGTACAGCTGGTAGAATATCACCCACATGACGGTGATTTCAAACACGTACTTCACGATTGTTCCCAATTCCATACGCTCTTCATCTTACCATGCATTGCTTTCTTGGCAAGCAATTTTAGCCAGGGCAACCGCATTTGAACCAAGTCAAATAGTAGAAATTCCCTTCTGTCGATTGATCATCGTAAATGGCAAACGCATTTTCTAATACGCTTGCCCTGCTATTTTAGCCGTTTGTCACACACAGCGTGCACTATCTTTTCCACCGCTGCCGGCAACCACCCATCCGGTATCGGAAGGCCGCGCTCCAGTCTCCTCCGTATTTCTGAAGCGGATGCCGCATGCATAGGGCCTCTCAGAAAAATAGCGCGCATACCGGGACGCGGCTTCGGTTCCTGCCCGCGATGATACACCACAAAGGTGAGATGCTCGGCTAAGTAGTCCGGCCTGGCCCAACGGTGCAGCTGCTCCCATTCATCTGTGCCCAGCAACCAATACAGCTCATCCTCAGGATGTTGCGCCATCCAAGTCTCCACCACGCGCCAGCTCCAACTCGGTGGGTCCATATGCATATCCAGCTCAGAAACCTCCGCGAAGGGCCAATCTGCCAAGGCTGCATGCAGCATAGCCACGCGCTGTTCGGGCGTGAAAAACGTCTGATGTCCGGTCTTAAAAGGCGATTGCGCAGCCGGCAGAAAAACGATACGCTCCGGCGCCAACTGCCTCTCCACAGCATGAGCCATGACCAGATGCCCGGCGTGTACCGGATCAAAAGTACCACCGAACAAGCACGTTCTCATCACAACCCCTCCGTATCCTTGTAGGGCAGGAAGCAGCCTATGGGCAATCGAACCGCCTTCCTCTCTGGTCTCAAGCGGCGGTAATGCTCAATGAATCGCGTCAAATGCCCATAGTTGCGTGCAGTCTTAGGGATACCTTGTTGCCCACAATTTACCAGCACATTGAAATGCAACTCCGTATGAAGATGAGCCGGGTACATCCCCCGGTTTGTGCCAATGGTGCCAACTTGGTCTCCCCGCCTCACAATCTGTCCCAACTTCACATCTATGCGATCCAAATGCCCGTACAGCGTCTGGCAGCACAGCACCTTACCCGTGCGAGGCTCGCGAAAAGCATGGCGCACAATGACCACCTTCCCCCAGCGTCCACGAGCATCGGCAGCGTAGGTCACCAAACCCGTCCCTACCGTATATACCGGATCCCCTTTATCCGAATTACCACCTGCCCTACCGTTCCAATCCTCACCCATGTGGCGGGGTATCTGAAGACGCAATCCGCGCGACTTGTAGTAGCCCTCCCCGTTCGGCTTACCCACCGGGTAGTCAAATCCGTCTGCCAGCGGCACCATCGCCCACTTCCCATCCGTGGATATCCGTGCCATCGTCGCCCCCCACGCTCCACCGGCCATCATCAGCCACAAACTCACCATGAGCAGTAGTATCTTTCGGTGGTATTCCCTCATCATGCAACCCATTGTACCAAAAATTACATCCCCTAGCAAGCATAGAAAAGGTATGCCCTCCCACACGTGTCCCAATAAAATCTTCTCTGGGCTCATTCAACCCATTCCTCATGCGTTTCCCATGGATGAAGGAGGTAAGCCAGCAAGATGGCAAACCTCGTCAAGTTCGCGCGCAAGCGCTGGAATTTCCCAAATCGTAAATCGTAAATAACCAACGGCTTACGCTTCATGATGTGCCGTTAATTTCGTATTGGGGGGTGCTTTTTCTTGGGACGGATGTGGCATTCAGTCCTGAGCATGATTTTTTTCTCGCTTTGTGCGGCAAAGCATGGTACAAGAGAATGCGTTATGGCAACGCCTCCTTTTGTTTACCAAGAGATGTTCCCCATGGGGGAAGATCACACAAAGTATCGTTTGCTCACCAAGGACTACGTGAGTGTGAGCAGCTTCGAAGGGCACTCCATGCTCAAAGTGGAACCGGAGGGGCTGCGCCTGCTAGCCGAAACGGCTTGGCACGATGTCGCCTTCTTCCTGCGTCCCGAGCACCTGCGCATGGTGCAAAGCATACTGAGCGATCCTCAAGCCTCGGAAAATGACAAAAGTGTGGCGCTCACCATGCTGAGAAATGCGGAGGTGGCCGCACTGGGGGTGCTGCCGCTCTGCCAGGACACCGGCACCGCCATCTGTGTAGGCAAGAAGGGGCAGCAGGTGTGGACGGGCTGTGATGACGCCGAGTGGATCTCCCGGGGCGCCTACGATTGCTACACGAAGAACAATTTGCGCTACTCCCAAAATGTGGCGTTGGATATGTACCGCGAGGTCAACACGGGCACCAACCTGCCCGCCCAGGTGGACCTCTTTGCGACGGCTCACGGCATGGAGTACGAGTTCCTATTCATCGCGAAGGGCGGTGGTTCTGCCAACAAGACGTACCTTTATCAGGAGACGAAGGCCTTGCTCAACCCCGCCTCGCTCAAGAAGTTCATGGTGGAAAAGATGAGCACACTGGGCACAGCCGCCTGTCCGCCCTACCACGTGGCTTTTGTGGTGGGCGGCACCAGTGCCGAGCTGTGCCTCAAGACCGTGAAACTTGCCTCGACCAAATACTACGATAACCTGCCCACGAGCGGCAACGAGCATGGTCGCGCCTTCCGCGATCTGGAGCTCGAGGCCGAACTAAAGAAAGAAGCGGAGAAGCTGGGACTGGGCGCGCAATTCGGCGGCAAGTGGTTTGCGCTGGACGTGCGTGTGGTGCGTCTGCCGCGGCACGGCGCGAGCTGTCCGGTGGCGTTGGGCGTCTCCTGCTCGGCGGATCGCAACGCCAAGGCCAAGATTACGCCGGAGGGCATTTTCATCGAGGAGCTGGAGTGCGACCCCGGCAAGTACATCCCCGCCGAGCTGCGTGAGACCAAGAGCGCCGGCGTACCCATCAACCTCGACCGTCCCATGAAGGAGGTGCTTGCCGAGCTCACCAAGTATCCGGTCAAGACGCGCCTCTCGCTCACCGGTACCATCATTGTGGGACGCGACATCGCGCACGCCAAGCTCAAGGAGCGTCTGGACGCCGGACAGGACTTGCCGGATTACATCAAGGATCACCCCATCTACTACGCCGGTCCCGCCAAGACTCCTGAGGGTTACCCCTCCGGTTCATTCGGGCCCACTACGGCGGGGCGTATGGACTCCTACGTGAACCTCTTCCAGAGCCACGGCGGCAGCCTCATCATGATTGCCAAGGGCAACCGCTCTCAAGCCGTCACGGATTCCTGTCAGAAGCACGGCGGGTTCTATCTCGGCTCCATCGGCGGTGTGGCGGCGGATCTCGCGAAAAACTGCATCACCTCCATCGAGTGCCTGGAGTACCCCGAGCTCGGCATGGAAGCCATCTGGAAGATCACCGTCAAGGATTTCCCTGCCTACATCCTCGTGGACGACAAGGGACACGACTTCTTCGCGGATATCCGTGCCGGTTGGGCGTGTCCGGGATGCGCCCACTGAACCCCGCTCGGAGCAGCCTTTTTACGACGATGAGCGACAAACTGAAAACTTTCCTTAAGCGCCTCTTCTCCACCATCATCGTCCTTGCTGTGGTGGCGGCGGCGTTGGGCGGGACGTACTATTTTGAAAACACATGGTACTGCGCGGCGCTCATCTGCGTGCTCTGCAACCTGGCTGCCGTCGAGTGGTTCCTGATGTTGCGGGAGAAGAAAACAGAGTGCAATCGATGGCTCATCCTTATCGGAGGGCTGCTGTACCCTTGGATCGCGGCTTTAATTTATACCCAAACTCAACTCCCCGTCCTCGTGTTCCCGGTTGTGATTGCCTGTCTCGTCCTTTTTATCCTGACCGCTGTCATTTGTGAATTATTTCGCATGGATTACGGGAAGCAGAGCGCTGAGGCAGCTCTCCGCAGCGTCGGCACCACTGTTTTCGCCTTTGTTTATCCGGGCTGGTTCCTTGCCTTTGCTCTCGGTTATATGGAGCCGCATTATGGCCTGCCCATCCTTGTGACGATTGTGGTCATCACCAAACTCAGCGACATCTGGGCCTACCTCTGCGGGGTTCTTGTCGGACGCCGTTTCATCTCGCGTCCTTTCAGCCCGACCGTCTCTCCCAAGAAATCGTGGGAGGGATTCATCGGCTCCTTGATCCTCACTACCCTCAGCGCGGTAATGCTCATCCGATTTGTCGAGCCGGAATATCCCATGTGGTTTGCCATCATAAGCGCTGTCGTAGTTTATTTCATCTCCGTGGCGGGGGATCTCGCCGGTTCGCTCGTTAAGCGAGGTATTGGCGTGAAGGACAGCAGCCACCTCCTCCCCGGCATCGGCGGTATCATCGACCTCATTGACTCCCCCGCCTTCACCATCGCGCTTGTCGCAGCCCTTTCGACATTTTGACGCCCGCTCGCAGTTGACCTTTCCGCGACGATGAGCGACAAGTTCAAGACTTTTCTCAAGCGCCTCTTCTCCACCATCATCAGTCTTGCTGTGGTGGCTGCGGCATGCATTTTGTATGATGGAATTTGTCTGCAAGTGCTCGTGCCTTTGCTGTGCAATCTGGCAGCAGTCGAGTGGTTTTTCATGCTGCGCAAGAGCAATGCGGGAGAAAACCGCTGGCTCGTTGTGTTGGCAGGGTTGATATATCCGTGGTGCCTTTTCATCTCAACCCCTTTTGCCTACCCCCTGGAGACTAATTATTCGGCTTGTCCTCTGGTGGGACTCATCATATTTGTTCTCCTCGCTTTTCTCTGTGAAGTGGTGAGGATGGACTGCTTGGTGCGCAGCCCGGAGACAGCCCTGCGCAGCTTGGGAATTTCTCTTGTTGCGTTCATTTACCCCGGGTGGCTTTTTGGGCTCGCCATGTTCTTTCTGAATCCGTCGACAGCTCTCATGCTTCTTCTCTTCATCGCTGTGACAAAGATGAGCGACATCTGGACCTATCTCTGCGGGGCTCTCGTCGGGCGTCGTTTTATCTCGCGTCCCTTCAGTCCCGCCGTCTCTCCCGAAAAATCATGGGAGGGAATCATCGGCTCTTTGCTCTTCACCACCCTCAGTGGGACAGTGCTTCTCCGATTGGTTGAGCCGGAAGGCCCCATACTGCTTGCCGCTTCAATTTCTGCCCTGCTATTTCTGATTTCCGTTATGGGAAATCTCGCCTGTTCTCTCATTAAACGCTGCCTCGGCGTGAAAGACAGTAGCCACCTCCTCCCTGGCATCGGCGGTATCATCGACCTTATCGCTTCCCCCTCTTTCACCATCGCGTTCGTCGCAGCCCTTTCGATGTTTTGATGTTCGCTTGTCATCGCGATCGCCCTGCACGGGGGCGTCGGGCGCTTTGAGCTTATTGCATTTCATTTGGCGATCCACCGTATAAACAAAAGAGAAAAATAAAGATTGACAAAATGTCTCTCACATAGTAGCTTTTTCTTAGCGGAAGTGATTCCGACGAAAACTTTATCCGCCCCCACCAGTAATTCTCCCATCATCCGGGAATCTATGAACGTGGGGGCTTTTTTATTATCATGATCAAGACTGCTATTTTAGTTGATGGTGGCTATTATCGCCGCAAGATTGTTGGTTTTACCGGTCACGAGATTCCGGCTAGAGCTGCTGATACCTTGTACAGATATTGCCAGCGACATCTGGCTCATGATAGGGAAGATTGCTCCTTGTACCGAGTTCTTTACTACGATTGCGCTCCTTCTGAAAAGAAGGTATATCACCCACTTCTCAAGAAAACGGTGGATCTGAAGAAAACGAGTGGATAAGATCGTTCTCATTGCCGGAGATAGCGATTTTGTTCCTGCTGCAAAGTTTGCAAGACGTGAGGGAATTGACTTTGTATTGGACGCCATGGGGGCATCCATAAAGCCTGGATTGAGCGAACATACACGGCAAACGCATTTGAGAAGAAGTTAATCAACAGAGGAATGCCCTTATTGACTGATATTACAGTTAATACGCATCAAAAGTTATGACAACAAGCGGTCATCATGCTGATGGATCTAAAGAGATCTCAACATACATTAATGATCCGAAAAAATCTGCGCAACGCGCACATTATGAATAAATCGTACATCGTACCTCGTAAGTTGACTCACCGGCACCACTCTGCCGGTTCGCCCCTGCGGGGCAGCGCCTGCGCGCTGTCCATACGCACTTACGACCGTCGTGCGTGTTGTACATAGGCAACCGCGTTTTCTAATGCGGTTGCCCTGACTCCCCCGCCTTCACCATCGCTTTGGTTGCCGCTTTGGGATGATTCGTTGGCGAGGTACGAGGTACGATGCATGATGTGCGGTTTGGGAAGTTCCCGCGCTTGCGCGCGAGTTTGGCGGAGCAGATGCGACGCACCCCCGCGCCGCAGGCGCGATCGCTTTGCAAATCGCAAATCGTAAATGAATTGCGTGTTGGGATTGCTTTTTCTTAGGACGTATGCGATTATGGGTCACTAATTTCCCGCTTATTTGGGCGGGCAGTCGTACACCGGCACACGATTGAGTAAAAATGAAGTAGGATTAGGCTTCATCTCGCCGGTGTACGACTCCAGACGGCTGTTCGTGTTCAAAATCACACCCGAACCCGCTTCCTCAAAGCGGCGCGCCGTCTGCTCCGGTACAGGCTGTATCTCCCCGGCAACCAAGCTGAAAGAATCTATCCGATTTTCGTGCAAACCCAGCATGGGCAGCACTTTCGTATCCACCAAGCGCACAATACCGGCCCGGTACAAGAACAGAGCTTCCTGTTCGTCTTCGACATTCTGCATTCCTGCGTTAAAGGTCAGCGAATTCAGATATCTGACGAAGTGATTTTCGTTGACTGTCGTCACACGACAGCGGCGGCAGCGCTCTATAATCTTTTTCAACGCCTCTGCCCGGTCACCCTGCAATTCCTCGTTCTCCATATTCCTAGCATCCTTCCCTACATTCAATCGCCTCTGCCATGAACGCGCTACAGCTCCAAACACAGTGTCATCCGTTGCACGACTCGCGAGCGCCCCTGAAAGCTTACTTGACATATCGTCCGTACCTCCTTTCATTATTTCCGCGACCGTCCTGATATCAAGAGCCAGCGCCCCCGGCAATCTCCCTCCCCCTTCTCCGTCCACCGTAACAACCCGCCCTTGGCTGTCGAGTATTTCTAATTCGCATATACTCGCCCAGTTCCCTTTCGTATTCGTGAACCGAAATACCATCTCGGACACATCATCTTTTGGCAAATCCACCGACGAACGTTTCTGTTTCTTTGAGAAAGGTACTGAGTACACGCAGGTGGATCCCTGGAAGCCCTCTATCACCCCCTCCTGATTCGTGGCATTCTCCCATACTACGTTGACACGCCGCAACTTCTTTGCCTTGGGGAACGTGAGGGTAAGCGAATAGCCCGAACGATTATTACTCGCACACCAACGCGTTTCCTCGTCTCCATCCATCGCATATTCCGCAATATGGGTCGCCTCCTCACTGTCTGCCTTGATTTTAACACATTTCTCGGAGTCTGTTTCAGGGCAGAAGAGGCGTTTCCCTTCCGGATCATATAGCGCAATTTCTCGAATACCCGGCTGGTGATTCCCTGTTGTTTTTTCCAGCG
This sequence comes from uncultured Akkermansia sp., assembly GCA_947630815.1. Taxonomy (GTDB): domain Bacteria; phylum Verrucomicrobiota; class Verrucomicrobiia; order Verrucomicrobiales; family Akkermansiaceae; genus Akkermansia. Next base: position 7,974 of record CANRJD010000012.1, on the reverse strand, counting down.
ATACGTCGAGCCGATCGAGCAGGACTCCTCCCATATCTATGGTTGAGGAAGCCGTGTTCTTCGCGATATTAGCTGTTCCCACAGGCTTGTCGAGATGATAACCGGTAAGACTGTATGTCTGCGGCGCACTGTCCTCCCAATCAAGAACGATTTTACCGATCTTAGCCTCTGTGGGGAATTTGATGCGCAGGACATGCCCGGTTTCGCTGCTGGAGGCGCACCAGCTCGTGTTTTTGTTATTATCTGTCAAGTAACGCACCTCTCGCCCCCGACGCGCTGACGAACCGATAATGACCAAGCGCCCCCCCGAGTTCACCTCTACGGCATTCAGCATTTGCTCAAGAGTCATTCCTTTTTTGCACGCGTCCGGAAATTTGCGCATGAGCATATTTCCCATGTTGACAGCAACGAGAGCAGCTTCCTTCTCCACGGAAATCTTGTTGCGCAAGTAGAGAGGCAACTCCGTGTGGGCAGCCATGGCGCCCAGCTCATCAATTTGGCTCTGGGTGGGCAAATCCTTGCGCCACTGGTCAAGTATACGGCTACGTTGCCCCATATATTTGGCCGTTCTGCGGACTAGGATTCGCGCATCGAAAACACGCTCAATGAGCTGCCCCAAGGCAGCGTACGGACCCAAATTGGGGAGAGCCTCGTTCAGCTTGCCGCGGATATGGGAGACAGCATCCTCCCGACCATCCCACAGAGCCTGGTCAGCAAGCTGCAGCAAAAGCGCCAGTCGAATCGGCCCCGGCGCTGTCTCTGCCTGAAGCTCATCCACCTTTTTCCCTGACCATGGGGTGCCGGCGCGGTACCATTCTCCCGGTGTAGGCTCCGACCACTCCACGACAGCCTGCATGATGTCCCGGGGGTCCACCATATCCGACGAACACGCAGCCGTGTTCTGAGCACTCTCTTGGGGCGACTGTTGCCCGAGCCAACGTGTTTGACCCACCGATGCAGTCGTGTTCTGAGCACTCTCTTGAAGCAGTCGGGTTGCCTCGGGTTCCATCTGCGGATTGGCGATCGGCACGACATGTCCGAGCATCAACGAAATCCCCGCAGCCCACGCCCGCAGGGAAGTATCTTGCGTAGAGCGAGCCAGTGCAAGCAGATATTCCGCCGCCTTCTCATACTCCTCTTTATTGATCTTTTCGAGCGCTTTCTCCAGCTGCGGCACACCGGGAGGGACAACAGAGACCGACTCCGACTTCACCACCTCGTACTGCATTCCTTGCTCATCAGTCGGAGCAAACCGGGACACTACCATAGCAGCCACCGCCCCAAGCACGACAACCGCTGCCGCCCATATGGACCATCCGGCAAGCTTGCGCCATATCGCGCGCTTCTCAGCGATCTCCTGCTCTGCCAAGATCTGCTGCACCTCGTCGATCTCCTCGAGCAGTTCATCATAATTGCTCGGTCGTCCGGCAGGGTTAAACTCCGTCATGTGATCCGCCAAATCACACAATGCGGGCTCCAAATCCGGACGTTGTGTAGCAAAAGAGGGCTGCTGCTTCTTGCATTCCAGCAGGGCCGTCACCGAATCAACCGGAGCCTGAAATGTTTCTACCCCGCTCAGCAGGTATTTGAGCGTCATGCCCAACGCATAGATATCTGTGCGCACATCCTCAGCCTTGCGCTTCAGAGTCTCAGGAGGCACGTAGTAGGGAGTGGCCCAAATGACCTCCTCCTTGTCGTCGGTTGAGTTGTCCAACGCCAGACCAAAGTCGATCACTTTCACCCTTTTCCCGTTTGTAATCAAAATGTTGCCCGGTTTCATGTCGCGGTGCAACAACCCAGCCTCACTCGCCGCGCGCAACCCGAGCGAAACCTGCCGCACAACCTCCAGTGCGTACCTGGCATTCAGAGGCTGTTCCGCACTCACCATCTGTTCCAGGTTCTCGCCCTCCACCAGCTCCATAGCTATGTAGAATTGTCCGTACGCCCGCCCGGCAGAATACACTGAGACCACGTTGTCATGCCGAACACGTGCCATCATGGCACTTTCATTTTCAAAACGCTCAATCCGCTCCGGCTGTTCGCGGAATGTGTCATTGAGCACCTTGAGTGCTACGGGGCGGTTCAGCGTCACATCCAACGCACGGTACACCACACTCATGCCACCTATACCGATGACGCTCTCCAACCGGAAATTGCCCAGTTGCATGTGGACCCTGTCCATGTAATAACACCGCGGACAAACCACTTCCGCATACAGGCCAAGCCCGGATATGTCCACGTGCGCTCCGCACTGTGGGCACACCCATATCTCATTCCCCTTGGCCATCTTGTTCGTCTCCCTCCAAAAACAATAATTAGTTCCTCGGTGCGCGTGGCAAAGTCCCCCCGTGAGGGACCGAAAAGGCCCCTCACGTCGGGATTTATGCAGAGCCTTATCCTATTTTCGGCAAGGACGCCGCGGCCACAGCCTGGCCATGACGTTTTGTGCGCTCATCCGGCACACACAAGTTGATGTGCAGCTCCGGGAACTCCGCCTGCAACACTTCGTTGGCCTTATCGATGATGATTTGCCCCCCCTCGCCCGTAGCCACGCGCCCCAGGAAGAGCAGATTGCGCACGCTGTAGAAGCGGGAGAAATACGCCACCGAATAACCAAACTCGATTCCAATTGTTTCGTAGATCTTGCGGGCTCGCTCATCACCCTCCGCCATAGCGGCCTGCACCTTCTTGAGCTGCTCGGGGTAAGGCATGTCGCCAAAGTCAAATCCCGCCCGCGGCGCGAGACGAGCTACCGCCTGCTGCGAGAAGTACATGGCCCCCACGCCCTTGTCCTTGGACCACTCGTCCACGCCACCGTCTTCCTGATAATCCACCGGCACGAAGGCGAGCTCATTGAGCCATGGCATGATGTGCCCCTCCGGGTCCACGTAGCCGGAGGCCAACGAAGTGCCCATTGCTATACCCAGTACAGCATCGTCATTCATGCCCATAGCGCCCGCCAGCGCCGTCACTTCGCCATCATTCACCACATCAAAAGGCACATGCTTGCCCATTCTCTCGCTCCACCTCTGCTGCAAGGTGTGAAACATCGGACGTATCACATTCTTGAAATCATCCGGCGCTATGCCGCGGAACAACGACGCCACACGCGGCTCATTGTTCACGTACACTCCGGCTGCCGATCCCCCGATAGCGTCCACCTGAGGCAGATGCTTAGCCACTCGCTTCAACGAGTCATCCACGCCCTCCAAGTGGTAATTGGGATCCTTTTCGTGGTAGGGGTTCCACACCACTTCTTCGGAATATACTACCTCGCCGTTCACTACCGCAGCAGCCTTGCGATCCGATCCTCCTAGGTCAAATCCTATGCGGTAGCCGTCCAAATTGCGACCCAGCGAGATAGAACTCATGTGCTCCGCGGGTAATTCCGCCGCACTCGCCACTTTCACGATCTCGATCGGCTGGTCGTAGATGAGCTTGCCGATGAAGTCCCAATCAAACTCTCGCGCCCCGCCTTTGCAATAAGTCTCGGCCAACGCGTCCGCTACTTTCGCAGCTCCTGCCACCATCACCGTACAGCCCCCCTTCATCCACAACAAAAACTTCACTATGCGCTCTACATACCGGAAATTCAACTCGTCGTTCTCGGCTCCATCCGGCAGCAGTTCTCCGCTCCATCGAAAACAGGTGCCATCCTGACGCGTCAACGCTATGTCGATGCTCTGCTTTCCGGGCGTCTGCGCCACTTTTTCTTCAAAGGCTTTGTTCCAAAGTGCGGGAGACACAAACTTTGGATCCAGTTCGGGTGTGTACTTGGCTTGGATTTTCATAGTGTACCTGTTTTATATACACGCCGCCCCTCGCCTTGTCAACACAAATCGTATAGACCACAAGACAACCGAATTTGAGAGATGTTAATCGGCAGAGAAAAGGCCCTTATTGACTGACATCATCATTTATACGTATCAAAAATCATCATGATGACTCTAAAGAGATCGCTGCATACGTTAATGATCCGAAAAATCTGCGCAACGTACACATTATTAATAAATCGTAAATCGTACGTGGCAAACGCATTTTCTAATGCGTTTGCTCTGGCGGTCATCATGATGATGAATCTAGAGGGATCGCTGCATACGTTAATGATCCGAAAAAAATCTTCGCAACGCGCACATTATTAATAAATCGTACATCGTACATCGTAAATAGGCAGACCCCGTCTGCCATCGTCGTACCTCGTAAATCGTACATAGGCGGCGTCAGCCGCCTCGCCCCTTTGTAACCACGTCCGATGGTTGCCTTCACGATTCAGTTCCCGCGCCCGCCTCGCCAAGTTCCCGCAGCTCCGCTGCGCATTATTCCAAATCGTACATCGTACATCGTACATAGCAACTGCATTTTCTAATGCGGTTGCCCCGGGTTGCATTCTTGCTTGCGGGGCGAGGAGGGACGTGGTAATGTATGGTGCGTGAAGATAGCAATATTAGGAGCAGGAGCAATTGGGAGTTACTACGGCGCTCGTTTAGCCGAAGCCGGGCACGAAGTGAACTTCATACTAAAATCGGCGTGGGCAACCGTGAAGGAGCGTGGATTGAGCATTACTTCGGTGGATGGGGATATACGACTGGAGAAGGTAAACGCAGTGCGTACACCGGAAGAATGCGGTCCGGTGGATCTGGTCGTGGTGGCGTGGAAAACGTGCTGCAATGATCTGTTCACCTCTGCGCTGCCGCCGCTGATGCATGAGGACACGCGAGTGCTGACACTGCAAAATGGCATGGGCAATGCGGAACTTATCGGACGTGTGGCGCCGAAGGGACGAGTGTTCATGGGACTCTGCTTTGTGTGCTGCATGGTCAAGGAGGCAGGATGCATCACGCACTTGGAGGGAGGAGATATCCAATTTGCTCCTTTATTGCCCACAGAAGAGGGGCTGCACGGCGCGCAGGAGTTGGCAGAGCTTTTCAGACGCGCTAAGATTCATACCGAAGCCCTCATGCACACGGAGCAGATACTCTGGTGCAAGCTGACGTGGAATATCCCCTTCAACGGACTCTGCCTGGCACACGGCGGCATTAGTGTGGTGGATCTTTTCGCGATGCCCGGTCAACAAGAGCGCGCGCGGGGCATCATTGATGAGGTATGCTTGACGGCGAAGATGCGCGGTTATCCAACTCCGGAAGGGATTGCAGACAAGCAGATGTACCGCACGGCGCACATGGGTCCTTTTGTACCGAGCAGTGCGGTGGATTACAATTTGGGACGTCCGGTGGAATATGACGCCATATGGGGCGAGCCTCTTCGACGAGCGCATGAAGTGAATGCTCCTGTGCCGCTGTGGGAACAGCTCTGCCAAGACATACGCGCGAGGCTGGGGATGGCATGATGCACGGCAACGATGCGGATGAAATTACTAGGAAAAGCGACGCTGCAATCTATTTTCTGCCTGGCCATTCTGGTGGCGGGTGGGGCAGCGCTGCAGCCGCTGAGCAGGCGATTAGCGGCGCAGGAGGCAGCCGAGCACCTGCGTACGGAGCAAAGCGCGGCTTTGACGGAGCGGGATGCACTGGGGGAGCAGCTCTCCTTTTTCCTGCTCGGGGGACTGCGGAGTTTGGCGGCAGAAATCATGGTTCTGGATGCCACGACAGCATGGGTAAAGCGGGACTGGCCGCTTATGGAACGGCGTTGGCAAATGGCTACGACACTCAACCCGGCAAGGCAAAATTACTGGGTAAGTGCCGCGCGTGATATGGCTGTAAACGCAGCGGCGCATGCCATCAACAACGAGCAACTGGATGACCGCGAGCGCGTGGCTCTCTCCAAAACCTATTTTGACCGTGGTGTGCGTTTTTTGAAGGATGGCATGGCACGTCACCCGGAATCCGCGCTGCTGTACCTCAACTTGGGGGATACGTATGCAGACCTCAACCGTTTCCCCTCCTTTGCGCAGGCGGCGGATGCCTACCATCGCGCCACGCAACTCGGAGCGTCCGGGCTCTACCGACGGCAAGAATTTTACAACCTGTGCCGCATTCGCGGACGCGAGCAGGAAGCGTGGAATTTGGGACGCGAGTTGTACAAAAGTCCGACACAACGCGTACCTTCACTGCTCTGCTTGCTCTTTGTACTGCAGCAAAAGCTGAATGTTCCTCCGGAGCAGAGGTTGAGCCCGGAACAGCTCTTTGGCAGCACGGAAAGGGCGCGCCGCGATCTAGCTCGTTTCCAAAACAACAGTCTTCGCTTCCCGGTGAAAGGAATTAAGGAGTACTTGAACGCTGAGAACGCCCCGGCGCAGTAGCGCGAGCACGTGGGTGAGCCTCCGTGTACACCTCTTTCATGCGGGATTTTGTGACGTGCGTGTATATCTGCGTCGTGGAGAGCGAGGCGTGACCAAGGAGCTCCTGCACGGCGCGCAAATCTGCACCGGCATCCAGCATGTGTGTGGCAAATGTGTGGCGCAATTTATGTGGGGAGATGTGGAAGGGAATATCGGAGAGACGCAGGTACTTATCGAGCATGAGCTGGATGCTACGACCGGTGAGCCGCTTGCCCAAGCGACTGATGAAGAGAGGCATCACTCCGCTGATGCCGGCCATGTTGCGATATTTGCGCACAGCCGCGCGGGCGTAGTCGCCCACGGGGATGAGCCGCACCTTACGCCCTTTGCCGACCACACGCAGACAATCCTCGCCATCCGGCAGGGCGTTTGCATTCAGACTCACGAGCTCGCTGAGTCGCATTCCGCAAGAGTAAAACAGCTCCAGAATGGCGGCGTCGCGGTACGGTAGCCAGGGCGGGCTCTTTTTATCCGGCGGAATGCGGAAGGGCATGTTGAGCAACTCCTCCATCTGTTTGAGATTGAGGTGCACGGGCAAGGGATGCCGCGCCTTCGGCAAAGCAACATCCGCGAGCGGATTAACGGCTAATTCGCCATAACGAACTAGATAGTTGTAGAAAGAGCGCAGGGCGGCAAAGCGCAGACGGATGGTGGATGACTTGAGCTGCTGTTCCATAGCAAGGTAAAGCCAGCTTCGAAAGTGCTGCGAGGTACACGCGTGCCATGCAGAGAACTGCTCGCCCATCCACTCGCGGAACTGGGCAAGTGAGCGACGGTAGGAATCCATGGTGAGCGGCGAGGCGTTGCGCTCCGCCTTCATGTACCGAATGAAGCGCTCGACCAATTCATCCTCAGGTTTGTCGCCGGAAGTTCCCATGACACAGAGCATGCAAAATTATCCGTGAAGCAAATGACGCCCACGCACCAGATAATGCAGTCCGCTCCACACCGTGAGCAAAACGCTGCCCCACAGGAAAAAGGAGCGGCACCATACTCCGCCCTCTCCCACAGACAAGAAACGCAGTGGCTGCGGAGCATTGCCGCCATACGCCAAATGGAAAAGGCATGCAATGCAGAAACCGAGCTGCAACCCGGTCTTCCACTTGCCGGATAAATCGGCAGCGAGAGCCACTCCCTTCAGTGCGGCAAGCTGGCGCAACCCCGTCACCAAAAACTCGCGAAACAGGATGAGTATCGTCACCCAAAACGGGCACATGCCCACAGAGCTCAGATATACAAAGGCAGCGCAAACCAAAATCTTATCCGCCAGCGGGTCGAGAAGTTTGCCCAAATTTGTGACCAAGCCGTATTTGCGAGCAAGGTGCCCGTCAAAAAAATCGCTCACCGCACCAAGAACGAAAGCCCAGAGGGCAACACACGCCGGGAGAGAAACAACAACGAACCAACCGTCAAACGGAGCGGACTCTGCAGCAACCGGGGACACGGCAGCACCCGCGGCCAGAGCCACCGTAAAAATGATGACCATGACCAGACGTACCAAGGTAATGCTGTTGGGTAAATTCATCGTCCCCACTTATAGCTTGCAGCGCGACATTCCGCAAGCTCAAAAAACGTCGCACAACAATTTCCGCGTCTATCCTGTGGATTGCAAGATTAAATGCAACAGATGACAAAAAAAGTTGAGGTCATGAGAAGAGAGGGGTAAAATAGTGGCG
>CANRJD010000011.1 GCA_947630815.1 uncultured Akkermansia sp. | reverse complement strand
TCGTAAATCGTACATAGGCAACCGCATTTTCTAATGCGGTTGGTCTAGCGGTCATCATGATGATGCCCCTAGAGAGCTCTCAACATACGTTAATAATCCAAAAAAAATCCGCGCAACGCGCACACTCTTAATAAATCGTACATCGTACATCGTAAATCGTACATAGGCAACCGCATTTTCTAATGCGGTTGGTCTAGCGGTCATCATGATGATGCCCCTAGAGAGCCCTCGACATACGTTAATAATCCAAAAAAAATCTGCGCAACGCGCACATTATTAATAAATCGTACATCGTAAATCGTAAATCGTACATAGGCAACCGCATTTTCCAATGCGGTTGCCCTGGGGGGGGCGTGAAGTCTATCTTGACAAGACACGCAAAATTCGCTAAAAGGAGCATATGGCATCTCAGCTCATCTATACGAAGTCGCGAGCCGTTCACGGAAGCTTAGTGCAACGGATATGTCGAGCTGTCAGGCCGGGGTACGCTGTGGTCGGAAAAACGCGTATGAGTCCTGCCCTGGAAAGCAAGCTGGTAAGTTTGGCTCGCAATGGGATAGGGAAGAAGAGCATGGACCTTGAGCCTCAATTTCTCTACCTTCCCGACTTTACGAGCAAAGGTACGCAACACATATTTGGCAGCATACGCTGGGCGCAACGCGGCGGTGTGACGAGTGCAGATTACATTGCGCACTTTCTCGTGCTCACAGAAGAAGAAGTGCGTAGTCTTTGGCAGAACTCGTACAGACTGACGCCGGCGGGCGTTTTACTGGTGCTGGAGTTAAGTGGATTCTGGGCAGAGAGTTGGCGCGGTGCAGCCCGATGGCTGACAAATGAAAACTTGCCGCAGTGGAGAGAAGCTGAGGAGGCTTTGCAGGCGCAAGTGCAACCAACATGGCAGCGCTACACCGGGCACAAGCGTTTTGCCGCTCTCCTCAAAACGCCGCAGTACAAGGAAGCCTGTATGCTCGCCCTTCCAGCCGGTACCCCTGTGACAGATATGCTGCGTCTGCTTCACGAGGCAGATTTCTTACGCAGCGACCTGAGTTGGAGCATACCGATATCGACTCACAGCAGCGAAGAGTTCATGGATCTAGCGCAGGTGCAGCTGCTCGGATTTATAGGCAGCCGTATGCAACGACAAGCCACACTGTCCGGAATACCTGTCATTGAAGTTACGGAAAAATTGGTTGATGGACCGCCCCCTCCAAGTTCGCAACCGTTGCCTCCCTCCCCTGCCACGACGCCGCACGTGGAGGATAAGTCCTTCACGACACCCGGTGAAGGAGACCAACCGAGTGCACCCCAGACAAAACATTTGATATCAAAATTGTTGAGGGTGAGCGAGGCCCTTCTTATCCTCGTCGGAGTGGCATTATGTGGGTATTATGTGTGGCACAATCGTGATGAATTAATCGAGCAGGCGGACGACATACTTGCTCAGGCGGAGAAACTCAATAAAACCGAGCAACCGCAGGACGTTGCGCCGGAGAACACGTCACAGACGCACGCAGATGAAACCACAACCATCGAGCAAAAAAACGTACGCGGAAGAATCAAACCGGTGTTGACTGGGCAAGCTGTTCCAAGTTGTATCAAGCCTTTATTAGGTGACACAAATAGCAGACTCGATACAGGGACAGTGACCATATATCACCTACGCCCAAGCGAGTCAGATCGTGCGGATACACTCTCCCACGAGCTGGACGGCAGCGCTTACTACGCAACCATAAGCCCAGGGGATGCAGCCGGAAAATGGGAGCTGAGATTACTCGCACAAGGCGAAACTCTGCCCGGGGGAACGGTTACCATCACCACAAAAGACGATACTCTGCGCAGCATCACGGATGAAAATGGACAGAGCGTGGCGCTGCGTTTGCCAATCAATCAGGAGGGTACGACAGCAGGCGAGGTTCTCTTGTTGCCGGAATTGCGGATTGCTATGCCAACTATCGGCGGCTCGCAAAAAACAAAGACCAATGGAGCGGACAATTTAGCCGCTCTTGCACCGGAGCACTTGACCTGTGAACCGCAGAAACTCTCCCTTAGCGCCTCTCCTCAGGCAAAAAAATGGGAGTCAAATTTGAAAGGAAGTGTGAGTTACACGGCAGAAGACCTGCTGAGGCTGCCGGCGGTGGCCAAACGCAACAAGGTGGTACTGGTGGAGCAAGACCCACAGCTCTGCCGATTGCCCGCGCGTGGAGAAGAACGGGGAGGGATGATCTTCTACAGTCCTGAACTCAAAATACGCTATGATCTTCGGCGACAAGTTATCGCCCGCATGTTGCGCTTTGCCAATCATACCCACAGCTCCAGCGCCCAGAAAAAGCACAACCCTCACAGCCTCGCCGGCACTTACTACATCGTCAACCGCGTACTGGAGGTTCCCGAGAAGAAAAGAGCCGAGGCCGTCCGACAATATGCCAACCTCTTCGCGGATGAAAAGTTTGCGTCATTCTGCGAAAAAGAGCTCAGCTATATGACCAAGCCTCACCGCGGAGGAGTGTCAGGCAAAGGAACACGCATTGAGGTAGATCCTAAGGTGATGGAGCAGCTCATGGTCATCAATTTCCGTGATATCCAACTCTGCCTCTGCGAGCGACTTACCCAAGAAGCACGCACCGAGTTCTCCCGTTTGCTGCAGGAACAGCAGGACGCCGCCGTAGCAGGTAAAGAGTTGGTGCTGCGCGAGGTGCAAATGACCGATGCTGATGAACTGACTTGGTTGTTTGAAGTGAGCAGTGGTGAATAATGCTCTTCACTTCCGTTCCCTTTTCTGAGCATGGAAAAATTCGCTGATTCGGACGTAAAAAAACGCTCGCCAAAGCGTGTGCGAGGTGGTAGAGTATGAGCAGTTAAAATCCATTCTATCTATGGCAATCAAATTATTTATCCCCGGACCGACCATCGTGTCGGATGCGATATTGAAGGAACTGAGCGGCCCCATGATCAGCCACCGCTCTAAGGCGGCTTCTGCACTCCAAAAACACATCTCGGACTACATGCAGAAGGTGCTCTTCACTGAGAACCGTATCCTGCTTTCCACCTCTAGCGGTTCCGGACTCATGGAGGGAGCCATCCGCTCTTGCACGGCAAAGCGGGCAGCGGTATTCTCTATCGGGGCGTTCGGTGACAAGTGGTTTAAAATGGCTAAAACAAACGGAGTGCCCGCAGATAAATTCTCGAGCACGATGGGCGAACCCACTACACCGGAGATGGTCGACGCCGCTCTTTCCACCGGTAAGTATGACCTCATCACAGTGACGCACAACGAAACTTCTTCAGGCGTGCAGAACCCGGTTGAGGAGATTGCCGAGGTGATGAAGAAGTACCCGGATGTGGTTTGGTGCGTAGATGCAGTGTCCTCTGCTGTGGGATCCAAAATCGAAACGGATAAGCTGGGAATTGACGTACTGATCACCTCCACTCAGAAGGCGCTGGCGCTGCCCCCGGGGTTGGCGATCTGCGCTGTGAGTCGCAAGGCGTATGAGCGTACCGAGAAGGTGGAAAACCGTGGGTTGTACTTTGACTTGCGCACCCTCTGGGATTTCATTGACAAGAAAAACTATCAGTACACCTCGACCCCGTGTCTTTCGCTGATGTATGCGCTGGACAAGCAACTTGTGCACATCGTGGATGAAGAAGGCATTGAGGCACGATTCGCCCGCCACGAGGAGATGGCCAAATTCACACGTGCATGGGCGGACGAGTATTTCCGCGTGTACCCGAACCGTAAGTATCTCTCCAAGACACTCACGGTGATTGATTCCCATCCCAAGGGCAAAGATGAGCTCATTTCCGTTGGTGAATTAAACAAGGCCTTGGCTGAGCGCAACATGCAAATCGGCAACGGCTATGGCGACCTGAAGGATAAGACCTTCCGCATCGCTCACATGGGCGAACTCACCATGGACGATATGAAGGAAGTGACGAGCGCTATCGTTGACATCCTCCACCTCGGTTAATTGAACATTTACGGAAGCAGGGGAGAGCGTGTGGCTTTCCCCTGCTTCTCTTTTCTCTCCCCGCACGATGAATGCTCTGTTCGTACTCCCCTATCAAGTGATGTACTACGATACCGATTGCGGAGGCGTGGTGCACAACTTGGCCTACCTGCGTTGGGTGGAAGAATGCCGTACTAAAATGTCCTCCGCCATCGGCATCGATTGGGCTCGCTTAGCCAAGGAAGAGAACAAGCATTGCGTGCTTGTGAGTCATGAGGTGCACTACCACTCTCCCGCTTTCGTGGCAGATGAGATGAGGGTGCTGGGAGGCATTGAGAGTGTGGAAAAGTCCTCCATTTACTTTACATTTGAGATTCGCCGCGCGGAGGATGATAAGCTCTGCGTCACGGTCCGCCAGCGTCTCGCGCTCGTTCAGGCTCCCCAAGGACGTCCCTGCCGGATTCCTCAAGCTTGGCATCATTGCATTGGCACTCAACCCGAGTAGCCCCCCCCTGCCAGCCTGAGTCAAAAAAACGAGAGATACCCGCAAAAAAAGACGCGAACTAGGTTCGCGTCCTTGAAAAGGGGAGATGAGAAAGGGAGCATCAGCGAGCCGCCTTCACAGTGACGGCTTCCTTGCCGACGCGGTCGCGCAGGTAGTTGAGCTTGGCTCGGCGGACCTTCCCACGGGAAGCTACCTCAATCTTGGCAATGCGCGGCGAATGCAGAGGGAAAGACCTCTCCACCCCTTCACCGTAGGAAATCTTGCGGACAGTGAACGCCTCGTTGACTCCCGAGCCTCTCTTTCCGATCACTATCCCTTGGAATATCTGCACACGCTCCTTACCGCCTTCTATCACACGGCAATGCACCTTCACAGTGTCGCCTACGTTGAAGGGCGTTACATCGCTCTTAAGCTGCTCCTGACCAATTTTATCGAGAATGTTCATCTTAGGTACTTGTTGAAAAATTCGCGCCCGGAAGTGAAGGAGCACCTCCACAGAAGGCGGGGTATTCTACATGATTTTTTTTGATTTGGCAATGCAAATTCTTTACATCAAACGAATTTTTTCCAAAGTCAGCCTGAAACGGGACGCAGAATTGAGTTGCAAGCATGCTTCGGGCATGGTAAAACAGGAGCGCAATGGAAAAAACTCTTTTTCAGAAGATCGCCGACAAAGAGATCCCGGCACAGATTGTCTATGAGGATGAGTTGTGCGTGGCATTCCGTGATATATCGCCAGCGGCGCCAGTGCACGTGTTGCTGGTGCCGCGCAAGCCGATACCGAACATAGCCGAGGCTAAGGCGGAAGACGCAGAGCTGCTGGCGCACCTGATGTTCAAAGTGCGTGAAATAGCGCAGGCGGAGGGCATTGCAGAGAGTGGCTTCCGCACGGTGCTTAACACCGGTTCGGACGGCGGGCAAACCGTGCCTCATCTGCACATTCACATACTCGGCGGACGTAGCATGCAATGGCCTCCCGGCTAGGCAATCTGCTTTGAGGGCATCTGCGATTAGGGGATGAATTTGTCATACGAATGGATTGATGAGAGGACGCTGGAGCTGGAGCTCCCGGCGGCGCGTCTGCGCCTCTCGTTCCCAGAGAACGGAATGGTGCGGTGTCGCTACGTGACAGGTGTGGTATTCGAGAATATACCGAGTTACGGAGTGAGTCCGGAGTACCGACCAAGCAGGGTTGACATCGAGGAAAGCGAGCAAGAAGATGCTTTCAACCTGCGCGCCGGGCGTATTTCTCTGAAAATCCGCAAGAGTGACGGCGGGCTTGAATTCTACGAAAATGCGGGGGGCAGGCTGCTGTGCGCTGACGCGGAGGGGATGGGACATCGCACCCAGGATCGAACCGGCGATGAGCTGGTGTGGGTTCTTAAGCAGATGCCGGATGAAGCGCATTTCTTTGGCCTGGGGGATAAGCCCTGCGCCCTGAATATGCGAGGAATGCGCTTTGAAATGTGGGGGGCGGATCACTACAAGTTCACGCCGGAGAGCGACCCGCTGTATAAGAATATCCCCTTTTTCCTGTGCCTGAACCGGGGCACGCAGTACGGCATCTTTTTCGACAACACCATGCGTTCTTACTTCGATTTTGGCAGAGAGCGCAAGGATCGCCTGCTCTTCGGTGCGGATGGCGGAGTGATGGATTACTATTTCATTTGCGGGGAGGATGCTTTGGACACCGTGCAAATGTACACAAGACTCACCGGGTTGGCTCCACTGCCGCCGCTCTGGGCGCTCGGTTACCACCAGAGCAAGTGGAGTTATTATCCGGAAGCCAATGTAGCCGATGTAGCGCGTGAGCTGCGCTCCCGACGCATCCCCTGCGATGCCATCCATCTGGACATCCACCACATGAAGCGCTATCAAAGCCTCACTTGGGATCGCGAGCGCTTCCCGGATCCCCCCGGCATGATTCGCCGCCTCGGCGAGCAAGGGTTCAAAGTAGTCACCATCGTGGATCCCGGCATCAAAATTAATCCGGATAATTACGTGTGGCGCAGTGGATTTGAAAAGAACGTCTTTTGCAGACGGCACGATGGCGCCCTGCTGGAGGCAGAGGTGTGGCCGGGGCTATGCACCTTTCCGGACTTCACAAGCCCAACCACGCGGATCTGGTGGGCAGATCTCTTTCATCGCGAAGTAGGCGAATACGGCGTGCGGGGAATTTGGACGGATATGAACGAGCCGGTGATTTTCCCGGATAAAACCTTCCCGGATGACACGCGGCACGCGTACGATGGATTTGCCTGCTCGCACCTGAAGGCCCACAACGTTTACGGTCAGTGTATGGCACAGGCCACGCGACTCGGGATGGAAAAAAGCGCGCCGGGGAGACGCCCCTTCGTGCTGACTCGTTCAGGCTTTGCGGGCTTGCAAAGGTGGGCCGCCACGTGGACGGGGGACAACTACTCAGACTGGGAAAATCTGAAAATGGCCAACCTCATGATCCAGCGCCTTTCTTCCAGTGGAGTCTCCTTCTGCGGTGCAGATACGGGTGGTTTCCTGGGGCGACCCACACCGGAACTTTTCCGCCGGTGGATGCAGATGGCTGCCTTCCATGTCTTTTTCCGCAATCATAATAACGGGGAGTTCGGGGGACAAGAGCCCTGGTGCTTCGATAAAAAGACGGAGGACATCGTGAGGCGTGCCATTGAGGAAAGATACCGTCTGCTGCCGTACTTCTACACCTGTTTCTACCGTTATTCAACAGCAGGCACACCCATTATTCGCTCACTCGCACTCATGTTCCCGGAGAATCCGGATACCTACTGGCGCAGCAGTGAGTTTTTCCTGGGAGACGCACTGTACGTGATCCCCGTGCACCACCCCGGGCAGGAAGAGCGCAGCCTATACATGCCCCCTGGCAAATGGTTTTCCCTGTGGGATGATAGCCCTGCTCCCACTGCGGATGGCGAGACCACAGTGCCAACGCCGGATGAACACATACCTGTGTTTGTACGAGGCGGCAAAATAGTGCCGCGTTGGCCGGTGCAGCAGTACGTAGGCGAATTACCCTCTCCCCCCTGCAGCTTGGATCTGTGGTTCGCCCCCGACGTAGAGGAACTCAGTATGCTCTACGAAGATGAGGGCGATGGGTTGGCACACCGCTATGGAGCCTACCTGCTGCACACCTTCACTTGCCGCACTGAAAAGAACCGACTCTTGCTCACCCACCGCCGCACCGGGCAGTACCGCCCGCAGCGTCTCTGCTTCACTTTGCGCCTGCACGCCCTGCCGACGGAGACAACCCCGACATTGCTTGTCGATGGGCGGAGCACGCCACTGGAGTGGGCCAATCGTGTGGCCTGTGCAGAGATTCCCATAGATTTTCGCGAAGTTTTGCTCAGCTTATGAAACGCGATACGATCGAAAAAATTGCCACACGACTCGACAACTTCGGAGCGGACGACGTGCGCCGACTTTTCACACGACTTGCCACGGAAAAAGGGCTGTTGCAGGAAGTATTTGACGCACTGCGCGACGGGCTCATTCTCTTCTCCTCAGATGGTAAGGCTCGTTTTGCGAACAAGGCCGCATGCAGCATCTACAACCACTCAATGCGTGAGCTGCTGCGCGAACCTTTCGAGCGTTTGGTGAGCGGCACGTGCAGCTGGCAAGAGTTGCAGGCGAGTAAGGCGGCTATTGTACGCGATGTGCATGTGAATTACCCGACCAGCAGGCACTACAACTTCTTCATTTCCCCACTCGCAGGGGAGCAAGAGTATCTGCTGCTCGTGCGGGATGATACCGAAGCGCAGGAGCGCCGAGAAGAAAACGCCGAGGCAGAACAATTCAACCTGCTTACCTTTCTGAGTTCTGCCGTAGCACATGAAATCGGCAATCCTCTTAATTCGCTCGGACTCACCCTGCAGCTCCTGAAGAGAAAATTGGATAAACTCGAAAAACTGGATGCAAAAAACCGGCTCGCTCTGAGCGAATTGGTGGATGACTCACTGCAGGAAACGCAGCGCCTGGATACCCTGCTGCACCAATTTCTGGAATCTATGCGACCTTCCACACCCGTGCGCACCAAGGCGCAGGTGAATGACGTAATCGCACACGTGCTTCGCGTACTGGCGCCGGAGGTTGCAGAGCGCGGGGTGTCCATCCAAAGCGAACTGCCGGATGATCTCCCGGAAATCAATGCGGATGCTGATCAGCTTTTCCGCGCACTCTACAACCTCATCCGAAATGCGTTGCAGTCGCTGCCCGGCACCAGCGGCGGCATCTCAATCCGCACCTCATACAATGACTCCGATATCGGCATCATCATTGGTGATAACGGCTCGGGCATCTCGCACGAGGTGATGGGCAGTATGTACGAACCTTTCCGCTCCACCAAGAAAAAGGGGCATGGGCTGGGGCTGCTCATTGTGCGCCATATCATCCGCGAGCACGGCGGCACGCTCAGCATCATCTCCCGAGAGGGGGTGGGCACCACTGTAACCATCACCCTGCCCCGGGCCGACCGTACTGTACGTCTGCTGCCCTCCTAGTCCCTGCGGAAAGGCCCTGACATCACTTATCGGTGACTTGCATTTTGATGAGCAGCATGCCATCTTGCACAGTGACTTGCCCGTCAATTCTCCCGGCCGATTTGCCTGCTTCTGTGGCGTTATTGCGTCCGTCGCTTATGTGGAGCAATTCATCCACATTCAAGGCGAATACAGCGCCGCAAAAGGGTTCGCCGGAGCCGGAATCCCTACTCAGGGCATCGGCAGCGGCGCGATCCGTAGCCAACACCAACTTCCCATCGCCCAACACCAATTGCGGTTCGCAGGCTCCGTCGGCAACAGGGAACGCAAGCGCGTAACGCACGGCACCATCCGGCTCGTCCTGCGAAAGGACAGGCAAATTATCGAGCTGCTCCGGCGGTGTGGACAGCACCATCCCGGCGATAGTTTTGAGCTGGTCGATGAGGTCACGCCAGCCTCCCTCTACAGCGGAGCGACTAGTGACAGAAAGGCGTAGGGCGCCGGAGACTGTCCGCTGCCCACCGCGACCAAGCATGAGAGCCATGGGGGAAGAAAGACCTCCTCTGATCTGCGAAAGAGCGTTACAAACACCACGAATTTGGGGACGAAACAGCTTCATGAGCATCATTCCCATGCTCGCTCTGTCCTTGAGCCCCTCATCCAGCGTCAGATACACTCCGGAAACGATATCGAGAACAGCATCAGGGACACCACTGCAATCCACCTCACTCGAGTTGCAAAAACGCGTACTCTCCACATAAAGGGCACAGGATTCTGCGTGGGACGCGTACCGAATTTCTCCCGGCTCAAAAGACGCGCCACAGGCATCCGCAGAGAACCTCACTTGCGTCTCATCGCCATCTCGCCATACTTGAAGTGTCATGGGTAGCCGGGGTTTCACCGCTCTGGATTTTTCTACCACACGGAGCAACGTTTCCACCCCATTGGCAGCGGCCTGAAAAGCCTGAGAATCTCCGGTCTGTGTCGCTGCCAGATCTGCAAAGAGCTTTTGCATCGGCTCAAGAGGACCCGACAAGCCGCCAAATTCCTCCAGGCAGCTCTGCATCTCGGCAGGCATCCACACAGCCAACTGAATATTTCCTGCATGGGCATCCATACCACTGAGTTCCGGCGCAGCCAGCATAGATTGAGCGTCCTCCGTCGGCCACGGCGCCTCCGGTTTATCCGTTACCAAAACGATACGAAACACTCCGGGTTGCCGCTGAGTGAGGACGTACAACTTGTGCGTTGCAAGTTCGGAAAGCAGCTCGCTGCGCTCATTTCCGGAAAGCTGAAGGGCATCAATGGCGCGTTCCATGAAAGTATTCCACGGCAATTCCAGCATTTGCCCCTGTTCACATGAGCTCCAGCCAGGCGTCTGCGCCGCTAAACGCTTCTCAATCTGTTCGACAAACTGACGGAAACCTTCCTCCTTCCCGGCTGCCGCCGTAAACACGACATACACCGGTGCCACATGCAAGCTGCGGAGTCTCTCCTTCAACTCGCTCATTCGCTCGTTGTACGAAGCTTGTAAACTCGCCTGCGCCGCATTCTGTACGCTACCGTTCTGCACGCTTGAAAAATACTGCTTCATGCGAGAAATTGCCACCAGCTGCTCTACAGCACGCTGCATGGAAAAAAACTCTCGGCATGACTGCTCACCTCCCTTCCCGATGCTCACGGCGAAACTCCCCACGCTCTGTGCAGCATCTTCGCCCGTCTCCTCCACACACAAATCCTCGACCAGCGCTGCCGCTGCCGCAGGCGCACAATCACCGCCGGCAGCCACCACACCAGACGTTTCTATGGGGATATATCGTAGCGCGGGAACGCCCTTTGCCCTCATCTCAGTAGAGGCGCTCGTCGTCTGCCCTTCCCCCTTGAATAAGTTCGTGAGCGAAAAGTCTGCCTGTGCCGGCTCCATCACAAGCAACCCAACCATAACTGCGAGCATCGCAATGTATCTTCTTCTCTTCATGATGTGCGTATTTTACCCATTTTCTTCACACATGTAAAGAATGAATCCAGGCACACCAGGGCAAATGCATTAGAAAATGCGTTCGCCATGTACGACGTACGATGTCAAACCATTGACGATTCGGCATAGCAGTG
Organism: uncultured Akkermansia sp.; assembly: GCA_947630815.1. Classification (GTDB taxonomy): domain Bacteria; phylum Verrucomicrobiota; class Verrucomicrobiia; order Verrucomicrobiales; family Akkermansiaceae; genus Akkermansia. Next base: position 24,108 of record CANRJD010000011.1, on the reverse strand, counting down.
AACCCGGCATAGCGTAACAGCAGATGCTTTCCTTCTATCAACGCATCATCATTTTCGAAAATTCCGCTTTGCTTTTGTTTCGCAGGAACACGCGTAGCATGCTAGCATTGAAATCGTAAATCTTAAATTATGAACAAATTATGCTACATTACGCACCGATAACCGCGTGTTGGGATCGCTCTTTTCATGAGACGGGTGTGGCTGGAGCATTTTTATTTTCTTTTGCTCTTGTGCTAAAGTGGAAAAAATGTTAAGCTGTCTGTGGATTTTATACAATTCGTTATGACATACGCCGCCGCTACCCCCCCCGAATTTGTTATTTAGCTTACTTTAAGCGCTTTATAGTTTCATTCGCAGCCTGTGTCATTTGCTTCACAGGGACGGCATCAGCGAGCGTACCGCAGCGAGGAGTAGAGCTCCTCTTCCCGGCGGGCACGGGAAAGCAAGCGAAGGGTGCCAAGCTCAGCAAGGAGCAGAAGCACGCCGCCTCCCTGCTCAAAAAGCTAAAAGCCATCGAAAAAGGCGGCGATATCAACGCCGTGGACAAGCTCGGGCAGACTGCGCTCATGTATGCCGCTGCACGGGGCAACCGTCTTGCGGTCTGCTGGCTCGTGGCAAAGGGGGCGGATGCCTCCATCAAGAGCAAATCCGGCAAAACAGCCGGCGACCTATCTCACGGGGACCTGAGCGATTTTCTGACGGCACTCGAGAGGGAAAAGCAGCCGCTGAGTCGCCAAGAGGCGCGGGATATGTACGCGTATCAAGGCGAAGTTCCGGGCGAAATTGAAATTGAGGAAGACTTTTTTTCTTCGGAAGACTACCTCGAGGAAGCGGATGAGATCCTTCTGCTGCGTGGGGCAAAGGCAGAGGAGTTCAGTAAACTGAAAAATATGGAATGGAAAATGGATTCTTTTTCCGGAAGTCCGATGGAACTCGCTCTGCTTTATCGTATCGGTGCGAGGAAGTTCATTCTCCCGGGGGACCTCTCCAGTGTGGCGAACGTGCAACCGCTTCAGCTCCTCCGTGCGCTCGGGGTGAAAGTGGACATTGTCGATCCCGTGCTTCAGATGAAGATTGCGCTTCAACTGAAGCAAAAAGAAACCGCTCTTGAACAGCTGAAAAAAGATCCTCCCCTGCTCCAAAATCCGGAAATATTCTCCTCCATCTCCGATGCGAAAACGCTGCAAGCTCTCCTGAACACCGGACTAGACGCCAAGAACGAAAAGCTCGTGGAAGCGGTCATCGAAAAGGGCGACGGGGCAATGCTGAAAGCGCTCCTCAAAGCGGGTGCAACGCTCCAGGATCCGAATAAAACATTGGAGGAGTATTCCAACAAAGGCGCAAACTTTGTTCTCACTCTCATTGACGCCGGAGCCAAGGCGGATGTGAACACATCACTGTTTCTTCATCAAGCAGCGAGTCGAGTGAACCTCCCCGATGTGCAACAGCTCCTTGCTCACGGAGCTAACCCCAACGCGAAAGGAAATGATCAAATGACCCCGCTGATGGCAGCTGCCAATTCCGCAACGCGGGAGGCGGAAAAAGCTGCACATCGAACTGAGATTGTGAAACGACTGCTGGATGCCGGGGCTGATATACATGCCAAAGATTCCGCAGGAAAAGGCGTCATTTATTACACTGCTTGCGGAGGATGTGGAGATGTGTATCGGGAAAATTCGACGTTTTACCGCGTGAGTAAAAGGGCCGAAGCGGACATCCTAAGTATGGTGGAGCTACTGATCAAGGCGGGGGCGGATGTGCCCAAAGACATCCTCACTCAGGAACTGAGACCAGAGATATCCCCTGCCGGGCGTGAAAAGCTGGCTCTCATGCTGCTCGATGCCGGCGCCGATCCTCTAGCAAAGAGGGAAGATGGGTGGACCTCTCTCATGGCCAACGGCGTTTGGGGCAGCAAGATCGCCAAGCGTCTGTTGGATGCCGGAGTGGATCCGTGCGTAAAGCTCGAGAAAACCAGCTGGAGAATCAGCACAGATAGGTGGGTTAGTGAAGAACCTAGCGCCATGAATCGCGCTATGGCAGAAGGCGCAGTAGAGGTCGTAAAGCTGCTCAAGGAAAAGGGAATTGACCCCGGCGAACTTTGGGTCGTAGATCCGGAGAAGATCGAGCCATTGCTCAAGATCGGCGCCCGCATCTCCAAGGATATGACCTACCGTCTCATGTCTGATTTTACGAATGTACGTTATGGTGGAAAGGCTCCCGCTAGACTCTGCGCGGACTACGTTGATATCATCCAAATTCTCAAACAGCACGGGTACAAACCGGAGCTGGCGTCATGGGGAAAGGACCGCGAAAGCCCGTTATTCGAGAAATTCAACATGGCAGTCCTTCGTGCATTTTTCAAAGCAGGCGAGGATCCGAATGAAACGGATGGGGACGGCAACTCTCTCCTCGCCAACATTGTACAAGCTGAGGTGCCTGATAAAATCTGCGACTCCTCTATCATGCTCTTTTCTGAATCCATGCGGCGCATTGATCAAGTGATGCCTGACTTTATTGAAGCAGGAGTTGACGTGAACAAGCCGATCAACCAAGATGGTCAAACCCCGCTTTTCTACGCAGGTAATGCGAAACTGATTGCCCAGCTTCTTCGTGCCGGCGCCGACGCTCGCGTGCGCGACGCCAAGGGAAGAACGCCTCTCTTTTTTTGCAGCTTTTATGGAGACAGATCCGAAATGGTGCGTCTTCTCATGCAACGAGGTATCCGCATCAACACGCAAGACAACGAAGGCAACACCGCTCTCATGATGGCCGTGATGATGGGCGAGACTACAGGCGTTCAAGCTCTTTTAGACTCCGGAGCGAATCCGAACATCAAGAACAAAGCGGGCACGGTTAATTGGGGCGTTAAAACATGAGGAAATTCGTAAAGAAAACAACGCATTTCCTCTTGACTTTTCCAAAAAGCTGTGCTACACACGTTGCGCTTCCTGCGAAGGACTGACGGTCTCGTGGTGTAATGGTAGCACAAGGGATTTTGGTTCCCTTAGTCTTGGTTCGAACCCAGGCGAGACTACTACATTTTGTGATTTGTAGAGTTTTTAACGTTCGCAAGTGCCTGACAGGGCACTTTGCATGCTTCGTTGGGATGCGGTGAACTGGCGGGAGAGGTTGAGAGGGGCTACTTCACGGGCTCGCTCACGATGTGCAAGAATGTGCTTCCTGCGCTTGCTGCGGGCATGGAGGGGGGCGAAACCGCTCTTCAAGGCAGAGGCTTTCTTTCGGGGTTCGGGAGGACACACCTCCCGCCGCTGTGTCAAAAAATTTTTTAAATCTTGACCCAAGGCTTTTAGTGTGGCATAACGAGCCTGTGAAAAAGAATATTTTGACCGCATTTGTAGGCTTGTCTCTGCTTCTTCCTTCCGTGTATGCGGAGGGTCAGTGCGTTTATCGTCCAGGAAACCCCAATCATCCTGAATTCTCAGTACCCGGTGCTAAACGGCACTATAAGAGCGCAATGCTGATTCTTTTACTGGACTATCGAGATGAAAAAGTTTCACGAGATAAGGTAATGGAGCACATCAGGTCTCATCCGGAAGAATTGAATGATATGTTAAGCGCGCACGTCTCGACGATGACCCCGCTTTCGATTGCTTTTTACTTGAATGATGAAGAAATGGTGGCGCTTATGTTGGAGAAAGGCGCGATACCTTTTCCTTCTGCAAGAAGTTATTATTGGGGGGCCAAAAGAGAAACAGATCCTAAATACGCTAAAGTGTTTAGCTTGATCAGAAAAGCTCAGGATAATTATTTTGTCTTTCACAGGATTCTAGAGCAGCAAGCTTCCGAGAAAAAATAAGGTCATGACATAATGTCATGGTCTTGATACTTCCAAGGTGTCGAAAAATGGGCACCAGTTTATACAAAGCCCTCATTCAGACATGAAAAAATCATTTTGCCACTAATAGTAGTCCCCTTCGTTCAAATGTTGCAGGCGGAGCCCCCCATAGTTTCCAATCATAAAGAATTGTCTCCTGAAAATGTTTCATCGGTATTTGGTTCAAGTTCCCGTGCCGCATGCGACATACGCAAAGTAATGGAAGGCACGCCTAGAACAAGAGATGAGGTGATCAATAATAGAATATGGGGAGATGAAAGAGAGCCTGAACTATGGGGAACGGGAAAAGCGATTCCGTTTAATGATCTGCCAACGTTATGGCGAGAAGCTTGCTGGTACGCTTTCGCCAAATGGTGGTGGACGACGAATGATGGGCAATTATTTTTATTATGGAAGATTATTGGAATTCAAAGCCCGTGTATGATCTCCATATTTACAAACTTAGCAGCATAAAAAAGAGTTTTTACCGTTGGGCACAGTGCAGTTAAAAGGTCTTAGAGACCTTTTATATTATGGTCTTGCCAAAGATGCTGTAACCTATACAGACGGGACAGTTATATTTTTCCCGGATGGATACATACCTATAAAGCAAAAAATAGAAGATCTTTCTCCTAAAAAGGTCATAACGGTAAGTTTCGTTTATGCCGATTCACTTGAAGTGCCGGGAGATCCAAAACACCCTGCTTTTATGGATAGCAAAAAAGCAATTGAACTCAAGTACCGTAGTCACCTCTTTGAAGTTATTAACAGCGTCAAATGTGAGGATGATGCAAAGGAATTTCCGGCAAGGATGTTAAAGGCAATAGAAGAACATCCCGAGGAAGTTAATGATGTCTGCTTCCATGATGGGATTGCTATGACAGTCCTGATGGTTGTGATATCAAAGATTAATGTTGAATTAGCTAAAGCTATGCTGGATAAAGGAGCTATTCCTTTCCCGTATGAGAGAGGAACAGATATCATAGACATGGTTTCATGTATTTACGGCGGTGAAATAAAGCCGGAAATCATAGATATGATACACAGGGCACAGCAAAAGTATGAATTGAACAAAATGATTCTCAAGAGCGAGAACTGAAATTATACGTGCATCTGGTTATCGAGTAGGGGGCTTTCGCCCCCCTCTCACACCGCCGACTATAGTTGGACAGCCCCATAACTACCGAACCAATTTCACATCCCCCTCTTTTCAACTTCCTTGGCGCTCCTCTCCCTTACGTTTCTTCTTGCGCTTTTCTGCCAGCATAATGACGTGCTTGCAACACATGGTGTGTACGCTACTTTTGTCCGGTTGCGACTCCGAGGGCATCCCAAAGCGGGGCGAAGCGGGATTCAAGGGCAGAGACTTTCTTTCGGGAGGACATACCTCCCGCCGCTGTGTCAAAAATTTTTAAATCTTGACCCAAGGCTTTTAGTGTGGCATAACAAGCCTGTGAAAAAGAATATTTTGACCGCATTTGTAGGCTTGTCTCTGCTTCTTCCTTCCGTGTATGCGGAGGGTCAGTGCGTTTATCGTCCAGGAAACCCCAATCATCCTGAATTCTCAGTACCCGGTGCTAAACGGCACTATAAGAGCGCAATGCTGATTCTTTTACTGGACTATCGAGATGAAAAAGTTTCACGAGATAAGGTAATGGAGCACATCAGGTCTCATCCGGAAGAATTGAATGATATGTTAAGCGTGGGCACCTCGACGATGACCCCGCTTTCGATTGCTTTTTACTTAAATGATGAAGAGATGGTGGCGCTTATGTTGGAGAAAGGCGCGATACCTTTTCCTTCTGCAAGATGTTATTATTGGGGGAGCCAAAGAGAAACAGATCCTAAATACGCTAAAGTGTTCAGCTTGATCAGAAAAGCTCAGGATGATTATTTTGTCTTTCACAGGATTCTAGAGCAGCAAGCTTCCGAGAAAAAATAAGATCATGACATGATGTCATGGCCTTGATACTTCCAATGTGTCGAAAAATGGGCACCAGTTTAGGTAGCGATTCGTCCGGAAAGCGATGGCGTCGAGAGTTTTTTGAGGAACGCCAGAAAATCGCAAATCGCAAATGAATTAAATCGTAGATAGTTCGCGTTTTTTCTTGCGAAACGGTGGGCAAAATGGTATTGTGGCATCAATGCTCACACGCATAACAGACATCATAGGCATGAAACAAGCGATCAAAGGGATCGTTCGGATGGGAGTTTGCATGGCGGTAAGCGCGTCAATGGTATGGGCCGGGAGCAAGAAGAACGGGGGAGAAAGTGAAAAGGAGGACATGGATTCCGTGGAATTGGTCTGCCCCGCAAATTACCAACAAGCCATCGAGGAATTGCTGACACGGGCCATCACCTGTGAACAATATCTGCGGATCAAGTTACCCAAGAACTTGTGGGAGGATTTCAGTGAGGAAGAGTTCTTCGACGTTATACCTTTGCATCGTCTCGGAGGGATGGGAGCCACCTATAGGATTCTGAATGAGGAAAAAGATAGCCAACCGTCGCGAATCAAGCGGAAGAAAAAGAAAAGCACGGAGCCGGCGCTCGAGAATGACAAAGATAGGGAACTTTTTTGCGAAATCACAAACACTTCAGTTGTGCGCATTCTAAAAGCCTACCGCGACCCGGACAGCGTTGAGCTGAAACCCAAGGAAAGAGAGGCGTTGGAGGTAGCTGAGGAATTGCTCGAGAAAATCAAGAAGGATATTGATGATGAGGGCATGAGTGTCGATAAGATGGCGGAGGCCAAAGCTGAGGTGCTCGATGATGCTCCAAGTATGCGCATCATGACGGAGGCTATTTTCAACTGGTTTGCTGAGAATTGTGAATATGACTTTCAAGCGTACAACACTCACAAATTGATTCAGGCGGGTTCTTTGCCTGCCAGCGCACTGAAAGGCGGGTCTTGCTCTGAAGAGTACAGTGCATGGGATGGAAAGCACATGATTCTTGAACATAAAGGAGTGTGTGACTCGTATGCGCAAGCAAATTGGCTGCTGCTTCAGATGGCAGGAATTCCATGCTGCATGATGGCCGGGGATATGAAAGACAGCGACGAAGGTCATGCGTGGAATCTCGTTTATCTGGGAGATCACTGGGCGCACGTTGACCCGACTTGGGGGGGAGAGTGGTTCGATATGTCAGATGAGCAGATGAAGAAAGGTCGCAAATGGAAAAAGAGCCTCTTCCCTAACGAGAAGTTTACCGGACTTTTTGCCATGGAGAATGAGTTGATGACTTTCCCCACAGAAGCTGCATTCAAAAATTTCTTCTCCGGGAAGACCCTTGAAGAGGATATTGATATCGTAGCGGTGATCGAGGAGATTCAGGAAGTGAGGCAGTTCGATCAAAGAATGCGTGCGATCATTGACGGCATGCAACTCCCCGGCCAAATTTCGTGCCATCAGGATCCCCTCTTCCCCTGTGCCATCCGCATCAAATACCGCGCTCCGGGGGATGAAAATCGAAAGAAGCGCCAAGAGGCCGAAGAGGAGGAGAGGCTAGAAGGGATGGAGTAGCCATCTTGATCCATCTGCCAACGCGAACGCGTTTGGGGAAAGCGGAAAAGTAGAGAAAACGGCAGCGCATCCGCACTGTCCTCACTCCCGCGCACGGCTTCATCACATTCCCCTCGCATCCCCGCGCGCAACGCGCACTCACTTTCCAAATCGTCCATCGTACATGGGCGAAGCCTTCGCCGTCTCCGGTCTTCAAAAGAGCTGAAGGATTTCCTGGGCGGCTGAAGCGGCAGCCCCCTTGCTCTGCGCTAGACAAGAAACTGCGGCGTGCATGTCGCGCAATGTCTTATCACGCTCGGATGGCTGCATGAGCCTCTCCAGCTCGGCAATGCAGTTGGTTGCGTTAAATTCGTGCTGGATAAGCTCGCGCGTGATGGCAGAATCCGCCAGAATATTGACCATGCCGATGAAGCGGATGGTGAGCAACAAGCGACCGAGCAGGTAGGTCCCCCAAGCCACCTTGTAAACCAAGGCAAAGGGGAGATTGTGCAGCGCCGCTTCCAAGGTGGCGGTTCCGGAGGTCACAAGTGCGGCTTGCGCGCGATCCATGAGGGAGTGGTAATTCCCCAAGCGGATGTTCAGGACATCCTCCGGCACTCCGGCACGGTTCGCCATGCGTTGCATTTTTTTCAACAGCTCCGGGGAAGAGGCCGAAGTCTCGATTTTCCACTCCGGATGCAAGGAACGCAAGCGTGTGGCCACCTGCAGAAAGATGGGGAAATGGCGATCCACCTCGCGCTTGCGGGAGCCGGGGAAAAAACCTATAAGCTGCGCATCGCGGACGTCGCTATTGCGCGTGGCCATGATTTCATCGGCCAAAGGATGACCGACGAAACGGGTGCGCAGACCAGCCTTCTCAAAAAGGGGGCGCTCAAATGGGAAGGTGCAGAGCATGAGATCGAGCATGGCGGCAAGCTTGGGAATGCGGCTTTTATGCCAGGCCCACACCATGGGAGCGATGAACCAGATGATTTTGATGCCCGGGCAGCGTGCCCTCACGCGCTTGGCAAGGCGCTGATTAAAGCCGGGATAATCGATGAGCAGCAGGGCATCCGGCTTGTCGGTCACTATGCGCTCCTCCATCTCCTTGAGACGCCGCAGGAAGTAACGCGCGTGGCGCAGCACTTCCACCACACCGATAACGGCGGCTTGCTCTGCCCAATCCTCGATGGAATCCGGTGCCAGAGCGTGCATGCGGCTGCCTCCCAGTCCGGCGAAAGAAATTTCCGGGCGCAATTTCTGCAGCTCCTGCATGAGCAGAGCCCCCTGCTTATCGCCGCTTTTCTCGCCGGCCACCACATAGAATTTCATGCACGCATTCTAGCATCAGCGACGTAAAGGAGCAAGAAAAGTCTTTCCAAACCAGTGCCCGGCAGGCATAATAGGCGCATGCACGAATGGCTGGTCATCTGGATGCAGTGGGTTGAAGACCTCGGTTACGCAGGAGTGGCTTTGCTTATGGCGATGGAAAGTTCTATCTTGCCGGTACCCAGTGAGGTGGTGGTGCCGCCTGCGGCGATTTTGGCTGCGCATCCGGACGGGACAATGAGTTTTTGGGGCGTGGTGGCGGCTGGTACAGTGGGCTCTTACGTCGGTTCATGCATCATGTACGCCATGGCGCTGTGGGTGGGTCGCCCGTTCATCTTGCGCTTTGGCAGATGGTTCTTCATGCCGGAGCACAAGCTGACGAAAGCGGAATTATTCATGCAGCGTTATTCGGCGCCAGGCATCTTCTTTTCACGCTTCCTTCCCGTGGTGCGTCATCTGATCTCCATCCCTGCCGGGCTGGCACGCGTGGATTTTCTCACGTTCTCCCTCGCCACCATTTCCGGTTCCGCCATCTGGTGCGCCGTGCTCGCGTGGTTTGGTGATAAAGTCGGCCGCGAGCACCCGGATATCCTGAAGTCCCCGGAGACCCTGGTTCACGCCGTGAAGGATGAAACGGGGCTGATCGTGGGCGGTGTGTTTCTGCTGGCGGCGCTCTATGCGCTCATGCGCTGGATGACGCGCGAGAAATCGGGCAACACTCAGAGTCGCGAGAGAGCTGATTGAATGGCGGCCGGATAAAGAATATGCTCCTGCACTTGAATGCGTGCGTGGAGCGATTCCGGCGTGTCTCCGGGCAGCACGGGCACATAGGCTTGCATGAGGATTTCGCCCGTATCCATGCCGGCGTCCACATAGTGCACCGTGCAGCCGGTTTGGGTAGCTCCTGCCTCCAGCGCCTGCTTCCAGGCCTCTACACCCGGAAAATTTGGCAACAGGGCGGGGTGAATGTTCAGAATACGGCGGGGAAACACATCCAGCAAGGGTTGCTTCACCAAACGCATGAAGCCCGCTAGGCAAATCAGATCCACCTGCATTTTCCGAAGTTGTCGGGCAAGAGCCGCCTGCTCTTCCTCCGGAAACTTGTTCTTGAAACCGCGGCAATTCAGGATGCCGACAGGTACGCCGCGCTGGGCCGCACGTTTCAGAATAAAAGCGTCCGGATTGTCAGAAAGCACGATGACGACATCGGCATTCAACCGCCCATCATCTATAGCGTTGAAAATGGATTGGCAATTTGACCCGGAACCCGAGCCAAGCACTGCAAGTCGCGTCTTCATACGCCACAAACTCTATCGCAATCCCCGCCGTTTGTCAATCTGCGTAAGAAGTCACCCCATTGTCACCGTTGCGAGTTCCTTCTTCCTTGCAATTCTTGTATCTCTTTGATCGCCTGAAGTATGTCAGACACTGCCTGAATGACCTTTTCCGTTTCCTGAGTATATTTTGCGCCTTTTAGGAAAGTATCAGCCGAGTCTGCTGTTTTGCGGAGTTTCTTTACCAACTCTTGAATTTTTTTACGATCTCTTTTTTGTGCCGCTCTAATCAACCCCCTTATGGTTGCGCTCCAAGCTGAATTCAATCTATCCATCGTTCCAAAATCATTTTTGGGAATCTCATCAGAAGGGATATAGGGTGGCGTCACTTGATTCAACAATCGGTCTCTAGCGTATTCTATTCTCCGTTCTTGTTCCCGAACCTCCCACCTTGCACGCTCTTTTTCTTCCCGCTGTGCTCGGCTTGCACGCTCTTCCTCTTCCTGCTGAGCCCTACGTTCCCGCCTTGCACGCTCCTGTTTCTCACGTTCCTGCCATTCCCTGTTTGCGTCATTATTGCGCTTTTCCGCGAGTTTCTTCCGCAGGCTTCGCACCTCTCTCTGCTTGAGCCTGATATCATCGCGAAGCAAATTTTTCTTCTCAATGGCTATTTCGCATCGTGCCTGTGTATCATGATACTTCTCTTGGAGCGCACGCAACTCGATTCGATTATTACTCAGTTGCTTCTCATTTTTCGTCGCCTTGTAATATACAAAAATCGCCCATAATGCAGCAACTATAGCCAGAATTCGTATGAATACTCCCATTTTTCTAACTTCTTTTAAAAAATTATTCTTCGGTCTCACCCTCCTCATCCTCCTCCGTCTGTTCTTCAGCACCAGCTTTTCACCTTCTCCCTCCCCACCATCAACTCCAAGATCCTCCTTCAAAGAAAAGATCGTATCGTCTAATCCTCTTTTTTCTTCTTTCAAGCCCTCAAGATCCTGATTGTCCTGTTCTTGGCTGATTTCTTCGATATCGCACTCAAGTTCCTCTATCTGTTTGTGTATTCTCTCTGCCTCATTTCTTGCATCATCGGCTCGACTCGAGTACTGGATTCCAAAATATACTGCGACACACAGTACAACAAACGCTATGATATTTATGATTCTTTCCATGTGGCTTATATGGTTCTCAACGGGTGATTCAACTCCCGATTTCCGCCAGTATATCTCTTTTTGAAAGAGATGTTCACCGATTCGCTTCATAAAGTATTATCATTGAAATATTAGAAAAAACGAGATAGATGACAAAACATCAATCAGACTCGTTTGTTATCGCAGACACATCGAGACACAAATTCTTTATTGAAAAAAATTTATCGCATTTTATGCTGTACATCTCTTTCAAAAAGAGATGTACACCACAATCGCAAAACAGAGGGTATTTAAGGCGCAATTTTTCTCTATTTTGATATTGCAAGCCTAAAATTCAGTTCGACTTGATTCATCTCACGGAGCGCACTGCCACCTCAGCTCTTCGCGCTCGGAAATGAACGTGATCAACCGGCCTGGGCACCCCTATACTTTTTGACTTTACTCAAATGCGATTGCTCTGAAACGAAAGGGAAGCACATTGACCGAAAGGAAGGAACATGCTATACTGCGCGTGAGTATGGATCTATTTGAGTACGCAGACCGGCAGGAGATGGACGAGAGAGAGCGGTACGAGGAGCTGTGTCACATTGTGCGTCACAATAACGAGCTTTACTACGCAAAAGCTACGCCCGAAATCACAGATGCAGAGTACGACCGACTCTACCGTGAAATTGAGGAGATAGAGGGTCGTCATCCGGAGTACAGAACGGCGGAGTCACCCACACAGCGAGTAGGAAATGATCTGTCGGAGGGGTTCGCCAAGGTGAGGCATCCCGTACCCATGCTGAGCATCGACGATGTCTTTGAGCATAAACCGCAGGCAGAGCACGAAACAGACGAGGAACTGGTGAATTTTTACGAAAGGCTATGTCAATCGCTGGGCGACCCTGCACCGCATGTGGTGGTGGAGCCGAAGATTGACGGCTGCGCAGTGACAATCATGTACCGCGGGGGCAAGCTTTCCTACGCCGCCACGCGTGGGGATGGAAGCGAGGGCGATGACATCACCGCGAATGTGCGCACGATACAAAGTGTACCACAGCAGCTTCCGCCCAGTGCGCCGAGGACGCTGGAAGTACGCGGTGAAATCTACATGCCTTCCGCTCAATTTGACGAGTTAAACGCCCACCGCGACGCCGAGGGTTTGCCCGTATTCGCCAACCCTCGCAATGCCACTGCCGGCACTATCAAGCTGCTTGATGCGGCGGAGGTGGCTCGCCGCCCGCTGCGTTTTCTGGCACATGGAATGGGTGCGTACGATGGCAAGCCTTTGCGCAACACGGATGATTACGAGCGCCTGCTGTCGGAAATGCAGATACCGTACAACAAGCCCATCCTGCATGGCCACAACCTTGACGAATTACGCGCCGCGGTGAAAGAAATGGACAAGCTGAGGCGCGAGCTTGGCTTTGGAACAGATGGAGCCGTGGTCAAATTGGATGATTATGCGCGCCGAGATGAATTGGGAGCCACGGCGCGCGCGCCACGCTGGGCGGCGGCATTCAAATACTTGCCCGAACAAAAAGAAACCAAGCTGCTGGGAATTACAGTACAGGTTGGGCGCACCGGAGTACTCACACCCGTAGCGGAACTCATGCCCGTGCTCATCTCCGGTTCTACTGTTTCCCGCGCCACGCTGCATAATCAGGATGAGATCGCCCGCAAGGACATACGCATCGGCGACACCGTACTTGTTGAAAAGGCGGGAGAAATCATCCCATCTGTGGTGAAGGTCATTGAGGGGAAAAGACCGGATGACGCCGCGCGATACAACTTGGTTGAGGCGGTGAGCGGCGTGTGCCCGAGCTGCGGAGCGCCCGTCACGCAGGAAGAAGGCCAAGTGGCGTGGCGCTGCACAAATTTTGCGTGCCCTGCACAAGCCGTGACGCGCACAAGCTACTTTTGCTCACGAGCGGCATTGGACATCGAAAACTTGGGTGGTGTTGTGGCGGAGGCTCTGGTAAACAGAGGGATGATTCACTCGCCTCTGGATCTCTTCCGCCTCTCCCAAACCGAACTTGGCGCGCTGAACTTGGGTACATCGGAGGAACCGAGACGCTTTGGCGAAAAAAATGCTGCCAAGGCTATCGACTCCTTGGAGAAAGCACGCAAACTCCCACTGGAACGCTGGATAACGGCCTTCGGCATCCCTTCCATCGGCACGGTCACCGCGCGCGAAGTTGCCAAGTACCACCGCGACATGCAAGAGCTGGCAGAATCCGCCTACCTGCGATCACTCGTGGAGTTGGAAGATCACATAGCGCGCTACAATAAGCTAAACCCGAGTTCTCCCACCAACAAGGGCAAAGATAAAACCGAGCTTGAGAACCAGCGCGCCGAACTGTCGCAGAAAATCGAGCAGACCTCGGCGCCTTACACCGCACGAGGTTACTTGACGATAGAGCCCGTGGGGCAAAACGGACTGCGCCTTGTCAACCCCATCGGCTCAGTCTCGTGTCGAAAACTACGGGCGTACCTGGCATCTGCCGCCGGGCAACTTGTGCTCACCACCCTGCGCGAATTGGGTATCAACCCCGCCTCGGACTGCTATGCCGAGAGCTTTGTCGACGAAGTGCAAGGGCCCCTCGCCGGCCTCACCTTTGTGTTGACGGGCAGTCTGAGTGTTCCGCGCGACGAAATGGAAAGGCGCATCGCATCAGCAGGGGGAAAGGCAGCCGCTTCCGTCACCAAGAAGACCAATTATTTGGTTGCGGGAGAAGGCGGCGGCAGCAAGCGCGACAAAGCGACCAAGCTTGGCATCCCCGTCATCGATGAATCAACGCTGCTGCGCATGATGCAAAATACCGAGGATCAATGACCCCTGCCCCGCTCATCATTTACGGCACGATTGCCATCGACACGCTCATCACCCCAAATGGACGGGCAGATGCCGTGGCCGGCGGTTCGGGCATATATGCCGCGCTGGCAGCGCGTCTGATGTGTGATGCGCATACCCTCATCGGAGTGGTTGGGGATGATTATCCCGCCGCATGGCAGGAGCTCTATGAGAGCGCAGGGATCAGCTTTCAACATATCGCCCGCCTGCCCGGTTCTACTTTCGCTTGGACCGGTCAATACGAGCAGGATATGAACCTGCGCACGACGCTAAAAACGACAGAAGGAGTGCAAGCTCTCTGGCGTCCGGAACTGCCCATGGACTTGCGGCGTTGCGAGGGCATCGTCGTGGCGGCAAATGTGACTCCCCCTCTGCAAGTGGCCATGCTCTCGCAGTGCAATCCATCAGCCTTTAAACTGGCGGACTTCATGAAGAGCTGGATCATACGCGAACCGGATTACACCCGTAAGCTGCTGAGCAGTGTGGATGCCGCTCTGATGAACGATGAGGAAGCCTGCGAATTTTCCCAAACCGATGACCCGTACGCTGCCGGCCTGGCTCTGCTGCGCGCCGGTCCTTCTTATGCGATCGTCAAGCATGGCAGCGAGGGCTCCGATCTTTACCACCGCAGGGATGACGGCCGGATCGATTTCTTCCACTGCCCCGCTCTGCACATCGAGCACGCCGTGGATCCCACCGGCGCGGGCGACACTTACCTGGGCGCGCTTGCCGGCTACCTGAGCAAATACATGAAAGGCTCACGTCCCATGTGGGAAGAAATGCAAAAATCCGTTCTATGCGCGAGCGCCGTGGCGGCTTGCACCTGCGAAACCTTCGGCACGGATGGGCTTGTGCGCCTCTCGCGCGATGAAGCGAAGCGACGCATTGCAACGCTCACCAACCAAGCGGGGTTTATTCAGCCGATTTTCGATTGAGCTGCTGCTTGCGCAATGCCTGAATCTTGGCGGCAACTCGTGCCTCCCGAATTTTACCCATGCGATACGCCAACACGAGAACAGCAATACCCGCGATGAAGACAACGGCTCCACCCAAAGCCGGAGCTAAACTATAGCAGAATGGGATGCCGACCACGGCTCCTACCACAAGTAAACTCGCTGTCAACAAATGAGGCAGGCTGTTGTAGGTCGCTCCATACCACAAAAAACTAAGCCCATACCCCAGGGCAAAGAATGGACCAAACAACTTCAACCAGAGCATTGGCAAATAGAAAAGAACCGGCAAAACCAGCGAATTCATTGCGAGAAACACGATAAAACCCAGCCGAAAAATGGGCTGCCGCAGCCTACGCATTCGCCGCACATGCGCTACAATGACCACCAAAGGCACGGCGACCACCAATGCCGAATACAGCCAATGAGCACGCCCCTCGCTGCTCCACGCGTACAACTCATAAAGCCCGCCGATCAATAGCAAAAGCAATCCACTGCCCCACAATGAACCCAACAAATTACGTGAAAGTTCCTGCTCCCTCATTCCCCGATCGTCAACATCATCACTCCCCCGCATCATCTCGGCAGTCGCTGTGTCCTGCAGGGGCGCAACCTCTGACACATCGTCATTTTTCGAGAGCGTTCCCATGTGAGAATCGGGAGTGAAAATCAGCGGTTCGACGAGCGTTTGCGCGAGGCAACAGCATGCCTCCGCGAACTCTTCAATTTACGCCGCACCACACGTGCCTTGCCGGAAACGCGACTCCTGCGACTGGATGACACGACGCGCCGTACATCCCCCGGATGATAATCCGAGGCGCGCACCGGAGTACGCGCTGTCTGCGCGGCTGCCATGTACGCTCGGCGCTGGTCGTTTAGTGAATAATTGGCAGCATTTTGAGGACGGAAATAGGCCTGATACGCGGGATCCACCTGCCCTATGTGCACCACGGCATCCGAATACGTCCGTACGCCCAAACTCCCCCTGGGAGGCGGACCCTGTTGACACGACACCACCACGGCAACCACCGGCAACGCCAGTATGACTCGTCGATTCCCTCTCATCTCGGTGTGACAGAGTTGAGTAGTTGACCAGGTATGTTCAGCAAATAATGCAAGAACTGCGTGACCGTTGTGCAGCTGCTCATACTGCACATGCACCCCAACAGTCCAAGCACAATCACCACTCGTCTCAATAGTACACCCATAATAATACGGAAAAGTTAAATGTCAGAAGAAGATCGCTAAGGCATATTAGCACACCTTGCACAGTTTGCCAATACAAAACGGCAGGGCAAACGCATTTTCTAATGCGTTTGCCCTGCCCCGGAAAGGGAGTTACTTCATCTTCACAGAGAGATCCACGGGTTTAGCCTCCCAAATGCGGCTATCCGGATCGTATGGAATTTCTTTCAAGAGAGGGAAATCGCCCACCTTGTTCTCTTCGAGGATGGTCTCATAAGCAGATTCAACATTGGGGGCGGAAAAGGCTGTTCGGAAAAGTTGGAAGATGGGGTTGCCATCCTTATCGGTCTTTTTCTCACCGGATTCCTCATCGATGAGTAAGCAGAAGCCAAACTCGCCGCCGCCAATTTCCGAAATCATCACCTGCATTTCGTACCACTCACCGGCCTTGACGGTGACGGGGTCGCCTACCTCAAAACCTACAATGGGGCTCGCTTTGCGTTCCTTCATACTCTCCGCATCCTTAAGCTCCTTATCGGTAACTCCCCAAACTTCTTTGATACCCTCGTACCCTACGATAAGGGTGGCACGTTTTTCTTTGTCTTCGAACGGTTCATTCCACGTGGCATTGCGCAGGTTGTGCAGACCGCAAGCCAAGACGTTGCGTCCGTCAAAACGCACGGCCATCACTGTGTCTGCCGCCCCCACGAAGCGGAACGTCCCGCTAGCAGGAGCTTTCACCTTGGCGCGGTACACAACAAGCCAGCGGCTCTTTTTTAGCCCCTGTTTGCCGGTAGGATCGTAGGCGTGCACCGCCTCGTTGTCCTTGCAGTTCGGCATGAAGAAACAGGTACTGTACAGCTGCAGCTTGGAGCGCATGTACATAACGAGCGCGTCGGGATTCCAACCTTTGTTGTAGAAATTGCTCTCGAACTCGAGAACCTGTTCGTTGCTAATTTCGTTCTCGTAGGCAGACGGTTTGCCATTCGCCGTGCGCTTCAGATCCCAGAAGTAGCCGGCGAAAGCAGAATCTACCTTCTTACCGCCCATACCTCCACGCCCGGATCCCTCACCCATACCATCGCCCAAGCCATTGCCGCCCACCGAATCAAAGCCACTCGTGGACATCGCGGGAGTGTCCATATCCACATCCATGGTAAATGACGGATTGGCTATATCTGTTGTAGCTGCGATAATGGGCGCCACAGGAGGCGCAGCAGGCGGCTTGCCACCGGAAATATCACGAACTTTTGGCGTTGTCTGAACCTCATCTTGAACAGTATCTCCCTGGTACACGATAAACTCGGTCATGGGAGGCGTCGCTATGAGAATCTTGGTAACATACAAAATACCCAATAGAGCGGAGAGGATGATGACCATCAGAACAACCGCACGCCGCCGCGTACGATGACGCAGCGATTCGATACTACCACGAGCGGTGTCTGTTGTACGAAACCTGATGGCCATATATCGTGCCGTCGAAAATCCGGGGTCATTATATCCATGAGCTGCCGACTCTGTCAAGCTCAGATGCGAAACATGCATGGCAAACGCATTAGAAAATGCGTTTGCCGTGGCGAAACTTACAAGCCGAGGGAGGAAAAAAACGTTCATGGTACGATTCTCCCTTGAAATATGGAGGTTGGGAGGATAGAATGGCGGCGATGAGCAGGGTGAAGCCAGAAGGATACTCGACGGAGCAAGCTAAACAAATGCAGAGTGGAATGGGTGATGGGGCACGCGCCCTTTTGGTGGCAGCAGCAGCCTTCATTGTGCTCTTTGGCCTAAAATACACACGGGAAGTGACGGCGCCCATTGTATTGGCTGCCTTTCTCGCTATTGTGAGTTACCCAATCATCGACCTCATGCGCAGAGGGATACGCTTCCCACATTGGCTGGCTGTGACCTGCACGGTCATCGTGGATATGGCCGTGCTCTGTGGGCTGGTTTACCTCATGAAATTTTTGACAGCGGATATGAAGGCAACCCTGCAGGGCGACTTTATGCCGCGTCTTAAGTCGCGTGTGAATGATCTCCTCGACTTGGCCAAAGAACTTCCTTTTCACGAGCAGTTGCACAATCTCTTCGATTCCCAGACGAACCTCCTCGATATCGTCAATAGCCAACAAATCATCGCCTTTTCACAATCGCTCACCGGGCAGGTACTCTCCTTCATGTCGGTGACGGTCTTAGTGCTCATTTTGATGACCTTCATGCTGGGGGAAGCCCCGCTTTTTCGGCGCAATCTGAACAGCCTGCCGAACAGTATGCAGAGCAAACTGACGGTGCTCGATGCGCTGCGAGGCGTTCAAAAATACCTGATCATAAAAACCCTCGCAAGTGTGAGTACCGGGTTGCTGGCATGGGCACTCTGCCACTGCATGGGGGTTCCCCTTGATTTCATGTGGGGGTTTGTGGCATGTGTACTGAATTTCATACCGACCATCGGATCCATCGTAGCGGCCATACCGCCTATTTTGCTGGCGCTGATTATGAGGGATTGGGGGAGCATGTTCATTGTAGCGGGGGGATACCTGGGCATAAATTTCGTCATAGGCAACGGAATCGAACCCCTCTTCCTTGGCAAGCAATTCGGCATGGCTACCTCTATGGTCTTGATTTCAGTGATTGTGTGGGGCTGGGTATGGGGTCCCATTGGCATGCTGCTGGCGGTGCCTATTACCATGTTCCTGAAGCTGGCCATGGAGCACTCTACCGACTTACAGTGGGTGGCCGCAATTATTGATGATGCGACACACTCTGAACCGCAAAACAAGGCCGATACGCCTGATGTTCCCCACAACTAATTCTTTCAACAACAATCGATATCCCATCCTATGCACCAATTCGCTTACAAAAACGGTTCGCTTTACTGCGAAAACGTGAACCTGGCAGACATTGCAGAAACCTGTGGCACACCTACCTTTGTGTACAGCCGCAAAACGATCCTGACCGACCTGGACGAATTTAATCGGGCCTTTGCCGACCTGGACGTACACATTGCCTACGCCGTCAAAGCATGCTCCAACGGTGCAATCCTCCAGTTGATGGCGAAGCGTGGTGTGGGTTTTGACATTGTTTCCGGGGGAGAATTGTGGCGCATCATCCGTGCGGGAGGCAACCCGGCAGCATGCACGTACGCCGGCGTGGCCAAAACGGAGGCTGAAATTCGCTACGCGCTTGAATGCGGCATCTATTGCTTTATCTGCGAGAGTGAGAATGAACTGCGCGCCATCGACCGCATCGCTGCTGATATGGGCAAGCAGGCGCCCGTAGCTGTGCGCGTGAACCCCAATGTAGATGCTCATACACACAAGTACATCACAACCGGCACAAACGAAAATAAGTTCGGTGTGGATATCACGCGCATCGAACAACTCTACGCTGCCATTGCAGCGGAAATGCCGCACCTGCGCATCCGCGGCTTACAGATGCACATCGGCTCTCAACTCACAGACGTGCAGCCCTTCGTGACAGCCGTGCAAAAGGTGGCGCCTCTGGCCGCCAAGTTCAAAGAGCTCTATGGCATTGAATTCTGGAGTATCGGCGGCGGTATCGGTATCGTGTATGACGGGTGCCTTGCCTCCGGATCCGCAGACTGGTGGAAAGAACACCCGGAACAGATTACCATCACCTCCTATGCGCAGGCGCTTATCCCCCTCCTCAAGCCTCTGGGGCTGCGTATTCTTATGGAGCCCGGACGTCGCTTGGTGGGCAATGCCGGGGTGATGCTCACCCGTTGTGTGTACGAAAAGAATGGCGAGAGCAAGCATTTCAAGATGATCGATGCAGGGATGAACGATATCATTCGCCCTGCTCTCTACGAGGGCTACCACGAAATTTGGCCCGTGCGTCAACACAGCGGCGATACCATCGTGGCGGACGTTGTGGGACCGGTCTGCGAATCCGGCGATTTCCAGGCGCAGAACCGCAGCTTGCCCGATGTGAAGCCGGACGAACTGCTGGCGGAAATGAGTGCCGGCGCTTACGGCTTCAGCATGTCTTCCACTTACAACTCCCGTCCTCTGGCGGCGGAGGTCATGGTGGATGGCGATAAGTTCACCCTCATCCGGCGCCGACAAACCCTCGAGCAGATGGTGGAAGACGAAATATTCCCGGACGCCTAATCTCTCACCATCCGACGGCATGGCTCGCCTCTCCATTCCCGAATATGTCATGGCCTTGGCGCATGTCGCTGCCCTGCGCTCGGAGGATCCCTACCGCAAGGTGGGCGCGGCCGCTTTGGACGCCGATAACCGCGTGATCGGCACCGCCTACAATGGACTTTACCCCGGCTTTACTGCACCGGCTGATTTCTGGGCATCTCGCGATGAACGGCAAAAGTTCATGCTGCATGCGGAAATTAATCTGTGCAGTCTTTTCAAGCGAGGGGAGGCGAGAATCGTAGCCTGTACGACAATGCCCTGCACATCCTGCATGCAGGCGCTCTGCGCTCACGGGGTGAAAATCATCTACTACGGCGATGATTACGAAAAATCGGAGGCGAGAGCCATCGCGGATCTCTACGGGGTGCAGCTCACCCGCGTGCCGAATTACCCGCTTTCGGATTTACCTTTGGTGCCACAGCCAACGCATCCGAGAGGAAACGAGCAATAGAGAAGAACATCCCGATGGGGTCATATTCTCCGCTTTTCCCATCATGCACGGCGCAGCATGGCGGTGAGCTCCTGCTGGAAACTCTGCATCTCCTCCGGGGAAGGTGTGCCGGTAAGTTGACTCCAACCAAAGCGTCCGAGCTGGTCTATCTGCCATGCGCCCTCTGCCCCGCCCGGGAAATGCGCCTTCCCGGAGAGTAGTGTGCCGGGAAGCTGCAAGTCATCCAACTCCACACGCACACTCCCGCTGGCCTCGTCCTCCGGTGTGTCCTGTGTCGCTTCGTCGGCCTCATCGGGTTTTGCTGCAGCAGGGGCATCTTCCTGGACAAGTTCTATCCCATGATCCAACATCAGGAACCTTACTTCCATGAATGTAAGGTGCAAACCAAACTCACTCTGCAACTTTTTCTGAATGCCGTTGAGATCCATTCCCTCTGCCGCCCAATTCTTAATGGCGGCAAGCTGATGTTCGTTCACAGTGGTGCTCATGGCGCTCATCATAGCACTCGATGCCCGGTGTGTCAATGCAGCTTCCTATTAAGCTAGGGCAAACGCATTTGGGAGGAGTTCATCAACGGAGAAAGTACTCTTATTGACTGATATCATCGTTTATACGTATCAAAAATCGTGAGACAGCGGTCATCACGATGATGGATCTAGAGGAATCCCTGCATACGTTAGTGATCCGAAAAAATTTGCGCAACGCGCACATTATTAATAAATCGTACATAGGCAAACGCATGAAAATAGGTTTGATGAGCCTGGGAGAAATTTTATTGGGACACGTGTGCGGCAAATGTGAAACTTTAACATTTTGTGATTTTTTCACTTGCTCCGGCAGGATAAAACTGATAGACTTTCCTTAGTCACTCCAGCATTCGTTATGTCACACATCGTCGCTACCCCCCCCGATTTGTTATTTGACTTATTTTAAGTGGTTTATATTTCTGTCCATTGTCTGTGTCCTTTGGTTCACGGGGGCGACGTCAGCGAAGGAAAGTGCGTCAGGGAGTGTACCGCAGCAAGGAGTGGAGCTCCTCTTCCCGGCAGGTACGGGAAAGCAAGCGAAGGGTGCCAAGCTCAGCAAGGAGCAGAAGCGTGCCGCCTCCCTGCTCAAAAAACTCAAAGCCATCGAAAAAGGCGGCGATATCAACGCCGTGGACAAGCTAGGGCAGACCGCCCTTATGCATGCCGCTGCGCGGGGCAACCGTCTTGCGGTCTGCTGGCTCGTGGCGAAGGGGGCAGATGCCTCCATCAAGAGTAAATCCGGCAAGACAGCCGGCGACTTATCTCACGGAGACCTGAGCGATTTTTTGACGGCGCTCGAGAAGGAAAAGCAGCCGCTGAGCCGCCAGGAAGCGCGGGACATGTGTTTCTATCAACACGTCATTCCCGGAGAAATTGAGGAAGACTTTTTTTCGGGAGACAACTTCTTCGATGAAGCGGGTGCAATCCTCCAGCTGCGTGGAGCCAAGGCAGAGAAACTCAGCAAACTGAAAAATACGGAATGGAAAATGGGCGATTTTTCCGGAAGTCCGATGAAATTCGCCCTTCTTTATCGCATCGGTGCGAGGAAGTTTATTCTCCCGGAGGATCTCTCCAGCGTGGGAGTGGAACCGCTGCAACTCCTCCGCGCGCTCGGAACAAAAGTGGATATCATCGACCCCGAGCTGCAGATGAAGATCGCGTCTCAGCTGAAGCAAGAAGAAGCCGCTCCTGCCCTCATTGACGCCGAAGACAATGCCGACGTGAACGCATTGTCTGGACACGTGGGGGGATGGGAATGGAATGTTAATCTTGGAGAGCTGGGCAAAGCAACGCTTCTGCACCAAGCGGCGGACGAGGTTAACCTTACCAATGTAAAACTCCTCCTTGCCCGCGGAGCTAACCCCAACGCGACAGGAGATAATCAATTGACCCCGCTGATGGCAGCTGCCAATTCAGCGGGCGAGACGAAAAATTCTACGCATCGCACCGAGATTGTGAAACGTCTGCTGGATGCAGGGGCAGATATACATGCCAAAGATTCCGCTGGAAATGGCGTTATCTATTATGCTGCCTATGGTGGATTCAAAGACCGACTCTATGGTGGAAGCAACTACCGCGTGAGCAAAAAGTCTGAAGCGGACATCCTGCGCATGGTGGAGCAGCTGATTAAGGCGGGGGCGGACGTGCCCAAGGATATCCTCGCTCGGAAACTGAGGCCGGAGATATCGTCCCCCGCCGGGCGGGAGAAGCTGGCCCTCATGTTGCTCGATGCCGGCGCCGATCCCCTGGCAAAGGGGGAAGATGGGTGGACCACCCTCATGGTCAACGGCACTTGCGGCGGCAAGATTGCCAAGCGTCTGCTGGATGCCGGGGTGGATCCAACCGTGAAATGCGAAGAGAAATCAGCCATGAGTCTCGCTATGGCAGAAGGCTCGGTAGAGGTCGTCGAGCAGCTCAAGGAAAAGGGGATCGACCCCGGTGAACTGCAAATCGTGGACCCGGAGAAGATCGAGCCTCTGCTTAAGCTCGGCGCTCGTATCCCCAAGGATATGACCCAACGCCTCCTCTCCGATTCGGATTCCGCTTCCGGTCGCCTCGGATTCTACAGTCACCGCCCCTGCGAGGACTATGTTGACATCATCCAAATTCTCAAACGGCACGGGTACAAACCAGATCTGGTGGCATGGGCAAAAGAAAAAGGCAACAGCCTCGACAACACCAGCGCTTTTCGTGCGTTTTTCAAAGCGGGTGAGAGTCCAAACGAAGTCGATGAAAACGGTAATCTCATCTTCTCCATAGCACCAACCGCGATGGGGGTAAAGGACTGGGGAAACCTCGTGTTTTCCATTTTCCTCGAAGCTGGAGTTGACGTGAACAAGCCAATCGATCAGGATGGTCAAACCTTGCTTTTCCGCGCAGAGGAAGCGGAACTGATTGACCAGCTCCTTCGTGCCGGCGCCGATGCGCGCGTACGCGATACCAAGGGAAGAACACCTCTCTTTACCTTCTCCTACACCCAAGACGTTGAATCAGCGCTTCAAGCAGTGCGTCTTCTCATGCAACATGGCGTCCGCATCAACGCGCAGGACAACGAGGGCAACACGGCCCTCATGATGGCCGTGACACATCAAAATTATCACGTCGTTCAAGCCCTCTTGGACGCCGGAGCGAACCCGAACATCAAGAATAAAGCGGGCAAGACAGCCTTGCAAATCGCACGCAACGAGATCGATGATGACTACTGGCGGAATGAAACCGTGAAACACCTCAAAGAACATGGCGCGAAGGAGGGAAAGCTCGACCCCAACGAAAAGGATAAAAGAGGGCGCACAATGCTGATGCAGGCTGCGCTTGACCCCAGGGCAAACGCATTAGAAAACCTAGGGACAGGATTTAATGCATAGAATTTAGCATCAACAACTTATTTAAATTATT
>CANRJD010000010.1 GCA_947630815.1 uncultured Akkermansia sp. | reverse complement strand
CTCTAGCATACTTTGAACTTCTTGGCACCCTTTTTTGTGCCAAGAACCTGTTGCATTTAATCTTGCAATCCACATTTCCGCGTCTATCCAAAAATTAGACTTGAGCCGCGGGGAGCAATTCGCTACAATGGCGGCGCGCGTTCGCGTCAGATACGGATGGGTGGCAGAGTGGTTGAATGCAGCGGTCTTGAAAACCGCCGAAGGGCAACCTTCCGTGGGTTCGAATCCCACCCCATCCGCTAAATTTTGAGGTTATTAGAGTTCTAAATCGTACATCGTTCATCGTAAATCGTACATAGCAAACGCATTTTCTGATACGTTTGCCCTGCCAATCACGTCAGTCCCGAGAGTACAACGTTAAGAAAAAAAAGAATGGGTCTGCTGCAGAATAATGTCCACAACTTGAGCGACTTTTAGTTCAGAAGAGTTGATGCGAAAATGGGCGGTCTGAGCGTAGAGCGGGCTACGCGCATCGAGAAGTTGACGGAGGCGCGATTCGCGATCCTGACCGTACAACAAGGGTCGATTCTGAGCGCGAGCAGTACGGGAAAGGAGATTGGGCAGATCCACATCCAGCCAGACGACGAAGCCGAGGGAGCGCAGAGTATCGCGATTCTCCGGACGCAGGACAATGCCGCCGCCGGTGGAAATGATGCCGGATGAGTGAGGAGAAGGATGATCCCGCAAATAATTGAGGAGAGCAACCTCCAATGCCCGGAAGCGAGGCTCACCCAATTCGGCAAAGATGCGCGGAATCTCCATGCCCACTTGGTCTTCGATGAGCAGATCTGTATCCAAAAAGGGCAAACCGGTGGCGCGGCTCAATTCGCGACCAACGGTGGACTTGCCGCAGCCCATCAGACCGATGAGCACAATGGAGCGACCGTCGGGGAGCGGGGGAATCATTACTCAATCCTACAGCGAAATTGTGCCCTCAAATACCACGACTGCCGGGCCGGTGAGGGTGATGTGACTGTATGTGCCATCAGGCGCCTTTTCAAAGCCCACGGAAAGAGTGCAACCGCCCGCTACATCCAACCGAATGGGCGAGGACGCGCCGGTGAGTTCGGCATGCAGCAAGGCCGTAGCGGTCATACCGGTGCCGCAGGCAAGCGTTTCTCCCTCCACACCACGCTCATACGTGCGCAATTTGAGGTGTTGAGGGGTAAGCACGCAGGCGAAGTTGGCGTTGGTACCGGCAGGAGCAAAGGCTTCGTGGTAGCGCAGGTGTGCGCCCAGCTTCATGATATCGATGTCCTCCACCCTGTCTAGGAAAGCAACGGCATGAGGTACACCGGTGTTCACAAAATGGACGGGGACAGGTAGTGTGGCAGAGGGAGGAAGCGCATTCAGTCTCATCCCTTTGGGGTCGGTGAGCTGAATGGTAATAGAACCGTCTGCATGCACGCGTCCATGTATCATGCCGGCGAGAGTCTCAAAGCAGAGGTCGGCAGGGTGGGAGGGGATGAGGCGGTGGACAAAGGCGGTAAAACAGCGTGCGCCGTTGCCGCACATTTCGGCCTCACCTCCATCAGAATTGTAATAGCGCATGCGTACCTCACCACCGGCAGTAGGCGGTTCTACGGCAATGAGACCGTCTCCGCCAATGCCAAATCGGCGGTCGCAGAGATGGGCTATTGTCTGCTTGGTGAGCAGGGAAGAGAGCGAAAGATCGCGGTTATCGACCATGACAAAGTCGTTGCCCGCGCCGGTCATTTTGGTGAAATGCAGTTTCATAAAATGGAGGTTGAAAGGGAAGGGGAATCCGGAAATGATTTGGAGCCATCGGAACTATTTGTCACCTGATCATACGCCCGACAAACCGAGGAGCCGGACAGGCTGGTGGCTTGAATGCTGCGGGGGTCAGAAGGTGAAGGCCGCACCCACGCGCACTTCGTGCCAGCGCATGGTGCCGGTCTGAATACTCATGTCATAGGGGTAGCCGTATTTGGCGTCAGGCTTAGCGGTGGAACCACGGTACTGATAGCCGACAAGGAGCATGGCATTGCGGGAAATAGGAAAGCAGAAGTTCACGTAACCGGCGTAAATCATGCCGGCAGTGGTATGGCGCTTCCCGCAATCCCATGGGTTGTCGTAATAGTAATCGCTCCAACCATAGCCGAATTCCGTATCGATGCTCTGCACATCCAAGCCGCACTTGGCGCCCGCTTGCAGCTCACAAAAGCGGCTCAACCGATGGGAGAAGCGGTAGCCCAATGCAAGAGTGACGGAGGAGCGATCGAAACTGTCTGTCCAGGGAATTGGAGGACCCTCACGTGGAGTAACCCAGAGGTTTTCATCATCCCCGCCACCGGCAAAGCCGATGGAGAGAGTGACGGCTTGGTGATCGGTGAGGTAATAGGCCCCTTCCAGCTCGAAACCAAGCATGTCGCAGGAGTACGGATTGTCCGGACTGGCTTTGAAACCATAATTCACAGAGATGGTAAACTCATAATTCGAGGGATCCCTGTAGCGGGGGTAATGTTGTGCGGTAGGTCCGGAGTAACCCGGCGCAGCGTAGGCCGAAGCCGAAGTCGGCACGCCTCCGCGAGGCATCATCGAGTGCGAAGCAGGATGCGGCGCAGCGTAGGCCGGATTCTGCACCGGTCCGCGCGTGACCGGGTCATACACAACGGGGTAGTCCGGTAGGGGAGCCGCCACTGCACCCCCCACCATCAGACATGCGATAAGTGGCTTCTTCATGGGAATGCTGTGAGGGATTAATTGCGAGAACGGGCTTTGTCCTCCATCTTGTATCGCTGAATGTAGTTTTCGGGAATGAAGTGGTTGCACATGCCGGATCCGTTGAATTGCGATGTGTAAGCGGTTACACGATCCTTCTCAAGCGTGAGACGCAACACAGCAACCTGAGGGATGGTATTCACTTGTTCGTGGGGAGGCACAAAGGTGGAGTGCACCCCGCCACGGGCATCTACCCAAGAATCTGCGTGACCGGGCACTACGTAGTTGGTCATATAGGTTCCGTCATAGGCCCACTCCATCACTTTAGTGGATCCCTGGGTGTAAATATGGGTCGGTGCGCCCAAGGTTGAAACTACTTGAGCGCTGCTCAGTCCGACGAGTTCCTGGCAAAAACGCTCGTTGTAGCATGTTGTACACGCAGAGAAGGCTATAGCGACAGCAGCGGCAGCAAGGGTGAAAAATTTTTTGTTCATGGGGTCATTTTACGACAAGAGGGGGATTACTGCAAGAAAAAAAAGGCTTGCCAAGGGGGGGTGATATGCTAGTCTTGTGGGTAGATGAGGCGTTTGCTGAACATGATAGGAATGGTGCTGGTCGGGAGTGCATGGGGGCAGTATTTTGAGCCGCCGCCCATGAATCCGGATCCCGTGGAGGAGTGTGTTCCGATCCAGAAAAATGCGACGACACCGGCGCAAGAGGACTCCTCCGGTGATTCGCCGGAAATCGACAATACCCATCCGGTGGCTCGCGAGAAGACGCGCGTGGCGGTGCTCGGGTATCACAACTTCAGCAACACAAAACCGGTGACGGAAATGCTGATGCGCACTTCGGAATTCCGTCAGCAGATGGAGTACATCCGCAAGGCGGGGTTGCGCGTCATCAGCATGAAAGAATTTTTGGAATGGCGACTGGGTAATCTTCAGCTGCCGGCAAAGTGTGTGCTCATCACACTGGATGACGGCTGGCGCAGTGTGTACACAGATGCCTTTCCCATCCTGAAAGAGTATGGGTATCCGTTCACTCTGTTTCTCTACACCAAATACCTGAGTGGACGTGGCGACAGTATGACCCCCGAGATGATCCGAGAAATGCAGCAGCACGGCGCCACCATCGGCAGCCATTCCACCAGTCACTATTACCCCAGCACATGGAAAAAGGAGCTTGCACGCGGAGAGCAGGCTTCTTCAGAGTTGATGGATGTGGAAATGGGAGGCTCTTTTAAACGGCTCGGTGAGCTGTTCGGGCCAATCAATGCATACTGCTATCCGGGCGGCTACGTGACACCTGAAATGATCAGGAAGTTGCCGAGTTATGGGTATGTGGTGGCTTTCACCGTGATACCCGGCAAGGTGGATGTGCAGGAAGACGTACTGCAGGTACACCGGTACATGGTGTTTGGCACGGATAGCTCTATTTTCCGGCGTGCCGTGGATTTTTCACCACGTGCAGCAAACACGCAGCAGGCAGCCAAGGCGCACCGCTACTCACCCATCCCCCCCTTTCCGGTGTATCCGGCGCCCAATGCAGAGGTGTATGAGGAACTGGCGGTCATCTCGGCACAGGTGGGCACTGTCCAAAACATCGATTTGCCGACTGTGCAAATGGTGGTGAGCGGTTTTGGACGCGTGCCGAGCAGAGTGGAGAGTTCGTCCGGCGCGGTGCAATGGAATCCGCCTCTGCGTCTCTACCAGTCCCCGATCGTTGTGGAACTGAGCTGGAAAAACGTAGATGGAACGCCCCACAAAACTTCTTGGTATTTCAATGTAAAACGTAACACTCAACTTCCTTATGAAAAACACGATGAAAACACCCGATGATTCCAAAACGACTGCACCGTCTTCATCGCAGTCACCACCCAAACGCCGCACGACGGACAAAGCAAAGGAAAGTGCGAGCGGACCGGCACCCAAACCACGCAAGCCACGAGCAACCGGAGCGCAAAAGACTAGTACACCCGCCTATCCGGAACCTGAAGTGGTTGGCGGACACGAACCGTCGGGCAAGTCGCGTAAGCGCCGCCACAACCGCCACCACAAGGAGGATGAGGCGGCAAACGCTCAGCCCGCCCAAGGTAACCCGGCCGTGGATGCTGATGAATTAGTCGCTCGAGCGTGGAAAATTTTCAAGGGTGAGGTAACGGAAGAGGGATTGGCGCTCATGGACGACCGCACAGCCGCTGAGACAGCCCGACGAGCCTTCCGCGTGGCGGAGCTCTTCCTCATCGAGGCCGCTGCACACAGCCCCAGCGAATCATCCTGATAGGGTTCGCTGCTCTACCGCCAATCCGTTTGATATACGTATGCGCAAAATTCTGCGTTGGTGGCTGCTTTTCTCAGTCGTGAGCATGTTGCTCACCGGGCTGTACATGCTGCTTCGGCCGCAGGAAAATCCCCGCAACCTCGTATTGGGAGAGTGGCGCGAGCAGAGCGCCCGAGTACGGGTGGAGGTGCTGCCGGCAAAGGCGCACTGGCGCGGAGCGGGACACGGCGTGATACGCTACGAGTGGTTGCAAACGGAGAAATCGCCCTACCGTGTGCGTCTGGAGGGCCGTGGCAAAACGGTGGAGGCGGATGTATCTTTTGCCGGGAATGACCACATGCTCGTTGAACCGGATATTTGGGATCTCCTGCCGACATCGGCTCAAAAAATGCTCGGGGATGTCAACCGTCAACATGGTCGCCCTGAGCGAGAGTTCCGCCTTCTTCTGCGCCGTGAAAACGAACGAAAATAATTCCATGCGTCAAGCCGTCGAAATTATGGCTCCGGCCGGCTCCTTTGAAAGCTTGGCGGCTGCCCTTCGTGCCGGTGCCGACAGTGTGTACTTCGGAGTCGGCAAGCTCAATATGCGCGCTCACGCCGCCAGCAACTTCTCCGCGGCAGATTTGTCTCGTGTGGCGCGCCTGTGCCATGCTTGCGGAGCGCGCGCCTACCTTACCTGCAACGTGGTTGTCTATGATGATGAGCTTGACGAAATGCAACAGCTGCTTCGCTCAGCAAAAGAGGCGGGCGTGGATGCCGTGATTGCCGCTGATATGGCGGTGATACGTTTTGCTCGCAGCATCGGACTCGAAGTTCATATTTCAGTGCAGGCGAATGTGAGCAACACCGAGGCACTTCGCGCATGTGCACAGTACGCGGATGTGGTGGTGCCGGCACGTGAACTCACGCTGGGACGTGTCCGAGAGATGATACGTGCCGTACAGAGCGAACCAATCTGCGGACCAGGTGGCAAACCATTGCGCATCGAGCTCTTTGCACATGGGGCGCTGTGCATCGCCATCTCCGGCAAATGCGGCATGAGTCTTGCCGCACACAATCACAGCGCTAATCGAGGAGATTGCTACCAGCTGTGCCGCCGCCGCTACCGCGCCATTGACGCAGAAACAGGTTTTGAGTTAGAAGTCGATAATCAGTACATCATGTCACCCGCTGATCTCTGCACCATTCGCGTGCTCGACCAGTTGCTGGATGCTGGGGTATCAGTGCTCAAACTGGAGGGGCGCGGGCGATCCGCAGCATATGTGAACACAGTCACCAGCGTGTATCGCGAGGCCGCACAAACATGGGCTCGGGGCGATTGGAATGAGCAACTCGTGCAGGCGTGGGAAGAGCGTTTGCGCAGTGTTTTCAACCGCTCATTCTGGCACGGCGGCTATTACCTGGGCGAGTTGTGGGATGGCTGGAGTGGTGCACCCGGTAGTCATGCTGCCGAACAACGAGATTTTACGGGAACCGTGCTCAAATTTTACCCGCGCGTCGGCGTGGCCGAGATACGTCTGAATGCCTCCGATCTGCAAACTGGCGCCACGATCGAAATCACCGGATCCACCACTGGTATCCTGCGTCACATTGTCTCGGACATGCGTGCCGATGATCCCACCGGCGCCACTCTCCCTGTTTCTCACGCACCCAAAGGCTCCGTGATTCTTGTCCGACTTCCCCAAAAAGTTCGCCGAGGCGACAAAGTATTTACCGTACGGACGAGGAAGCTCAGCTGATCAGAGGAACAAATCTCCGTCCGCACTTGCTCCGCCTCCCCGCGCAGCGCGCGCGAATTCCAAATTGACTCGTAGGCACCCCATTGCCTACTTGCCCTTCGGGCAGCGCCTTCGCGCTGTCCATACGCACTTACCGCCCGCTAACGCGTGCGCCCTCATCGGGGCCGTCGTGCGTGTTGTACATCGTACGTCGTACATCGTACATAGGCAGTCCCCGTCTGCCTCCGCCCCTTTCGAACCACCCCCCGATCAAAGTTCTAGGACATCTCGTCCGCACTTGCTTCGCCTCCTCCGCGCAACGCGCGCGAATTCCTCAAATCGTACATCGTACATCGAAAATCGTACATAGTAAACGCATTTCATATGCGTTTACTACATCCTCATTGACTCACGCCGGATTGGATGGTATAACGACTCCCGACCTATGGGGACATCAAATACACATCAGGAAATAGCGCAGGCAATCGCCAATCTGCACGAGGTAGCGGTCATTTCGCATATGAGACCGGATGGCGATGCCGTGGGGAGTACGCTTGGTCTCGGAATGGTGCTACAAGCACTCGGCAAGAATGTGCATATGTGGATTGAAGATGCTGTACCGGAACGCTTTGCCTTCTTGGAAGGCGCACAGCTCGTCACAAACCCGCCAAACACCCTGCCCCCGGGGGTGGAATGCCTCATCTGCGTGGATTGCGGGGAGCCTAAACGCCTCGGCGATGTTGGCCGCAGCCTGGTCGAAACTTCCCCCTTCACCATAAACATCGATCACCACGAGACAAATACGCTGTACGCCACCATGAATCTGGTTCAAGGAGGTGCCGCTGCCTGCGCTTGCGTACTCATGCCACTGCTGGATACGCTGGGAGCGCCTCTTACCGCCCCCATTGCCACCGCCCTCTACGTGGCTGTAAATACAGATACCGGCTCTTTCCAATTCAGTTCCACTACGCCTGAAATCATGCGCTTGGGTGCACGACTTATTGAAGCCGGAGTAGATGTGGGAGATGTGAACCGTCTTCTCTACCAAGAACTCCCCTTGGCGTCCTTCCGTATGCAGAGCGAGGTACTCAACAACATGATGCTGGATTCCGATGGCCTCATCGTGCACTATTCCCTCTCCATCGCCCGACGGCAAGATCTTCACCTGCAACTGCAGGATACCAAGGATCTGGTTGATATCATCCGTGTGCTGCGCGGAGCGAAAGTGGCTCTCATCTTCGAGGAGCTGGAAGGTGGCCTTGTTCGCATCTCCTTGCGCTCCAAAGATCCCACTATCCGGGTAAATGATATTGCCGCGCAATTCGGCGGTGGCGGACATCCCATGGCAGCCGGTATCCGCATGCGCGGGGAGCTCACCGAGGTGCGTCATATCGTACTGCAAGCTATTCGAACCGTTTTGCAGGACAACCGCCTTTGAGAGAAGTCAATCAGCAGAGAAAATACTCTTATTGGCTGATATCACTGCCTATACGTATCAAAAATCATGACAACAAGCACTCATCATGCTGATGGTTCTAAAGAAGCCCCTGCATACGTTGATGATTCGAAAAAATCTGCGCAATGCGCACATTATTGATAAATCGTACATCGTACATCGTAAATCGTACATAGGCAAACGCATTTTCTAATGCGTTTGCCCTGAACCGTATTGCACTCACTCGTATGACTACCCCGCCATCTGAAAACCCAAGCGGTGTGTTGCTGGTGGATAAGGATCCCGGTTTCACCTCCCACAATGCTGTGGCGCTCTGCCGACGTTTGCTGAACACGCGCAAGGTAGGGCATTGCGGCACGCTGGACCCTATGGCCACCGGCATGCTGATCATCGTCATCGGCAAAGCCACCCGCTTTCAGGACCGACTCATGAGCGAAGACAAGGTGTACACCGGCACGTTACAGCTGGGCGTTGAAACCAACAGTCAGGATGCCGAAGGAGAAGTGGTAGCCACCAAACCTACCACCGGCATCACCGAAGAGGACATCCTTCGCTCCTTCGAGCATTTCCACACGGAATTTGACCAAGTGCCTCCTATGTTTTCAGCGGTGAAAATCAATGGAGTACCCTGCTACAAGCTCGCCCGACGCGGAGAAGAGGTGCAACGCAAAGCCCGCCGCGTACGTGTGCTCGATTTCGCCATCTCCCGCATCGATTTATCCAGCGCGCAGGTAGATTTCTCTGTACATTGCACCAAGGGGTTTTACGTGCGTACCTATGCCCACGATATCGGACAACTGCTGGGCTGTGGGGCACATCTCACGGCTCTGCGCCGCATCAAATCCGGACATCTTGACATCGCTCAAGCCATTACTGTGCCGGAGTTGAAATCCGCCTCACGCCAACAGATTCTCGCGCGGCTCATCCCTGTGGAGCAATTGATTTCCTCTCCCGCTGAGTCATGAAGATTTTCCATTCGCTTGATGAGGTCCACGTTCTGAAGCAGCCCGTTCACTGGGCCATTGGATTCTTCGATGGTGTACACCGCGGACACGTCCGCGTGATGCACAGTGCAGCCACTCTAGGAGCTCTGAGAGGGGTCATCACGTTCCAACAACACCCGTTGGCTTTGCTACGCCCCGACGCTCAGCCTCTGCTCATTACCCCCTGCGCGCAACACAAGGCGCAACTCATCGCTGAATTGGGAGGGGCAGATGTTCTGCTCTGCCTGCCTTTCAATGAAGAGCTTGCCAAGCTTACCCCGGTGCAATTTTTAGACGCCCTGGAAGAAGCTTGCCGCGTGGCGGGCATTTCCGTCGGGGAAAATTGGCGCTTTGGTGTCGGTGGCACAGGAAATACGGAGCTGCTCACCCGTGAAGGGGCTCGCCGCGGGTGGCGCATCTGCATATGCCCGCTAGAACGACAACAGGGTGAGACCGTGAGTTCACAGCGCATCCGCGCGACGCTGACCGCGGGGAACCTGCAACTCGCCGCCTCCCTGCTCGGTCATCCCTTCACTATTGCCGGGACAGTGGAACACGGTCAGCACTTGGCTCGCCGCCTTGGGTTTTCTACGGCCAACGTACCCGTTCCCCCACACAGCGCCCTGCCTCCTGCAGGCGTGTATGCTATCTCTGCTCGCGTGGGAGATTCCTGCCTCTCCGGCATCGCCAATCTCGGCCTGCGCCCCAGTATTGCTGAACAGCGCAAACTCACTCGGTTGGAGGTTCATTTTCCAAATTGGCAGGGCGATCTCTACGGCTCTTTCCTCACTGTGCAACTCGGCCGTTTTATTCGGCCGGAGCAGCAGTTCCCCTCCTTGGATGCACTTCAAAATCAAGTGCTCGCCGACATCGCATCCCTGTATTCTTAAGCCCTAAGGCATTTTTTTCATGTCTTCCGGCAGAAAGTTAGATTTTCGATAGTTGCTTATTCTAAGCTGATTCCGTCATTTTCATGTCACGAGACTCATCAGTTTGTCATTTTTTCCCATTTTAGACTTGCCATCAAGGGCAAATTAGCTATAATGGTCTTGCGTCTTCTGCCTACGGTTGGCAGAGGGACTTCAACCTAGTAAATCAAAGAAAAATATGAAGACCATCTCTGTTCTCGCTCTTACGGCGGTTGCTATTCTTGCCAGCTGCCAGCAGCAGCAGCAGCAGACGGAGCCCGCGCCTCCGGTTGCTCCTCCTGTTCAGACTGTTATCACTAAGTAAGAGTTTCCAAGGAGAGGTGGGCAACCGCCTCTCCCACAAAATTCGCGAGCGCGTCGGGAATTATTTTCCGGCGCGCTTCCTTTATGCCCCCATTGTCAACTACCTGCCTGCTGCCGGGCAAGCGCATTTGAGAGAGTTAGTCAGCAGAGAAAAAGCCCTTATTGATTGGCATCATCGTTCATACGTATCAAAAATCGTGAAACACCGGTCGTCGTGATGATGGATCTAGAAGAATCTCTGCATACGTTAATGATCCGAAAAAGCCTGCGCAACGCGCGAACTTTCTAAATCGTACATCGTACATCGTCCATCGTACATAGGCAAACGCATTTCCTAATGCGTTTGCCTTGCTGCCTGCTGTATCCTCACGCGCCGCGTGGTCTCACCCAGGCGTTCAATTTGCATCCAAACGGTCTCTTTTGGCAAAAGCTCGCCGCCGAAACGGTCTGCCCACTCTACGAGCAAAACCATCCCACTTGCCAAATACTCATCCCAGCCTATTTGCAACGCCTCATCCGGTCGTTTCAGCCGGTACAAATCAAAGTGAGCCACGGGTAAACGTCCGTCCGTGTGTTCGTGTACAATGCTGAACGTAGGACTGGTGCCAGCCTGTTCGCACTCCAAGCCATCCAGTATGCCTTGTACGAGACGTGTTTTGCCGGCGCCCAACTCACCCACGAGCCCCAACACATCTCCGGCCTCCAGCTCCCCGGCCAAACGCTTGCCCAGCAGTTGCATTGCCTCCTCCCCTTTCACCACCGTTTCTCCTTGTTGAAAAATTTTTGCGATATTTTTCATTTTTTAATAAATTTTACTTGCCAAAACGTGTGGCATGTCTATAATGTGCCAGCCCGCACGTGCGGGTGCAACTAAAAAATTAGAAAATTATGGCATACGCAATATTCGCATCCGGCAGTAAGCAGTACCGGGTTACGGTGGGCGATGTGGTGGAAGTGGATCGCCTCCCCGACTTGCAGAATGATGGTGAGGCAAAGTTCGACCATGTCCTTTTGGTAGAGGACGGAGAAACGACAAAGGTTGGCGCACCGGTAGTGGAAGGAGCCAGCGTGACAGCACTGGTACTGGATGCTGAAGCCCGCGGGCCAAAGGGCATCGCCTTCAAATTTAAGCGTCGCAAGGGCTTCCACAAAAAGAAGGGGTTCCGCGCCGCTCTCACTAAGGTCAAAATCACCGCGATTAATGCTTAATTATTAACCCGAGAAAGTTTATTTACCAGTCATGGCACATAAAAAAGGACAAGGCTCTGTACGCAACGGGCGTGACTCTCGCAGCAAGCGCCTCGGTGTGAAAAAATTCGGCGGTCAGTCTGTCATCGCCGGCAACATCATCATTCGCCAGCGCGGTACCAAGTTCCACCCCGGCAAGGGTGTGGGCATGGGGCGTGATTACACGATCTTCTCGCTGGTGGATGGTCGTGTGTTCTTTGACCGCGATGGTCGCCGCGTCAACGTGGTGGAGGAAACTAAATAATTCCCACGCTCAACGCATTCTTTTGATTTTGCAGAGCCGAGCTCCTTGTGAGTTCGGCTCTCTTTTTGGCGTTTCAGGCACACGTGCCCCAATAAAATCTTCTCTGGGCTCATTTACAACCCATTCCTCATGCGTTTCCCATGGATGAAGGAAATAGGCCAGCGAGAAGATCAAACCATCGATGATTGAGCAAAGCCGTGAACCCTGCGCGGCGTCACGCCAGAGGTTTTCCCGCGCCTCTGGCGCGCTATAATTCAAATCGTAAATCGTAAATCATAAATAACCAACGGCTTATGCTGCATGATGTACCGTTAACTTCCATTGGGGGTGCTTTTTCTTGGGACGGATGTGCGCTTCAGGCGCTCACGTACCGCAAATAATCATCCACCGCACGGCAAACACTTTCGCGCGCGCTCGGCATAGAAATGCCCAAAGCAAGCAAACCGCAGTTGTCCATGGCAGTGTGCGCAGGGCGCGGGGCGCAGAATCTGCTCATGTTGCAAACCTTCTGCGCCTCCACAGGCGGCAGCTGAGACAATGCGCCCATCGCGTGGGCTCGCTCAAGAGCTATCCGTACGCCGTCGTAGCGGCTCATGGGCTCTCCGCTGCTTGTCACTTGCAGGACACCGCTTGAGCCCACCAATTGCGGGCTGAGTATGACACGCACGATATCCCTCACATGCGTGGGCATGGAATCCTGGTCCTCCGCGGCAATAATCTTTTCTCCGCGCAAGGCCTGAGCCACTGCATTCTCAACAAAAGAGGGCTTGCTCGGGTTGCCGCACACCCAGGAAACGCGCAGGATAAGTGCTTCTGAGTTGCTCTCGCGCACTTGAAACTCCGCCTCAGCCTTGGAGCTTCCGTACGTGTTGACGGGCCTGCAGCGAGCGTCTGCCGGTTTGAGTCCCGGGCGACGACCGTCCAACACATAATCCGTGGAAAGATGGATAAAGCGAGCGCCCGTGTGGCGGCAGGCAAGCGCCATGGCTGCCGGACTCATCGCGTTCACCAGATGCGCGCGCAGAGCATCGTGCTCACACTCCTCCACACGAGAAATAGCGGCGCAATTTACCACCAACTCAGCCCCGCCGCGCAGTACCAGATCTCCCACTGCGGCGGGGTACTCCAAATCACACTCCGCATGCGTGGGGGTAAGCAATTCATGACCTGCCGCCCGTGCAGTCTCGCATAGTGTCTCGCCCACGCGCCCACGCGCTCCGAAAACAAGGATTTTCACGCTTCCTCCTTCCCTTTTTGCATACCGGTCTTACGCCCCAAGCGCAACAACTCATCGTATGCACACGATTCCCCACGCGCCGCGGCCTTTCGATACCAGTAGGCTGCCAATTCGTCACTCTGCGGCGCACCGACGCCCTGCTCAAAACATGCGCCGAGCTTCAATGCAGCGGTCGCGTGTCCACGACGCGCAGCGTTTTCGAGGCAGCTCACAGCCCCTTCCGGATCCTTGCTGCAGCCGACACCTTTCATGTAGCACTTGCCCATCAAATAGAACGCATCCGCATCCCCTGCTCTAGCAGCGGTGTCAAAACATGCCAGAGCGCGCTCGTAATCGCGCGCCACACCACGCCCACGCAGCAAGCGCCTCCCGAGTTGCATACAGGCGGCCACATCCCCGGCAGCCGCTCGTTTTTCCAGGCTGGCTTCGTCGGTAGCCATAGCCTCATCAGTGCGGGATGAGTTCGCAGACCAATTCTTCCAGCTTCATGTGCCGAGATTCGCGGGTAGCCATGTGCTTGAGTTCGATACTCGGGAACTCTGTGCCGATGATAGCGGCGTAAGTGGCGCCGCAGCGCTCTGCGTGCCGCAATTGCTTGGTCATCTTTGACCACGCCAACGGCACATCGACACTCACTCCCGCATCCCGTAGGGTGGACGCAAGTAGCAGCATACTCTGCCGCATCTCCGGCGCAGCCAACACCAGACATACATCGCATGTGTGCGGGGCAAGAGCCGCATCCCGCAAGGCACGCGCCTCTGGACACGCCTCAATCAAGTGTGCTATCACAGCATCCCCCATCGCAAACCCCGTAGCAGGCAAATCGATGGATCCATCCGTGAGCGTCGATATGAGCTTGTCGTACCGTCCTCCACCGGCCACGGCTCGCAAGCTGTGTCCTTTGTCGAAAATCTCAAACACGAGCCCCGTATAATACGCCAATCCACGCACGACGCTCAGATCCAGCTGCACGTACTCCGCCAGTCCGCGCGCTTGCAAGTCCTCCAACACCTCATCGTAGCGCGGCGATACCCCGGAGGGAGGATTGGCGATGAAATCCGTGATCTGCTCGCGCGTGAGTCCAAAAGACGCCAACTTCTCAGATGATACCTCCGGTCGCTCACGCTCTAATTTGTCAATCACGGCTAAAAAATCCTGCGTACGTTCCTCTGCAATACCGTGCTCTTGCGCGTACTTGAGCCACACCTCGCGGTCACTCACGCGTACCACAAAGTCTGTTTCCTTGAATCCCAGCACCCGCATGCTGTCAATGGCCAGTGCCAGCAACTCCGCATCCGCCCCCGCTCCTGCTTCACCCAAGATATCGACGTTGAACTGCACAAACTCGCGCTGCCTCCCCTTTTGTGGCTTTTCATAGCGAAAGCACGGTCCTATTTCATACCACTTCAGGGGCTTATTGTAATCCAGATGGCGCGTGCTGACGATGCGTCCTAGCGAAGCAGTCAACTCAGGTCGCAGTGACACATCACGCTCGCCCTGGTCCTTGAAGCGGAAAAGCTGTGTTGGCAATTCACCCCCGCTCTTCTTCAGGTACAAATCCGTTGGCTCCACCATCGGCGCCTCCCACTCCACAAACCCGTACCGATGCGCCACTTTCCGCCATGCGCCAAATAAATACGCCCGCAATGCGTATTCTTGCGGCGCTAAATCGCGAAACCCGGGCAAAGGCTGATATCGTGCGTCTGACATATTCTTTTTTTTGTTTGCGCTATTATACGCTATTTCCTCCCCACAAGCAAGACCCGCAATTACTTGTCTGCATACATCTCCGCATAATACCGTTCGTATGCTCCGCTGGTTACGTCTTTCACCCACTGCTCATGGGCAAGATACCAGCGCACTGTACTGCGCAAACCGGTCTCGAAGCTGTGCTTCGGGGACCAGCCGAGCTCCTTACGAAGTTTTTCTGCATTAATAGCATAGCGCAAATCATGACCTA
The DNA here is from genome assembly GCA_947630815.1 of uncultured Akkermansia sp. Taxonomy (GTDB): domain Bacteria; phylum Verrucomicrobiota; class Verrucomicrobiia; order Verrucomicrobiales; family Akkermansiaceae; genus Akkermansia. The sequence continues at coordinate 20,840 of CANRJD010000010.1, read as the reverse complement.
CGCGGTCGGTAACATGCGTTATAAGTTTCTCACTACTGCCGGGCGCCCGTCCTAGCTCCTCATCCGTGATGCGAATGAGTAACTTCACCACATCGATATTTTTCCACTCGTTGATACCGCCGATATTGTAGTTCTCGCCATCGCGACCACGATGAAAGACCTCATCTATTGCCTCTGCGTGATCCTCCACGTGAAGCCAGTCCCGCACATTTTCTCCCCTGCCGTAGATGGGAAGCGGCTTATTGAGGCAAATATTTCGGATGCAAAGCGGGATGAGCTTTTCCGGAAATTGGTACGGGCCATAGTTGTTCGAACAGTTGGTGAGCACCACCGGCAGACCGTACGTGTCATGATACGCGTGCACAAAATGATCCGACCCGGCTTTGGAAGCAGAATACGGGCTGTGGGGATCGTAACGCGTCGTCTCACAGAAGGCCGCTTCTCCCGGCTGTAATGCGCCGTACACTTCGTCGGTTGATACATGGTGAAAACGTCGCTCCCCCGCCGGCAAGCCTTCCCACGCCTCGCGTGCGGCCTGCAACAGTGTGAGGGTACCGATGATATTGGTGCGCGCAAAGAGGAAAGGATCGCGAATGGAACGATCGACGTGGCTCTCCGCTGCCAAATGAATGACGCCATCGATGCTGTGCTCGCGAAAAATAGTGCGCACGAGTTCGAGGTCGCCAATATCACCGCGTACGAAGCAATAATTGGGGCAATTCTTCACATCGCACAAATTCGCCAGATTCCCCGCATACGTGAGCAGGTCAAGATTGACTACTTCGTAATCCGCGTACTTGCGCACAAAATGCCGCACCACGTGCGACCCGATAAATCCCGCCCCTCCTGTTATCAAGATATGTCGCTTCATGACCTTTGCATCAACTGCGCGCCCATTTTACATGATACAGTCCTTTCGGTGCAAGAAAAAAAGACCGCCTCATTACGAGACGGTCTTTGAAATCTATGAAATTATCGGGAGAGAGATTTACTTCTTCTTGGCAGGCTTCTTGCCACTCTTCTTCTTGAAAACAGAGGAGGGCTTGAACGCCAGAGTGGTGGAAGCAGCGATCTTCATCGCAGCTCCCGTCTGAGGGTTGCGGCCGGTGCGAGCAGCACGCGTCTTCATCTCAAACGTACCGAAGCCGATGAGCTGGACTTTCTCGCCTTTCTTCACTGCATCGGTGATGGAGTCGAGAACGGCGCTCAGAGCAGCCTCAGCGCACTTCTTGGTAGCGCCCTCACCAAGTTTCTCATGAATGCTCTCTACGAGTTCAGTCTTGTTCATAGGACTTCATCATATCATCCCGCCCCGGCATTTCAAGCCTAAAAGGCACGTTCTTCTTATTTTTCACCCTTTTTTAGCCCGAAATTTGCTGGATTGGAGCCGTTTTTGGGTTCCCGAACTGCTTCGATGGCCATACGGGGCAAATGCACTTGAGAGAAATTAATTAACGGTGAAACCACTCTTGTTGACTGATATCATCGTTTATACGCACCAAAATCATGGCAACAAGCTGTCATCATGATAATGGCTCTAAAGGGATCTCAGCATACATTAATGATCCGAAAAATCTGCTCAACGCGCGAACTTTCTAAATCGTACATCGTACATAGGCGCCGCCAGGCGCCTCCGTCCCTTTGTAACCACGTCCGCGCAGGGCCTTCAAAATTCCGCTTTGCATTCGCTCCGCATCCCGCGCAACGCGCGCGAACTTCCCAAATCGTACATCGTACATCGTACATCGTACTTCGTACATAGGCAGACCCCGTCTGCCCCCGCCTTCCCGCACCTTTGTAACCACCCCCGATCGTGACCCCTGGACATCCCTCCGCACCTGCTTCGCAAAATTCCCGCAGCTCCGCTGCGCATTATTCCAAATCGTACATCGTACATCGTACTTCGTACATAGGCAGACCCCGTCTGCCTCCGTCGTACATAGGCAAACGCATCTCCTAATGAGTTTGCCCTTGGCTCTCCTCAGATGAATCTCCCTCACAAAGTCCTGCGGAACGCCATTCAGCGAGCATCTCTTGCACTTCTTCCAGATTCATCAGCAAACTGCTGATTTCTACCTCGCCGCCTGGCGAAAATGAAAGAAAAATAGCGCACTGAGCAACGCCCATCAAATCACTCTCGCTTACACGTACGCCGCGCAGGCGTTGCCACTCGTAACGCCGCATGTGAAGCGCGCCAACAGCCACGCCTACGGCATCCACATGCACACGGTACAGCGCGTAGTACCCGCCCCAAATCGCCGCCAACACTCCGCCACCTACCGCTGCCACGCGCTGCCATACACTCCACGCTTCGCCATTCATCCCCCAGACGACAGCCACACATACCGCCACCGCCACGACTGTCACTGCGTACAGCGCAGCGTTTGCACAGCGCAATGTACGCTCGTAGTCTTCTGGGAGTTTCGGGGGACAGGCGTGCATCGGTCTTATGATTTGGTGCGAGGCAGAACATCATCGCTATGATCCCCGCCAGGTCGATATTTCACATCAGCAGGCTGCACTCGGCCTCCGTTGTTGTAGTCTTCGACAGCACGCGAAATGTACACGGGCATGCCAAGCACCGTGCTTTCGTAAAGCTTGCGCGCTGTCGCGTACGGAGAGCGAATGCAGCCGTGCGAGAGCCTCCGTCCCGGCACCACACGCCCTCCGTGTATTCCGACGCCATCCCACGTGAGTCGATGCCAACATGGCATGGATGATGGGCGGAAACTTGCGCCCGTCGGCGCGCCGCGCGTAATGTCGGCATTGGAGTCTATCACTTTGCCACCGGAACTCACCCACTTTCCATAACGCCCGGAGTGGTGGTTGCGCTCCTTTTCCATGACGCGGAACACGCCTGTGGGCGTCTCATGCCCATCCGTGCCGGTGGATACGGGCCAATCCATCGCCACGCGGCCGTACACGTAGAGTCGCGCACGTTGCTGCGGAAGGCAGATGATAATCTTGGAATTGGTAACGGTAATGGCTTCCAGCAGCCGGTCATCGCTGTACACCCTGTCCGTTTTCGGGTACTCCTTGGCGGCGGCGAAATGCTCATAGCTCCCATCCGGATACGGATTCACATAGCCAGCTTGGCCCTTGCCCGGCATAAGAAGAGGGTTCATGCCCAATGTATCCACCTGCTCAGGCAAGTTCAACGGTTCGAGTTCCGCTAACGCGATTTCCTGCTCCTGCGGTCTGATCTGTACTCGTTCGTGTTCAACCACCGGCTGCGCTGCCCGGCAGCCGACAAGCAGCACAACCGCTCCCATAGTCGCTCCCCATCGCAGAGCAAACGCACTTGAGAGAAGTTCATCAACGGAAAACGTACTCTTATTGACTGATATCATCGTTCATACGTATCAAAAATCGTGAAACGCCGGTCGTCATGATGATGGCTCCAGAGGGATCTCAGCATACATTAATGATCCGAAAAACTGCGCAACGCGCACGTTATTAATAAATCGTACATCGTACATCGTACTTCGTACATAGCAAACGCATTTTCTAATGCGTTTGCTCCGTTCCCCATTGGAGGCGATTTGTCATTTCCCGCGCGGTATCGTCAGCTTCTGTCCGTCGCGAATGTGCCCTGCTTGGTCCGGTTTCATGCCATTTGCCTTCAGGATGGCCGACACCGTGGTATTGTGACGGTTTGCAATGCCGCCGAGTGTCTCCCCGGGCTTCACGATGTACGTGCTGCTGCGCGGTTTCGCTGCTTCTTTGGTCTTGGTCGGTCGCGTTGTCGCACGCCCCCCTTTGCGCTCTGCCGCAGCAACACGATTGCCGCGCGGACGAGGTATAACGAGTTTCTGTCCGCTGCGAATGGAGGAGGAAGAAGTGAGCCCGTTGGCTGCACACATCTCGGAAAGAGTCACCCCATTCTTACGAGCAATGGAGGAAAGTGTCTCTCCTTTTTGCACCACCACCTGCCGCTGCCCACGAGCGGCCGACGACGCAACAGATACCGATGGTGCTGCGGACGAGGGCACGCTGACAGTCGGTCCTGACAAGCCGCCTCGTCCACTCTCCACCACCACATCATCCGCCTGCGCTTTACCCACCGTATCTCGGAAAAACGACAGGTTTTTCCCCATAAATTGGCAAGAACACAGCCCGCCCGCCACTGCCGCCAGCAGCCCAGTCGCCATAATCCGTCTCATTGGCGAAATAGTCATGCCTGCTCTATGGGTACAGCGTGGTTTCCTAATCTCAACGCTTCGCGGGTATCTTCAGCTTGCGCCCGGCGCGTATCTTGTCCGCCTGACTCTTGGGAATGCCGTTGGCCTTCATGAGTGCAGCCGTGCTCACGCCGTATTTCGCAGCAATGCCGGAAAGGGTTTGCCCGGAAGTGACAGTGTGCGTTTTGGTAGCAGCGGATTTTTTGCCACCGCTGTCCTTTTTGCCTGTCTTCTTGTTGTCCTTCTCAGGCTTATACCCCTTCGGTGTAAACCGCACCTTGATGACCTGCCCGGGGTAAATCGTTGTCCCCTTCAGGTTGGAATCCTTTTGGATCTGTGCAACGGTGGTGTTGCTGCGCTTGGCAATGACCGTCAGGTTATCGCCCGGGCGCACTTTGTACACCACAAGAGTCGGACGCTTGGGTTTCTTACCCTGCACAAGCTTTTTACCATCGCCCTTCTTGCCGCCAGCGCTCCTACTCTTGCCGCCTTTGCTCGTGGTGGCAACATGCGGACGGGTATCTGCCACCCTACTCGACGTAACCGTACCGGTCGCCATGGGATCCACTCCGCCGCCGGGAGCCTCCACAACCGTGGAATCCGGCCCGGCGTCAGCCAGCTTCGGCTGGTTCTGACGCGCACCGGTGCTCTTCGGCTCATCCGGCTCGGGAATGGTGTAATTGTTCCGACTGGATACGCTCGGCGTATGCGTACCGGCTCCCACCTGCTGAATTCCATCATCCTCTAGCAACCACGGCGGTATTTCTCCATCTGCTACTTCGCTGACTGGCAAAGCTGATTCGGAATACCCGTCTCCGTCTGAACTCGAGCACGCAGAGAACATCAAAATTACACACGCTCCTACTCCGGGCGCTATCAGTGAGGAAATCTTCATACGAGCCGTATTCTACCATACCTTCCCCGCACTATCAAGCCCTTTACCCAGAGCAAACGCATTTGAGAGAAGGTCATCAACAGAGAAAATGCTCTTATTAACTGACATCCATGTTTATACGTTTCAAAATCATCACAACAACCGGTCATCGTAATGATGGATTTAGAAGAATCTCTGCATACGTTAATGATCCGAAAAGAATCTGCGCAACGCGCACATTATTAATAAATCGTACATCGTACATCATACATCGTACATAGGCGGCGTAGCCGCCACCGCCCCTTTCGAACCATCCCCGATCACATCTCCAGGACATCTCGTCCGCCCTGGCTTTGCCAAATCCCCGCGCAACGCGCGCGAACTTCTCAATCGTACATCGTACATCATACATCGTACATAGGCGGCGTAGCCGCCACCGCCTCCGCCCCTTTCGAACCATCCCCGATCACATCTCCAGGACATCTCGTCCGCCCTGGCTTTGCCAAATCCCCGCGCAACGCGCGCGAACTTCTCAATCGTACATCGTACATCATACATCGTACATAGGCGGCGTAGCCGCCACCGCCTCCGTCATACTTCGTACATGAGCATCTGCCTCGCAGCTGCTTGGGTTTCCGAGACATAATTCTTGCTCCTTTCGCCGAAGGGTGCTAGAGTGATGCGCGTGATGCACGATTGCCCACCCAGAGCCTATGTGGAGACGGATGTGGATGCCATAGCACACAACTTGCGCGTGGCTCAGCAAGCAGCGCCCGGTTGCCAAATGATTGCCGTGGTGAAGGCCAACGCGTACGGTCATGGGTTGGAGCAGGTGGTACGCCGTTTGGACGCCGAGCACCCTGCCTTTTTCGGTGTGGCCAACATTGCGGAAGCGCTTCGTGTGCAGAATGCCAGTTGCGTTACGCGTCCCTTCTTGCTCGGTCCGAGTATTCCGGAAGAGCGTGAAGTCATCGCTGCCAGCGACTGGGGTTTCACGATTTCTTCCCTTGAAGAGGCGGATCATTACGCAAGTTTGGCGGCAGAGGCACATCGCGTACTGCCCGTGCACCTGGCGCTGGACACCGGCATGGGACGCGAAGGCTTTTTACCCGCCGACCTCGGCGCAACTATGGAGCATCTGAAACACTTGCCCTCATTACACGTGGAGGGCGTTATGTCGCACATGCCCGTGGCGGATGAGGATGAGGTCTTTTCTCGCGTGCAAATCGAGCTTTTTGAACACTGCGTGAGCGAGGTCGCTTTGCACGCGCAGTTGCGCTATGTTCACTTGGCAGCAAGCGCAGGACTCCTACGCTTCAGCATCCCCTGTGCGAACACGGTACGTCCCGGGCTCATGCTCTACGGCGTGTCGCCTGTTCCCAGCGTTTGGTCAGATCAACTTCGTCCCACATTGCGACTACGAGCCGCTGTCACTCTGGTGCGCACGCTCCCTGCCAATCACGGCGTCTCATACGGACGTTGCTTCCTGTCCACGCGTCCCATGCGCGTGGCAACGATTGGTATCGGCTATGCAGACGGCTGGCGTCGCCACCTTTCTTGCAAGCAGGTATTCGCTCTGATCCACGGCGTGCCCTGCCCGTTACTCGGTCGTGTCACCATGGATCAAATTATGGCAGACGTTTCTGCCGTTCCGGAAGTCAAGGCGGGAGACTTCGCCGAACTCATCGGTCCGTCACTCCGCATAGAGCACCTTGCCGCACAAACTGGCACCATCCCGTGGGATATCCTTACCGGTCTCGGTCCACGTCTCCCGCGTTTTTCCCGCTCCTTCGACTAGCTTGATGTGTGTCACGCGCCAAGGCAACCCATTTGAGGGAATTCAATCAGCAGAGAAAAGCCTCCAAACGCTTGATTACCCCGTCTATTTCGAAACACGAATTTCCCAAATCGTACATCGTACGTCGTAGATCGTACATAGGCGGAGCCTCCGCCGCCCCCGCCCCCGCCCCTTTGTAACCACGTCCGATGGTCGCCTTAACGATTCAGCTCCCGCGCCTGCCTCGCCAAGTTCCCGCAGCTCCGCTGCGCATTATTCCAAATCGTACATCGTACCTCGTCCATCGTACATAGGCAAACGCATTTCCTAATGCGTTTGCCTTGCGTTGTGCGTCCCTTCCTCAAAACAACGATTGAGAATACTCGCTGAAAAAACGGGGGGCGTTTTTCCTCTTTTCACGGCCTCCATTACCTGGTCGTAGTGATCCAGTTTAAGTGCCAAGTAGTCCAAGCAACGTTTGATTTCACGGTGCTGATGACGTAATCGCTCCCGCGTTTCCTGGAGAATCTCCCGCCGCACGCGCAGTGTTTCCTCCCCCTCTTCCATCATGGCAAAATACCTCTTCATCTCCGGCAGCGACAAACCCGCCGCGCGCAAACAGCGTATCGTGTTCACTCGCCCAACCTCCGCCTCCCCGTACCGACGATTCCCCGCTCCATCCCGCGGCACCGGCGGTATGAGTCCTTCCTCCTCATAAAATCGGAGAGTGGACGACGACAAGCCGGACGCCTCCGATACTTGCGCTATTGTTTGATATGTGCTCATGCCCATATTATATGGCTTCAAGTCGCTCGAAGGAAAGCAAAATTGACATTTCACAGGACGGCGTGATACAATGGGCAGCGATGATGGAAGAATGGACAGACCCTTTACTAGGCAATGGCGAATGGTGGCAAGTGGTATTGCTGGCGCTCATCGGGGCTTGCATTGGTTCTTTTTTAAATGTAGCGATTTATCGTATCCCGCGCGGTATGAGCGTCAACAACCCGCCGCGCTCGTTCTGTCCCACCTGCAATGCCGCCATCCCGTGGTATCTGAATCTACCCATCATCAGCTGGATCATGTTGCGTGGCAAAAGCGCATGCTGCCACAAACCCATCAGCCCGCGATACCTACTTATTGAGTGCGCCTGCTTCCTGCTGTTCGGTGGCATCTCGATTTATTTCGATTATGAATCCCTTCTTGCGCGCCTTCTCATCTGCCTGTGGAGCGCAGGCTTGCTTTGCTTGCTCATCATGGACTGGGAGTTCATGGTTGTACACTCCCGTATCTCCGGCATTTGCACGGCATGCGGGTTGCTGGCATCCGTGCTCGCCCCCACACTTGTTGGCTCCGGCACACTCAGTTCGTGGGAAGGTCTGCTGTGGGGATGTGCCGGCGTGGTCTGCGGTTACGTACTGTTCCGATTGACTGCCCTGGTCGGACGCTTACTTTTCGGCCGCCACAATGTGCGCTTCTCGGAGCCCACACATTGGGAACTACGCCAAATCGGTGATAATCTGGACATCGAGCTCGTCGTGGGCAATCACTCCTTGCGCTGGGGAATGATTTTCGCCGAGCGGCGTGGCGCGCTCGTTCTCGAAGACGCCACGGTCGAACAAGTCCGCGGCGCCTCCTGCCGCGTGCGCTTCACCGACACCCAGATGATTATTGGTGATTCTTCCTACGATTTAGAAAAATACGACACGCTTTGCGGCACATGTCGTGCGGTGTCTTCTCAGGGTTCTTCTATGGGTTCCGGCGATGCGTGGATCGCCATGGCCATCGGTTCACTTTGCGGCTGGCAAGGCGTCTTCTTTTCGCTCGTTGTCGGCAGTTATATCGGACTCATTTTCGCGCTCATCATGCGCGTCCGCCGCGGTGATCCCATGCCCTTCGGTCCGTCACTCATTCTCGCCGCATTTCTGTGGCTATTTACCGGGCCCCAACTCGTATCATGGTTCCTGAATTTCCTTGGATAACCGGACGTTCATTTTGCCCATTCCATGGTGATGACCGCCCGCAGTTTTCCGCCGCCTTCGATGCGGTGCTGGCTTAGCAGTCCCGCCGCGCGGTGAACGACGCACAGCGGCTCGCCCACCATACTCTCGTGCTTATAGGCTACATGGATGCGGCGTGGTTCACGCCCAAGGGAGTTCGGCATCGTATCGATGGCCCAGGTCAAGTAGGCAGAGTTGTTGATATGCCCATTAAAGTCTATATCGCGACGGGATGTGACGAAATATGCGGTTCCCAAATCCTCTGCCTGATCTTCCGGGAACTTTAGCGGTTCAGCTGTGATGCTTGGCGGACACACCGCCGGCACATCCAGATCTGCCCGCTTCAGCGGCACGGGTCGGCGTGTGTTCATATCGATAATCACCCACATCAAATCGGCGCGGCCTACCACTTCTCCCGCCTTATCGCTCATCTCCACAAATCGACGCGCTTGCAACGGCGAAGCCTGCCCGGTATTCGTGCGCAGGCTCACCTCCTCCTTCCATTTCGGTCGGCGCAGCAATTCAAAGTCACCCTGCACCTCCACCCAAAGCTTCCCATGCTCCGCCACCCAGTCATAGCCCATTTTGTTGCGCGAAGCATGAAGCTCTGCCATCTCCTGACAAAATAAAAGGTAGAACTCCGGCTTGAGCAGCAGATCCGCCCCACACTCGTAGCTCGCAATGCTGTGCGGTAATACCAAATCTTCCATGCCGCCACTCTACCATACCATCTTTCATTGTCAAGTTCGCACTTGACCAATCTCAACCGCCCCCGTATCATGCCCTCATGCGTTTTCTCTGTCTCTTTTTCTGTCTATTCGCGGGAGTGCTGACGGCTTGCAGCCAGGTGCCCCGTGGCTCGCGCACCTCACGACTCGTCGTACTTGACATCGGACACTCCCTGTCCTTTCCGGGAGCCAAAACCCCCGGAGCGATAAACGGCCGTGTGCTGCGTGAGTGTGAATTTTGGCATCAGTATGCCTACGTTGTGAAGCAAGAAGTTCAGCGTGCTGGTTTCCGCTGCGTGATCATCAACCGCGGCAATCCTCCCAATGCCGAGCCATTCATTTCCTACGCCAAAAAATCTGCCATCACATACCTGCGCCACCCGGATGTCAACGCCGAGCGTTACCCATCTCACTATTTCCCGGACCGCGTGGCTTCCGGGATGGTGAGCGCGGACTATGCCATATACAACAGCGCTGCCTGCATAGTGTTCCTGCACCACAACAGTTCAGGCAATCGCTGGAAAACCGGAGCTTCCCCATCCGTCATTCTGCGCAACCGATACAATGGCTCTGAACTCGCCCAAGCTCTGCGTTCCACCATGGAACGCGACATCCTCAACCACGGCATGCCCAATGCCGGCCGCGGCTGCAAGACGGAGGTTCGCTGTGTGGATGCCACCCGATCTGCCGGCTGGCTGAACGCCTGCGATGATGCCGGCATCCCTGCTGCTGTGGTGGAGTCCGCTTTCCTCGACAACCGAGCCCACGCTTCTTTCCTCGCTACAGACGCCGGCGCGCGCGCCTATGCTCGGGCGGTGGGACGCGCGATCGTGAGTTTCATGCGCATCTCACCGACCATTCGCCGCCACTACCGCGCCAATCCGAATGAGCCGGATGAAGGTTCCTTTGGCTACGCTGCCGAATCGCGCTGTCTGCACGTTCAAGGAGCCAGACTCCAGTTCAAAGGCATTTGAGAGAAGTTCATCAACAGCGAAAACGCTCTTTCAATAAATCGCAAATAGGCCGCTGCCCGGAATCTCCGGCAGTTTTCACCCTCCGGAAAGCGCATCCGCTCCGCATCCCGCGCAGCGCGCACGAATTTGGCAATCGTACATCGTACATGGGCAGATTCCGTCTGCCTCCGTCGTACCTCATACGTCGTAAATCGTACATGAGCAGCTGCCTCGCAGCTGCTTGGGGCCGTCGTGCGTGTTGACTCACCGCCGCCCCATCGGCGGTTCGCCCCTCCGGGGCAGCGCATCCGCGCTGTCCATACGCACTTACCGCCCGCTAACGCGTGCGCCCTCATCGGGGCCGTCGTGCGTGTTGTACCTCGTCCATAGGCGGCGCCAGGCGCCACCGCCTTCCCGCCCTTTTCGAACCACGCCCGATTGTCGCTTTCACGATTCACCTCCCGATCTGGCTCCGCTCGCCCGCGCCACAGGCGCGCAAACTTTCCAAATTGACTCACCGCCGCCTCATCGGCCTGGTTGCTTCGGAGTCGCCTCACGACTGTTGCTTCGGAGTCGCCTCACGACTCCTCACCCCTTCGGGGCAAAAGCTGCGCTTTTGGCCAAACTGGCTTACAGCCGTCGCCAGTTTTCACCCCTGCGGGGCAAAAGCTATGCTTTTGGCCAAACTGACTTACAGCCGTCGTCAGTTTTCACCCCTGCGGGGCAGCGCATCCGCGCTGTCTATACGCACTTACCGCCCGCTAACGCGTGCGCCCTCATCGGGGCCGTCGGGCGTGTTGTACCTCGTACATGGGCGCCGCTAGGCGCCACCGCCTTCCCGCCCCTTTCTAACCACGCCCGATCGTCGTCTTCACGATTCAACTCCCGTGCCTGCTTCGCCACATTCGCGCGCAAGCGCGGGAACTTTTCAAATCGTAAATCGTACATCGTAAATCGTAAATGGGCAGGCTCCGTCTGCCACCGCCGCCCGCATAGCTTTCTCATCCGCCTCCTTACCGAACCACTTTTTAAAGGAGAGCGCACCCTGCCCCACAAGCATATCTCGTCCGTCACACACATGGCACTTCGCCGTCGCCGCCTGTTGCAACGGTGTCAAATGCGTGATCAGGTCGAATACGACATGCTCCGCGCATAGCATTTCAGTCGCTATCGGCAGTGGATCTCCGGCAGCCAACCCCAAGCTCGTGGCATTCACGATAATGTCCACGTCCTGCACTGCCATACGCATCTTCTCATCATCAAGCATGGAGCAAGTGGCAATATCCAACCTCGGCGCTATGTCGCAAAGGCGCGCTGCCAATTGCTCAAGCTCTGGGCGCGGACGATTCGCCAGCACCAGTCGTCTGCAACCGGTGAGCGCACACTGCATCGCCAATGCGCTCCCTGCTCCACCACACGCGCCGATGATCAGTACACGTTCATCCGCGAGTTTCCTACCACAATGCACCTCCAACGCATGCTCGAAGCCCGGTCCATCCGTGTTGAACCCCTCAATCTTTCCCCCACGGAACACGAGTGTATTTGTCGCCCCGCTCAGCTCAGAAAGCCGGTCCACCTCATTCGCCACGACTCGCGCCTCACGCTTGAAAGGCACTGTGACATTCACCCCAAGAAACCCCAACCCACGCAGTCGTTCCACATGTTCGCGAAACGCTCCCTCTTCTTTCGGGCAAGAGAGGCGCACGTACGATCCTCCTACGTACGCCGCACGCATGGCCGCCAACTGCATGTCCGGCGAGAGCGAGTGCGCAATTGGATTGCCCACCACCGCTAGTCGTGGCGCGGGTAACGCACCAATCTGTGCCTCTAATTCCTCAATGGTCCAAACGGTCTGCATAGAGTTCACGACAAAAGCATTTGAGAGAAGTTAATCGACGGAGAAAATACTCTTATTGACTGATATCATCGTTTATACGTATCAAAATATTGATAAATCGTACATAGCAAACGCATTTTCTAATGCGTTTGCCCGAGGGATTCCCAAATTCCCGCGCCCCTGGCGCGCTATAATCCAAATCGTACATCGTCCATCGTAAATCGTACATAGGCGGTGTCAGCCGCCACCGCCTCCCGCCGCTTTGTAACCACATCCGCGCATGGCTCCACGACATCCCGTCCGCCCCCGCTCCGCATCCCGCGCAACGCGCGCGAACTTCCCAAATCGTAAATCGTAAATCGTAAATCGTAAATCGTAAATGGTAAATGGCGTTTGCCCTGCATCAACCTTTACTCCTCCGGCGAACCGTCTTTGCCTACTGTCTGCACTACCTGACTCTTGACGATCTTAATGACGGTATTGGGAGCAACCTCCAAACGCACAGAGGTATCTTTCACCTCGCGCACAATGCCATAAATTCCGCCCGCCGTGATCACCTTATCCCCAGCTTTCAAGGCATCCTGCCGAGCTTTAAGTTCTTTCTGCTGCTTACGCTGGGGACGAATGAGCAAGAAATAGAAAATGACAAAAATCAGGCCGAGCGTGATGAACATGCTCATAGGATTGCCTTGGGCGTTCGGTGCAGCGGCTTGTGCTAGGATGAGTGTAATTGTATTCATGATAATTGGTTTGCTTGGTAACGCGCGATAAATCCGCCTTTGAAAGCGGCGTATTGTCCAGACGCGATGGAGCCTCGCGCTTGCTCCATGAGCCGTAAATAGAAGTGTAAGTTCTGGAATGAGAGTACCCTCTGCGCCAGCATTTCTCCCGCGCGGAAGAAGTGCCGTATCGCCGCACGCGAAAATCGCGCCACGTGCGGGTGACTCTCCTCGTGAATGGGACGGTCATCCTTTTTCCAGCGTTCATTCGTGATGTGCATCGGTCCGTCCGGCGTGAGCGCTATGCCATGTCGCGCCAGTCGAGTGGGCATGACGCAATCAAACATATCCACTCCGCGCTCAATCATTTCAAGTAGCTGTACCGGCGTGCCCAAGCCCATAGCGTAGCGTGCTTTCTCCATCGGCAGATACGGAGTAGTATTCTCGATAGCGCGAAGCATTTCCTCCTCGGGCTCACCCACAGATACGCCGCCGATAGCGTAGCCATCGAATTCCATCTCTGCAAGTTGCTCGGCGCAAGTGCGACGCAAATCCGCAAATACGGATCCCTGCACGATGCCGAAGTGCTGCTGCGGCGCGTTACCGCTCATGGGGCAATGCGCCTGTACCCACGCCTTGCAGCGTGCCGCCCATCGTAAGGTATAGCCCAAGGATTTTTCGGCATAGGCGCGATCACAGGGATATGGTGGACACTCGTCAAAGAGCATGGCAATGTCTGCCCCTAGGTTCGCTTGGATTTCCATGCTCTTCTCGGGCGTCAGCATCATGTAGGCGCCATCAATGTGGTTGCGAAAACGCACACCCTCTTCCGTAATTTTACGCAACTGCGCCAAGCTCCATACCTGAAATCCGCCGGAGTCCGTGAGCATCGGCCTCTCCCAGCCTGCAAATTTGTGCAAGCCCCCCAGTTCGCGTATCACCTCGTCCCCCGGCCGCAAACATAAGTGGTACGTATTGCCCAGCACAATTTGCGCCCCCAATTCCTCCAACTCTTCCGGGTGCAATGTTTTGACAGTACCTTGGGTCCCCACCGGCATGAAAATGGGCGTAGGCACATCCCCATGCGCCAAGTGCAGCGTACCAAGGCGCGCGCCGGAGGGGTCGGTTCTGTGCAGGGTAAAGCTCATGAGTTACGCACAAAGCGTGCCGAATATATTGTCTTGCCTTGCGCCTCCCACTGACGCTGAAAATCTGTCGCCGGATAATTTTCTAGGTCCGTCCACTCCTCCCGCCGAAACAGCGGCGAGCCTCCCACGATCTCACACACCCAACTGTAGTATTCCTCATGATCGGTACGGAAAAGCAGTTCCCCTTCCGGAGCCAATACGCGATACAGCACCGGCACGGTGTCCTCCTGCACAAAACGCTTTTTATGGTGCCTCTCTTTGGGCCAGGGATCCGGGAAAAGATAGTGCAGCCGCCGCACGCTTTCCGCCTGCAGCATCCATTCCAAGAAGTAACGGCTTTCTGCCCGCACACCCCGCACATTCTCCAGTCCCTGTGCCTCCGCCCGACTGCACACTTTACGAAGGCGTCCCAGCAAACGTTCAACTCCTATGTACAACCGCTCTGGGTGTTGATGCGCCACCGTCAGCAAAAACCCGCCGTCACCACAGCCCAAATCCACCTCACATTCCTGCCCGCTCCCAAAAATATCCGCCACGCTGTAGCGGCGGAAATAATTCGGCGGTATGAAAGCGGTTGCCATGGCGGCTCAGCGTTTATCTCCCTGCTTTGGTTTGAGCGGCACAGCGTGCATCGGCTGAGGTTGCTCTCCCTTGTATTGCGGATTCATGGAGGCAATATGTTCGTTGGTCACCGTGAAAGTGAAGTTTCCCCCGTTTGCCGCATCCTTCTCATCCAACACATGGTCGAATACGCACACCGGGTGATTTCCCCCGGTCTCCGGCATCACAAACACGCCAATAGCCATGCTCGGATGCTCCTGCTCATTGCTGCTCGGCTTAATGGTGTAAGTAATGGTATTGGCGCCTCGCCTCAGTCCGCCGGATATGGTGTCCGCACGCCGCTCATCATCAAACTCATGGATGGAAACGCCATTGATGCGCATCTCAATCTCACGGCCGGGGCAATCTACGAACACCTTGCCGATAAGTTCCGGATTGGCGCACGCAGGCGGAGCGGACGGGATACTGCGGTACGGGTGGAATCCATCTTGCTCGCGCAGGACACTCAGGTCACGCCCACGCAGTCGCTTCAGCACGCCCGGCAACCGGCTCAGATCAAAAAATCGAGTCTGATCCAACCGCCATTTCCCGTTCTCGTACACAAACTCCAGCACAAAAGCGTTCTCCTTTGCCCCGGCATCCCCAAGCTGCATCTTTCCTATGTAGGTCGCCGCCATCGTCCGCCCATTGCACCCGCTGAGCGCCCCCACGAAGTGAAAGTTTTCTAACTGCGGCGCCTGCCGCGCACTGCGAAAAAAATCTCGCGGGAAACTGCCACGTTCAGAGACAATGAGATTTCGTACTTTCATCTGCCGGGCGGTGGAAGTGCTGTTACGCCATGCAGCTTCATCTCCTCGTTGCACACTCAACCGCCACGTATTGTAGGTAGTGTCCGCTAGCTCGCGTGCCTTCTCCTGATTTGGGGTGGCAATGCCATCTGGCGTCACTTGCAAGTTGGTATTTGCCTGCGAGCCGGCGGGCGTTGGCGTTTGCTGCGCTGCTGCCACTCCGACCCACACTATTCCGGCTGCTACGGAAGCTGCAAAAAGTTTTCTCATTGCCCCTCAATTCATACATCAGACTTGCCTTTTTGGCAAGAAAATTGCATACTCGTGCGCGGGTATGACGCCATTTACCGGCCAATATCGCGCTCCATCAGCGCGAAGCAATCATGAGTTGCTCTGTTCCGCCCCCTTCGTTGTTTGGAAGCGCTTTGCAGATGGTTTTTCCCTGCGTGCTTTCATCTTCACGCCCCCAAATCATTCTCTGCAAAATCCACGACCGGCTGTCCTCTTCTTCTGTGGGGGAATGTGGTCTCACGACCGAGCTGATGACTTTGCGGCCTGGGCTCTGCACCTCGCCCACCGCGGCGTTGTCTGCGTCATCCCCGAATACCGCAACTACGACCATTTCGATGTGGCCGCCGATGAAATTATTTTAGAAGGCATTGACGCATGGCACTGGCTGCATGACAATGCTCCGGGTCTCGGCATTGATCCTCGCCGCATCACGCTGGCGGGCGAAGATGCCGGTGGTCTCATGGCTCTCAACGCCGGCATGCAGCCCATCGTTCACAAGCGCAGGTTCTGGCAACTCGGCAAACGCGATGTTTTACCCCTTTCTCCATGCGCTCTCGCAATTTTTCGCGGCATTGTGGATACCGAGGCTCAAGAAGCGCGTCCCCTCTGCATCCACTTGGATAGTTCCAACCCCGAGCGCGTGAATCCCTGCGCACTACTGCGGAAAAATCTGCCCCCGCTCTTCTGCGTTCATGGCATGCGCGATCCTTTGCTGGATTGCGAGTTACGCGAGTGGTTCTGCAAAGAATGGCAACGCCTCGGTAACGATGTGCAGTTCTTGCCCTGCCCCCATGCAGACCACTCGATCACGCGCTTTGAAGTAAATCCTGCCGTCTTCGAATACATCCTCCTCGCTTGGGAGGAGTTCATGATCATTCGCTCCCTCTGGCCGGAGGAAGTGATGGAAGAACCTACCCTCAACTAAGACCCGCAGCAAGCGCATTAGAAAATGCGCTTGCCATGTACAACGGTGGCGGTAAGACGTCGCCACCGAGCGCCGTTAGGCGCCCCCGCGCAACGCGCGCGAATTCATACATCGTACATCGAAGTTGACTCACCGCCGCCCCATCGGCGGTTCGCCCTTCGGGCAGCGCATCCACGCTGTCCATACGCACTTACCGCCCGCTAACGCGTGCGCCCTCATCGGGGCCGTCGTGCGTGTTGTACATCGTACATAGGCAGACTCCGTCTGCCACCGCCGCTTTCTAACTACGCCCGATCGCGGCCTTCAAAATTCCGCTTTGCATTCGCTCCGCCTCCTCCGCGCAACGCGCGCGAATTTGGCAATCGTACATCGTACATAGGCAGCCCCGTCTGCCACCGCCGCTTTGTAACTATCTCCGCGCACGGTTTCACGACATCCCGTTCGCCCCCGCTCCGCATCCCCGCGCAACGCGCGCGAACTTCCAAATCGTACATCGTACATCGTACATCGTACATAGGCAGACCCCGTCTGCCCCCCCCCCCGTCTTCTACTTCTTTTCATCGAGCTTGGCGCGCACCTGCGCCTCCACCTCGGCATAAAGCTTCTCATCTTTACGCAACACGTCCTTGGCTGCATCGCGTCCCTGCGCCAATTGTGCCCCATTGTAGCTGAACCACGACCCCCGTTTCTGAATGATGTCGTACTCCATCGCCAAATCAATCAGGCTGCCCACGGAGGATATGCCCTCGTTGTACATGATATCAAATTCGCATTCTGTGAAGGGGGGCGCTACCTTATTCTTGACGACTTTCAGCTTGGTGCGATTGCCCACCACGGCGCCATCCGTCCCCTTAATCTGTCCTATGCGCCGTATATCACAGCGCACCGAGGCGTAGAATTTCAGTGCACGCCCGCCGGGTGTGGTCTCCGGATTGCCAAACATCACCCCGATCTTTTCGCGAATCTGATTGGTAAAAATGCACACAGTGCGAGCCTTTGCAATAAGGGAAGTGAGCTTACGCAGCGCGGCGCTCATCAATCGTGCCTGCGCGCCCACTGTGCTGTCTCCTATATCTCCCTCCAACTCCTGCCGCGTCACCAGAGCTGCTACGGAGTCCACCACGATCACATCAATGGTGTTGGAGCGAACCAATGCCTCACATATCTGCAAAGCCTCCTCTCCGCTTCCGGGTTGAGATACGAGCAAATCATCCAAGTTCACTCCCAACTTCGCGGCGTACGAGGGATCTAATGCGTGTTCTACGTCGATGAATGCCGCCAGTCCCCCTGCCTTCTGCGCCTGCGCAATAGCCGTGAGCGTCAAAGTCGTCTTGCCGGATGACTCCGGTCCAAATATCTCGACGACTCGCCCGCGAGGAAACCCGCCCACTCCCAACGCCCTGTCAATCAGCAAATTGCCCGTCGGTATCACATCCACCTCCATCTTTTTCTGGTCGCCCAGCCGCATGATGGCGTTCTCCCCAAAATCCTTCTGTATCTGTAGCATTGCCGCATCCAACGCCCGCTGCCTCTGCACACGCATCTTCTCTTGCTCCGGTGTCAATTCCTTACTCATATCGTCCCGAGCATACCTGTTTCCCTCTCTCCTTGCAAGCCGAATCTTCGCCATAGTCACCACAGGCACACATCTGTCCCAGGAAAAAGCAATCCCAACACACAGTTATCAACGCGTAATGCATCATAATGTGTTCATAATTTACGATTTAAACACACTCTTACCACCCGCACAACGCGCGCGGATTCGGCAGTCGTACATAGGCGGAGCCTCCACCGCCCCCCGCCGCTTTCTAACCACGCCTGATCGTCGTCTTCACGATTCAACTCCCGATCTGGCTTCGCGCACCCGCGCCGCAGGCGCGCGAATTTCCCAAATCGTACATCGTACATCCCACATCGTACATAGGCAACCGCATTTTCTGATGCGGTTGCCTCGGGTGTGTGCGTCAGCGCAGGACTTCTCCCTTGACCTTTCAGAGCATGTGCATACAATGGAAGCCAATCAAACACAGCCATGGAAAAACAAGCATTTCAAACGGAAGTTCGGCAATTATTAGACATTGTCATTCACGCATTTTACAGTGATCGAGAGGTCTTCGTACGCGAGTTGGTAAGTAATGCTTCTGACGCTTGCGAAAAACTGCGTTTCAAACAGTTGACGGAGCCAACCATCTACCAACCCGAGCGCGAGCTTCGTTTGAGCATCACTACAGATGAGGAGAAACGTACGCTGACAATTGCAGATTCCGGCATTGGAATGACCCGTGAGGAGGTCGTGGAATTCCTCGGCACCATCGCCCACTCCGGCACCAAGAAGTTCTTGGAAATGGCCAAAGATGGACAGGGCGGGCCACAGGATCTCATCGGACAATTTGGTGTGGGATTTTACAGTGTCTTCATGGCGGCAGACATGGTGGAAGTTTGCTCGCGCTCGTGGCAGCCGGAAGCCGCTCCCGTGCGCTGGGTAAGTGACGGTCAGGATGGCTATTCGCTGGAGGATGCTCCGGATGACACCCCGCGCGGCACCTCTATCGTCATTCATCTCAAGGAAGATGCCGCGGACTTCTCCAAGGAAAACCGCGTGCGTTACATCGTGGAAAAGTACAGCAATTTCGTCAGCTTCCCCATTGATTTCAACGGCGAGCACCTCAATACCGTGCAGGCGATCTGGATGAAAAACAAAAAGGATGTCACCACGGAAGAGTACAACGCTTTCTACCACTTCATCGCCCACACGGACAGCGATCCGATGAGCCAGATGCACTTCAGTGCTGATGCGCCCATCGTGCTTAATTCTGTGCTTTTTGTGCCGACGGAAAATCCGGAATCCATGGGCTTTGGTCGCTGCGAACCGCAGGTGTCCCTCTATTGCCACAAGGTGCTTATCGACAGCAAGCCGGAAAACTTGCTTCCCGAGTGGCTTCGCTTCTTGGTGGGCGTGGTGGACAGTGATGACCTGCCGCTTAATATCTCTCGTGAAATGCTCCAGGATAATTCGCTTCTGCGTAAAATTTCCGGCATCATTACTAAGCGCTTCATCAAGCACTTGGAAGAGCTCGCCAAATCCGATGCAGACAAGTTCGAATCCTTCTGGCGGCAGTTCTCCCGTTTCCTGAAGGAGGGTGTTGTCACAAGCTGGGAGCATAAGGAAGCTCTCGGAAAGCTGCTGCGCTTCGAATCCACCTTCACTGAACCGGGCAAGCTCACCTCCTTCGCTGACTACATCGGCCGCATGAAGGAAAACCAAAAGGCCATCTACGTGCTCTTCGGTGCCTCCCGTGCGCAGCTGGAAAACTCTCCTTACCTCGATGCACTGAAGCAGCGTGGCTTCGAAGTCGCTTTCTTCACTGACGGCGGTGACCAATTCGTCATTGACAGCCTCATCAAGGTGGACGACAAGGAAATCAAAAATATCAGCCGCGCCAACCTGGATCTGCCCCCATTGGATGACCAGCCGGACTCCCTTTCCTTGGATGCCGAGCAGTCCAAATCTCTCACTGATTGGCTTACAGAGACTTTCAAAGACAAACTCTCTCGCGTATCCACCGGCGATCGCACAACCGCGGCGCCAGCTATCGCCCTGCAAGCAGAAAACGATGTGTCTCCCGAGATCAAGGCCTACCTGAAGGCTATGGGGCAATCTGTACCGGAAAGCCACCCTGAACTTGTCCTCAATCCGTCCAACCCCATCATTCAAAAGCTGGCTGCCCTGCGGCAGGATAACCCGGAGTTGGCTCTTCTGTTGGCCAACGAGGTGGTGAATACTTCCCTGTTGCTCGCCGGTATGCTCGACGACCCCTCTGTTCTTGCCTCATCTTCCCAAAAATTGCTGGAAAAACTCCTTACCGAATAAAAAGCAACGTCGCCGCGCCAACCATCCTCCCCGCGCAACGCGAGCTCACTCCCCAAATCGTACGTCGTACATCGTACATAGGCAACCGCATTTCCTAATGCGTTTGCCCTGGTTTTTTCGCGATTGACAGGAGTGTAGATAGACGGTAAAATGCAGGCATGTCCGAAGCAAATCCATCAAGTGCTCG
>CANRJD010000009.1 GCA_947630815.1 uncultured Akkermansia sp. | reverse complement strand
GAACCGTTCCCCGCCTCTGCCATAGGATCTGCACCAGCCTTAAGCAACAAAAGCGCTATCTCAGTGGCACCAACTCCTGCCGCCACATGCAGTGCCGTCTTTCTTTCATTTCCCGTGAGCCCAACCGTCGCACCGGCCTTCAGCAGAAGCTCCACTGCCTCCTTATTCTTTGCCGTCGTAGCTGCTATCAGGATAGGTGTCAATCCACTTTTGTCATATACGTCGGCACGCATTCCACGTTCCAGCGCGGCGCGCAGCTCACTGGTATCGCCTCGCCCTATTTGATCGAAGAGCTCTATTTCCCCTTTTCGCGCTGTGCAGGCATTATTCAGCAGGGCTTTCATTTCTTCCCCCTGTGCCAAATCGAGCGGCGTACGATCCTGCTTATCCCTCGCCATTGCATCTGCCCCTTGGTTGATGAGTAACTCTGCCACTTCCTTGTGCCCAGCTTGGGCAGCCAAGTGCAACGGCGTCATCCCTTGTTCATTGCGCAGGTTCACCGGGTAGCCTTCTTTCAGCCGTGTACGCACCAACTTAACCTTCCCAGCCCGAGCAGCTTCGCTCAATGAATAGATGCCATTGCTGCAATGAAGAGGCTTGTAGTGGTGAACCGAGGGCTCAGCAACGGCGACAACCGGTTCCCTAACCTCCGACGTTGGAACAGGTGCGGTGTCAGATGACTCGGTCGCTTGGAATTGGGAAGCCGCAGCAGTTTTCTTCTGTTCGGATGTGTTGAGAAATGCAGCGGTTTTCTCACGCTGCGAATTGTGATTAGCATCGTATTTTTGCTTAGTCACTTGCTGTCTCTCCAGTTCATCCTTTTTCCGGGATACTCTCCCCTCCATGGCAACCCCATATGCAAACGCTATGCAAGCTACCAATACCACCAGAATCCTTGCGCCCGTTGTATGCTTTTTTTTGCGGCTCATGATATGCCTCCAGAGTTCATACTAACACTTTCCATACGCTCCATCAAGCAGTTTCCTTGCACTTTTTTGTTGGAATATGTATTTTCTTATTCGAGGGACCGGGATATCCAAGGAGCCCTCAAAAGTCTGAATATCTGGGAACAGGAACTACCCTCTTACGGGCTCTTCAAGCAAAGCGACGCCCGAGCAAGCGTCAATTCACAAAGGAGCGTGAATTGACACTGCCTGCACCCGCTGCTTTTTACGAGCGGTCAAATGAGGCCGACGGCGGAGCGAACTCGGGCAAGAGTCCGCGAGGCCTCCTCACGAGCACGGACGGCACCAGTATGGAGCACGTCATCCACGTATTCGGGATGAGCAAGAAGCCAGTCACGTTTTTCACGAGCGTCGCGGAAGTACTCCCAATATGCCTCGAAAAGATCCTTCTTAAATTGGCCATAACCGAAGCCACCGGAGTGGTGGTGGGCAAGCATGATGTCGTATTCTTGCGGGGAGGCGAACAGTTTATAGAGAGCGAGGATAATGGAATTGTCCGTGGGTTTGGGATCCTCCAGTGGGGTGGTATCTGTGATGATCTTTTTATTAATGAGCTTACGGATCTCTTTTTCTGCGCCGAAGATGGGGAGAGTGTTGCCATAGCTCTTGCTCATTTTTTGCCCGTCCAACCCAGGAACCACGGCGGTGGATTCGGAGATGATAGGCTCGGGAAGTTTGAAGAGATCGGAACCAAAAGTATCGTTCATTTTGCCGGCAAGATCTCGGGTGACTTCCAGATGCTGTTTTTGATCTTTACCGACGGGTACGGCATCCGAGTCGTAAAGCAGGATGTCTGCAGCCATGAGTACAGGATAAGCAAAAAGCGCATGGTTGGCGGCTATGCCGCGAGCCATTTTCTCCTTGTAGGAATGGCAACGCTCCAACAGCCCCATGGGACAAAGGGTGGAGAGAATCCATGCCAACTCATTCACCTCCGGGACGGCAGATTGCTCGAAAAAGACAGCCTTTTGCGGGTCAAGACCGCATGCGAGAAAATCTACGGCGAGAGAGCGGGTATTCTCACGCAAAGTTTGAGGGGAAGCCATGGTGGTCATGGCATGGTAGTTGGCAATAAAATAGAAGGCCTCACCCTTGTGCTGGAGTTGCACGGCAGGGAGGATTGCTCCGAAGAAGTTGCCGATGTGGAGTTGACCGCTGGGTTGGAGACCTGTGAGGAAACGCATGGTAGTTTTCTGGGTGATAGGTTAAGGGGTGGAGCGCAGCACAGCATCTGCCGGGGAACCCTGGGCTTCGTCATCGCGCGACAGCACGCGGTGCAGGTAGCGGCGCAGACTGGCAGCATTGTAAGCTCCTTCTATGGTTCGCAGCTTCACGCCTTCCGTGTAGAGGAGCGTAGTAGGGACCTTGGAAATGCGGAATTGCTCCGCAAGAGCGGGATAGGCATCAGCGTTCACTTCCACAACCTGCACATGCCCCTTCTCTTCTCGGGCGAGCTGTTTGAGTTCACGAATCATATCCGCAGAATGGGGGCACCAAGGCGCGGTAAAGCAAAGCCAAAGAGTTCGTCCAGATACGCCGGTGACCTGACGAATATCCTGGCCACTGTACGAGCTGTACAGTTCGTACGACTGGGACGTAGAGAGCTCGGTGGGAATAGGGAAGAGACTAGAGCGACACACATCCAGTGATTCCCTGCTTGGTTGGGGAGCCGGGCGGGAGATGGAGGTGGGAATATTCTGCGCGGCGCCCTGCTGCTCATCAGCATCATCGCAGCTGACGAGAATGGCGCCGAGAAGCGCGAGAACAAGCATGCACTGGTGAGGGATCACGTAGCATATCTTCCCTCTTTTGGTGGTAAGATGGAAGCCGATAGTGTGTCCTACATTCGGTGCCATGGAAACGGTATAAAACGCAGTGAAATTTCGACACCACCCACCGCCAACAATGCACTACAAATGGCCTTCCATACTGCATGGAGCGTCACTTGAGCTGCAACAGGGGTAGCCGTGCCACTCGGCTCGCATTGAATGGAAAAAAGCAGACAGGGAACGTTCATGGTGGCGGCAAATTAACGGCGAGAACGAGCGGAACTTGCCAGCAAGCGCAGTGCATAGTAGAGCAACATAGCTATGGAGGAGAGAGCGGCAGACACATAGGTCATGGCCGCCCAACGCAGAGCGGATTTGGCATGCTCGTGCTCAGTATAGGAGACAATGCCGGACTCCTGGATCCACGCAAGAGCACGACGAGACGCATCAAATTCGACCGGCAGAGTGATCAAAGCAAACACGGTGGTGCTGGCGAAGAGTCCCAGACCGACCCACGCCACAAGCGTGCTGCCGCCGCTGGCTGCTAGTACCAGACCTAGCATGAGCACAATTTGCCCGAGACGCGAGCCGATATTTACCAGTGGCACCATGTGCGAGCGCAGACCAAGCCAAGGGTAAGCAGAGGCATGTTGCACAGCGTGACCGCACTCATGCGCAGCCACAGCTATGGCCGCAACCGTGGCTTGAGAGTACACCACATCGGAGAGGTTGACAGTGCGTTGAGCGGGATTGTAGTGGTCAGTAAGTTGACCGTCCACATGGGTGATCTGTACATCCGCGAGTCCATGGGCGTCAAGCATACGGCGTGCGACTTGCGCACCGGTGAGATGGGCGGGTTCGGCAGAAAATTTTTTCATGCTCGCCATCATCCGACTTTGGACGAAAGAGCCTATAAGACTGACAATGGCCAAGAGGACGAGTCCTATCAGAGAAGAGGAACTCAACGCGTTGTGCGATGGGAGGATAAAACCTGAGGAGCCATAGTCACCATAGTCGTAGCCATATTGAGCCAAAGGAAGCAGAGCCGAAACAAACAGAGAAATCATGATGGGGATGGATTGGAAAAACGGTGAATATTGCGGCGCAAATGGGCCGAGCCAGTGCGGCGCATGGGAGAATTGGCAATCAAATGCGTCCAGCCGTCCTCTGGCAAGTCAGCCAGTGTTTCCTGCGGCATGGCAGCCAAACGAGCGGGCATAAGCAGATGAGGATCTACTGCGTGACGGGATGGGAGGCTGTTCCACGGACAGGCTTCTTGGCAAGCATCACAGCCATACAAGTGACCCTGCAGGGCTTCCTGAATTTCAGGCGGTGCAGTAGTTTGTTTGCTCTCAATCGTCCAATAAGCTAAGCAGAGGCGAGCATCGCATCGCCCATTTTGAAGAGCATGAGTCGGACAAGCTTGTTCACAGCGGTGGCAAGAACCGCAGTGGTTGCGCACGGGGCTATCTGTGGGGAGAGGAAGAGTTGTGAGAATACATGAGAGAAAACAGAAAGAACCACCGCGTGGACGCACGAGGAGGCCGTGCCGTCCGATCCAGCCTAAGCCGGCGGCAGCAGCAAAAAAACGCTCGCTGACCGGCCCGGAATCGCTAAAGCATTTTTGGTTTCCTCCGTATAATTGCAGTGTTTCATCCAAATCTGCCAATTTGGGAGCAAGTAACTTGTGATAATCTTCCCCTTGTGCATAACGAGCCACGGAACCGGGTGCGCAACGAGCATCCTGCCGTGGGTATTCGTAAGTTAGCATGATGACACTCCGAACGCCGGGGAGCAGTAACGCCGGGTTTTGCCGCATGGGCAAGTGACGCTCTAGCCAGTGCATATCTGCATGGCAGCCATCACGCAGCCAGTGGGACAGCGTATCTCCCTGGTCAGCGCAAGCTGAAGCTACGCCGAGCGCAGAGAAGCCAAGTTGCTCGGCAGCGTATTGCACAGCTTGGCGGGCAGCTTTCATGAACGAGTGGTGGCAGCAGCCTGCAGCGGCGATTCTAAGTATTTGCGCAGCCCGGGAGCAAGCGGCAAGACCTGCAACACACGCAAGGTAGCGCGTGCGAGCCTCTGCTGCCATGTGCTGATGGCAGACTTTTTGAGGCGAAAAGCCATGCGCTGCATATTGGTGGAAGCCTCGCGACAACCAAGCTCCGCGGCAATGCGGTAGTAGTGGAAAGCCTTGGCAGGGTTTGAAGCCACTCCCATGCCTCGTTCATACATGAGACCAAGGTTGTTGGTAGCACGTGCATCATGCAGCATGCGTCCTTTGTCGTAGAGGAAAAGAGCCGTTTTATAATCTGGACCGCCATATATGCCCAGACCTTTCATGTACATGTAGCCCGCATAGAAGAAGAGATTGGGAGCTTCGGGATTTTCCTTTGCAAGTTTTTTGAGCACGCGGATGGCGGCTTGCGGGTTGCGGGCGGTGCCGATGCCGCGCATGAGATAACGGGCGAGTTCGGCTTGGGCTTTAGGAGAGCCCATTTCCGCGGCACGTCGCATGTTGTCAAAGGCTTCTTTCAGAGATTGGCGGGTACCGCGCCTCTCCTCGTAGCAAGCCAAGCGGAAACGAGCTTCCGCTGCAAGGGCTCGATTGGGGGAGTGTATGGCAATGCGGTTGGCCCAATCAGCAGCTTTGCGCATGTCCGCCTCAATCCCCTTACGCTTGCCCTCATACACATCCAGCAGCAAAAGCGTTGCTTGAGCGTGCCCTGCCTCTGCGCAACTTTCCAGCATGCAGGGCACACTCGATACATCATTTACTGTGGTGTCATTCAAAATGGAAAGAGCCTTCTCATAACGCAATTGAACCTCTGCGGCGGAGACGTCAGCAACGAGCGGCAGAGGAACAGGTCTGGTTGCATCCGCTGAATCTACAAGCGACAACACTGCTATCGACCCACCGATGAGCAGCAGAATCACAAGCAACTCGACAACCTTCCTACGCATACCAACGGCATTTTTAGCACAATTTTCTCAGCTTGTCCACGAGAATAAGGGCAAACGCATTAGAAAATGAGTTGCTATCAACAATCCGTCCGACACCTGCGATGCCTAAATAGGTAAGAGAACTCGGCGAGGCTCCATGAAGGGGGCGATTATTTGCCTCCAGTAAGCTTGCGCAATTCATCGAATGCAAAGAATTGTCCCTTGACGGCTGCCGCCCTCATCCATTTAATTCCCAGCTCACGATCTTTTTTATACCTTCGCCGTTCAGGCAACGCATGACCAAACACACATAGCGCCGAGACAGCCCCCTGGACAGCTTCGGTGATGCAGCGCACGACTTGTGCATCAAATATGGTTAGAAAGGAAAATCGTCGGTACTCACAGGATTTTCCGCAGGTTTCTCGCGGAGTACCTCAGCAGTGAGGTGGCGACTGCGCGGGGTGATTTGCATGGCGCGTTCCGGTCGCACCGGGCAGGCATAAGAACAAGCGCCACAGCCAATGCACAACTTTTCATCCAGTATGGGCACCAACAGTCGTTTGCTCGTCATGGCGCCAGAGGGGCAGACTCGTGCACACTTGCCGCAGGCGATGCATTTGGCGCGATCTATCGTAGCGTGCATTCCCTCCTTACCATCCGAGACGAGAGAGATGGCATGTTGTGGGCAGACCTCTACGCAGGCATTGCAGGCTATGCAAACATCCGCCTTGCACGAGGGAACCTTGCCCTCAAAGGTGCTCAAAGCCTTGGTGGGACAGTGTTCGGTGCAGGCGCCACACTCGGTTTGGTGGCAGTGTACGATGCAGCGTTCTGAATGAAAGGAGGCCAGAGCAATCTGCGTGCGTTGCTTTTCTGAACGGGAGATGGGCAAAATGGCACCCACCGGGCACACAGAGCTGCAGGCAGTGCAATCGAAGTTGCAAAAGCCTTTGGTGAAGTCCAGATAGGGTTTCAAAAAGCCGGAAAACCCATACTGAAGTGTAGAGGGTTGCAATACGTGCGTGGGGCAGGCGGTTATACACAGTCCGCAGCCCGTACAGTGACTCAGGAAGCGCGACACCCCGACGCTGCCAGGTGGAGAAGTAGCAAGGGCCGTATTGCCTTCACCTTCCTCGCTTCCTGCTGCAATGGCAGGTGATGCAGCAACCACAGGCAAACCTGCCGCCAGAAGCCCCATGAAAGCGCGACGAGAATTGTCCGCCGGCATCTTTTCACGCGTGTCCCTCTTTGGAGGCGCGGGCGAGAACTCCGAACCGGGCGAGCGGAAAGGGTTGACGAGATGCGGACGCAAACCGTGCTCGCAGGCGCTGATGCAGTCGTAGCAATTTATGCAGCGCGAGGTATCGACGCGGTAGGTCTTCAGATCAATGCACTGAGCTTTGCAGGCGCGTACACAGGCAGCACAGCGTACGCAGCCGTTGGGATCCATGCCGATGCGCATCAGGGGACGGCGGGAGAGTATGCCAAGCAGCGCGCCCACGGGGCAGAGTGTATTGCAGTACAGGCGCCCGCGCCACCACGCCAAAATGAGCGGCAACAGGAACATCCCGCCCACAAGCAACAGCAGCCAGCCATAGCGTCCCCAGGCCGGGGCTGTTACTTGTTCTCCCACTGCCGCATTGGTCAGCTCCGCTGCCAGAGGATTCACGATGCCGCTCAGAAATCGCCCGGCTATGCTGTAGGGATCCAACCACGCCAGCACAACTGCCCCCAGAAACAGAGAGCTGACTATCACGAGCGTCAGAACGACGTAGCGTACGTAAGGCACCGGCGGTGCGTAACGACGGCCGGGCCCCGTCGGTTTCTTACCGCGCAGACGATCCGTGATGCGGCGCAGGCGGATGACGATATCCTGCGCGATGCCGAGCGGGCAGAGAAAAGAGCAATACACGCGTCCGAAGACGAGTGTGAGCGCCAAAAGCAGCACCAGAATGACAAGCGCCCACGCCACACCGCTCACCGAACCGAGCAGCGCAGGAACCAGTTGGATGCGCTCAACGAAATGCTCCCAATCAGCAGGTGCAGCATTGTGCAGGTTGATAAAGCCCCACACGAAAAGCAGTCCCACTACCGAGGCGCAGAAAATGCGTGCAAATCGCCACATACGGCTCAGGCAAGAGAGATGCGACGGATGTTTACTTTGGTAAGATCCTTTTCACCCAGCCCCATGGAGGCGGCTAAATCAATGTGGCGGACATCTCCATCGGCGTTGCCCAGCAACTTGGACGCCGCAGCATCCACTGCCACAATATCCGTACCGGCCAGTAAAGCCTGCGTATGAATCAGGTCGTTGGCATCTTTTCCCTTAGGACCGTTGCGCAACATGGGAGCATAGGCATCCAGCACATTCAGATCAGCTCGACGAAGCAGAACACTGTCAGCAATGCATTGATGCAAATCATGGCTGTGGAAAAAGCCGCGATCCCAAACGAGACCCATGGCATTCTTCATGCAGGCAGTCATGCGGGCGCCGCCGTGATGTTTGAGTACAGGCATGTTGATAAAGACGTCCGAATCCAAGATGGCAGAATGTACTTTGGCATGTTTGAGATTGCGGGCTGCAGGATTATCATGATCGCGGTACAGACTCTCATCAGCTCCGCTGATCATTTCGCCTCCAGCTGCTTCCACGGCATCCTGGATACCGCTGTTACGGTAGGAGAGCTGCCAGTTGTCGCAGGTATGGTCAAACACCACGACCTTAGAGGCGCCGGCCTGCTTGCAGAGCTTCACCATGTGCCCCACCAGAGAAGGATGAGTGTTGGCACTCAGTTCAGGTCCTTTATCCCAGCCGCAGTTGGGCTTGATAACAACGCTCTGTCCAGGCTTAACAAAAGCTGCAATGCCACCGAGCGCGGCCAGTGCAGCATCCAGCATGGCCACGCGATCTCCGCCTCGTACGGCTACCAAGGCCGGCGTACCAGTGGAAGCGGGCACCTCATCCGCGTACGCCACCGGAAACAATCCGCTGAGGGTCTTGAGGGAAAAACCTGCACCCACAGCGAAACCAAGCTTAATGAAGTCTCTTCGTTGCATGATGCTAACAGAATACATTTTCCTGAGTTTCAAGTCAAGCATAAAGAGCAATTATTTAGGTCTTCGAGCACATCCGTCCCAAGAAAATGTATTTCATGGGCGGGAAGCATGATAATGGCAGAAGTTGGCGATTTTTGGGCAAATCCATAAAACTTTACGTGCTACTGAGTACTGAAACCTCTTCCGTCCCAGCCATGTCATATGGTTGGTTTAGCCACGAAATCAGCGCAGGCTTACGCGCCCGTTCAAAGCATGCATCACAGTGATGGCATCCGCTTGGGAAAGTCCGGCGCCGGCAGGCATGCCTTGAGCAAGGCGGGAGATGCGGCAGGGGAACTCAGCGAGGCAGTCGGTGAGGTACAGAGCGGTAGCCTCCCCCTCAACATCGTTGCCCACAGCCAGAATGACCTCACAGTCCGGATGGTTCTTGACGCGGTGCACGAGTGGATCGATGGAAAGATGCTCGGGCAGAATACCGTCTAGTGGCGAGATTTTGCCGCCGAGACAATGGTAAAGGCCCCGGAAAGAGCCACTGCGTTCAATGGGCAAAACATCTGTGGCATACTCGACCACGCAGATGATAGATGAGTCGCGGGTGGGATCACTACATGCGGCACAAAGTTCGCCACGCGGCGCAAAAAAACCGCAGTTGGAGCAGGTAGCGGTGTTTTCTACGGCGCGGGTAATGGCTTGAGCTATGCGCGGGGCATTCTCTCCTGCACGTAAAAGAAACCACAGGGCCAGTCTTTCCGCCGTGCGCCGTCCAGTGCCTGGCATACGGGAGAGACAATCGATGAGCTCGCGCACATCGGGTGGATAATCCTGCGGGTTCATGAATGGCAACGGCGATAAAGTATGGCAGCGGGCACCAAAATGACCCAGAGCAATAGGATACAAGCAAGCGCTTGGCTCACATATAGCACACCGTGCCAAAGCACGCAAAGCAGCCCCGGCAGGCCAAGAACAACGAGGGCCAGAAGGCAGATGTGTGTGCGACGACCCGGATGCCGCTGCAGCATGAGCACGCCCCCAAAATAGAACGTAATCAACACGCACAGTCCAAATTGTCCGGCCGGAGAAAGCAGGGATATTTGAGCATCTTGAGCGCTCAGGTAAAAGGGATGCCCGGCCAATACCACCAGCTGAACTTCATCCAGCAAACGGAATACTCGCAGCGCCTGCAACACCACAACCGTCGCCAAAACCCCAAAACTTAACGCGGCCCAGCGCAGCAGGAAACCGTCCTTCGCCCCGCGTTGCATCAAGTCCTCCGCGCGAAGCTTCAGGGCCGTAATAAAGCGGTGCAGCATGGGGTAAAATGAGTGACTGCGGCAGATTAATCAGCAAAACGCTTCACAACGAGTGAGGCGTTGTGGCCACCGAAGCCGAAAGAGTTGCTGAGAGCGACGTTGACTGTGTGCTTGCGGCCGACGTTGGCGCAAACGTCCAAGTCACACTCAGGATCTTGGTGGAAGACATTAATAGTGGGCGGAACAAAGTTGTCACGGATCGTCATAATGCAAGCGAGCAGCTCAATACCCCCGGCAGCGCCCAGCAAATGACCAGTCATAGATTTTGTGGAGCTCACAACAAGACCATTTTTCGCGTAATCGCCGAAAGTTTGCTTGATGGCTTTCACCTCGCAGATATCGCCTAGGTGAGTGGAGGTGCCGTGCGTGTTGACGTAATCAACCTCTTCCGGACGTAAACCGGCGTGATCCAAGGCCATCTGCATGCAGCGTGCGGCTCCTTCACCCTCAGGCATAGGAGAAGTCAGGTGGTAGCCATCCGCACTCAGCCCATACCCTACCAGTTCTGCCAATATGTGTGCCCCGCGCGCTTGCGCATGCTCCAGCGTTTCCAATACAACGACACCGGCGCCCTCACCCATCACAAAACCGTCGCGATCGATATCGTAGGGACGGGAGGCCGTGGCGGGGTCATCGTTGCGGGTAGAAAGAGCTTTCATATTGGCGAACCCGGCGATGCCGATGGGAAGGATAGAAGCCTCCGCGCCGCCGCAAATCATCACATCCGCATCTCCAAATTTCATGATGCGCCAAGCCTCGCCGATGGAGTGGTTTGAGGTGGCGCAAGCCGTCGAAATACTCATATTAGGACCTCCAAAGCCAAACTCGATACTCACCATACCGCTGGCCATGTTGGTGATCATGTAGGGAATACAGAAAGGGGAAACGCGGCGCATGCCGGATTTAATCAACAGCTCGCAGTTCTGTCCGTGAATTCCCAAGCCACCGATACCTGAACCGATCATCACACCAACGCGATTGCGATCAACTTTTTCGGGATCAAGACCGGCATCCTGCATCGCCATGACGGTGGCAGCCATAGCAAGCTGCTCAAAGCGGTCACAACGGCGCACGGCTTTCGGATCTTTTAAGAAATATGGAACAGGGTCAAACCCTTTAACCTCGCCGGCTATTTGCACAGGGAAATTTTCCACGCCTTCCAGACTCTCGATGCGCCCGATACCGCACTTCCCGTGTTTCATGGCTTCCCATGTATCGGCGGCACTGTTGCCAAGAGGGGAAAGCGCGCCAATGCCTGTGATGACAATTCGTCGGTCTTTCATGGTACAACGACACGGTAGCCTATGCACCAGATAAAGTCAAGAAAAACTTATTTAGATGAATATGCTATGGCTTGTCCACAAGCACTTCGCGCGCCCTGTTCGCCCCTCCTGCCGGGGAGATGACTCCGCGCTCCTCCATCATATCAATCATTTTGGCTGCCTTGCCATAGCCTATGGAGAAACGCCGCTGGAGCAGGGACGTGCTGGCTTTGCGCTCGTTGATAACGAGATTAACGCAGCGGGTGTAGAGTTCCTCGTCATCTCCGCCGGAACCATTGCCTCCGGATCGCGGCGAGGATTTTGGGGTATCTGCCTCGCCCTCCGCGTTGTTGATGGCCGCAGCGGCGCTCTGCACAAAATTCTGGCGCGCGTGAGAGGCACAATGACTGATGATTGAGGCTATTTCCGCGTCGGAGACAAAGGCGCCCTGAGCACGCGCCATCTTGCTTGGCCCGCCGGGGGGGAGATAGAGCAGGTCACCTTTGCCGAGCAGGTTTTCGGCTCCTCCTTCATCGAGGATAACCCGCGAATCCAGTTGACTTGATACTTTCAATGCCACGCGCGAAGGCAAATTAGTTTTGATAATACCTGTAACGACTTGGGCACGAGGAGATTGAGTGGCAACGATGAGGTGCAACCCGGCTGCGCGCGCCTTCTGCGTGAGACGTCCAATATATATCTCCAAATCCTGTTTCACTTGCATCATGAGGTCAGCCAACTCATCGATGACGATAACGATGTAAGGGAGGCGGGTAGGGATGGATCCATCGTCCTCGAAATCAAGTTCCCCTTGACCGTCATCGGGGGGCAGATCGAAGCCTTGAGACTCCTCGACATCACGCACAATCGCATCAGCTGCACCCGAGTTTTCCTGACCACACGCTTCCTCCTCATCGGCATCCACCGGTTGGGCATCCGGGGGCAGATTATTGTAATCCTCCAGATTACGTACGCCCATTTTACTAAAGAGCTTGTAGCGGTGTTCCATCTCGTTGACGGCCCAGCGCAGTGCGCTGATTACCCGCGTGGGGTCTGTGACAACGGGGACGGCAAGATGCGGCAACTTCTTGTAAGGTTGCATCTCGACCACTTTCGGATCCACGAGTACGAGTCGCAACTCATCCGGGCGAAACTTGTAGAGGAAAGAGACGAGCATGCTGTTGATGCAAACTGATTTGCCGGAACCGGTGGACCCGGCAACGAGAACATGTGGCATAGCCGCCAGATCGCCGATGACAGGGTTACCATACACATCTTTGCCGAGCGCCACGGGGATACGTAACTTGGGGTTATGGAATTCTGGAGACTGGAGCAACTCACGCAGATATACCGGTTCCTTGACCGTGTTTTCCAGCTCTACACCCACCGTGGATTTGCCGGGTATCGGGGCAAGGATGTTCACTGAGGTGCTTTGCGTAGCAGCCATGATATCTTTGCTCTTACCGGCCACAGCTTTCACAGACTGACCTCGGGGAACCGAAAATTCGTAGCGAGTGACGCTGGGTCCTCGAGTGATTTCCCCTGGTTGCACGGGAATATTGAAAGATTCCAGCGTGTCGATAATTAGAGTCTGGGTTTCGTGCATTTCCTCGCGAGCCAGCTCTCGGGCTGCTTCTGAAATCGGTTCGTAATTAAGCAGCTCGTATGATGGCAGCGGATAATCTTTCAACTCCTTCCTTGTGGGGTGAAGCACCCCCTTGTTTTTTGGGGCGGGTGCGGGGGCGTTTTTCCTCGGCGCCGGTTTGCGAGTTATCTTTTCATCGTCCGAATGCCGAACGGAGGCTCGGGTACTCAAGTCGGATTCCGGAACATCATCGTCTCGTTCCACCTCATCCTCTTCGTGAGGGGGTGTATGGAAGTTCAAGGGGCCATCGTCATCTGCATCATCGCTCAGGTCCAATAGATTCTCACCCCCTGCCCTCCGTGCAGATTTGCGCCGCGGGCTTGGCGCATGATTCGGTCTCTCGTCCACGCGATCGCGAGTCCTTGTCTGCTGCCGCTCCTCCGGTTCGCGAGAGAGAGGACGCTCAAGATCAGACTCGGCAGGCGGTTCAGATTGCGCGTTGACAGGCATCTGCAAAGGCAATTTGCTTTGCGTCTGTCCGCGCGGCATCGGGGCTGTCTCTTCCTCACCTTCAAGTCGCCATGACAACGCTTCTCTCTCTTTGCGTTCGCGAGCACGCTGGCGTTTCTCGCGCCAATGGGCAATTAAATCGTACAATTCCTGCTTTTCAGCCCTGTAGAGCGCCTTAGGCGTGAGACGTGCCAAGTAGACAAGTGCCACGGCATGCACCAAGATGAGCAATTCCAACGCCCAGTATATGCCCATGACTGACTCCAGCATGCTGTTTCCCCCCAAATACCCGATCCAACCGCCTGAACTACGCAGCCCGAGCCGCTGTGTCCATTCATTGAGCATCCAAGGCTGAACAGCCATAGCCCAACTTAAGGTTATGAGCATAACAATAAACGCAATCCATTGCCCACGTCGCCTTGCCATGGGGTAAAGCATCATGTCCCAAGCGGGCACCTGCAGCAGGATGGCTCCGTATAATGCTCCCGCGCCCAACAGCCAATAGAGAATGGCCGCGGTGTAAAGTCCCACGCCTCCCAACCAATTGCTGCAGCCCTCTTGCTCTGTCTGCCCGGTAGGACGCAGGGCATCCCAGCCTACCTCGGCAGATTGGTATGTTAGCAGCGCCAACATGAGTAACACCCCCAGTGCCGCGAGCACTCCGCCAGCCAATCGCGTCGGCCAGGTAGCTCGCGGCATTTCACCGCCCCACAGGCCAAACCCCTCGCTGTCCATCCGATCCATCATACCTTTCCCGTTCGGCCATGGTACGCTAATTCCCCTGCCTTTTCAAGTCTAATCGCCTATCAACCAAGTCAAACGCATTAGGAAATGCGTTTGACTATGTACGATTTATGATTTTCGATGTACGATTTATTAATAATGTGCGCGTTACGAATTTTTTCGGATCATCAACGTATGCAGAGATTCCTCTAGATCCATCATCATGATGACCGCTGGTTGTCATGATTTTTGATACGTATAGACATTGATATCAGCCAATAAGAATATTTTCTCTGTCGATGAACTTCCCTCGAATGCGTTTGCCGTGCGATTCGGCATGGCAGTGAACCCGACATAGCTCCACACCGGCGGCTTCCCCGCGCAACGCGCGATCTTTTCAAATCGTACATCGTACATAGGCAAGCGCATTTCCTAATGCGCTTGTCCTGAGTAGGGGAGAAAAGGGCTTGACGGGATACCCCGGAAGGGGTATAAGGGATATATGCAGATAAACGGAACGGGAGAAGGGGCGAAACATGCGGAGGAACTGGCGAGGCTTGGGAGGATAGCCGGACAAGTGGGAGGAATTAAGAGGATGATAGAGGAGGACAGGTATTGCATGGAGATATTAGTGCAACTCAAGGCAGTGAGAGCGGCGCTGAAGAAAGTGGAGGGGAATATACTCAAGCGACACATGAGTGAATGCGTGGTACGGGCAATGGGAGGGAACCGCGAAGAAGCCGAACAAAAGGTGGCAGAACTGCAGAGATACTTTCAAATCGACTAAAAATGAAAAAAGAAACATACAAGATTACAGGCATGAGCTGCGGCGGGTGCGCCGCACGGGTGAAGCAAGCGGCAATGAATGTACCGGGCGTGCAGAGCGCGGAGGTGGATTTGGAGAAGGGGCTGCTGCACGTGGAAAATGAGGATGCGGAGGCGCAAGAAATCGTCGAAGCGGTGGAACGCATGGGCTTCGGCGCACAGGGTCCGCAAGAGTAAGCGCCACAGTTGCCCACGACCATGCAGGAACGGGACTTTATTGTGACGGGCATGAGCTGCACCGCCTGCGCGGTGCGCGTGGAGAAAGCCGCCCGTAGTGTGCCGGGAGTGGTGGAAGTGCAGGTGAATTTGGTGACGGGACAGATGCACGTGGTGAGTACCGAGGAAAGCACGGTGCAGGACATCATCCACGCTGTGCAAAACTACGGTTTCGGCGCGGAGGAAAAGAAAAGTGCGGCGGTGCAGAGCAAGCCCGGGGGGAGACGCGGGTGGGCGGTGGCTTTATCGGTGCTGCTGCTCATACCGCTGGTCGTGCTGCACCACGTGGTACACGGAGCAGAGTGGGCGCAAGCGGCTCTGGCGCTTGGAATAGCCGGGCTGAACTATCGATTTTTTACGCGCGGGGTGCGTACATTGGCCGAGGGTGATCCGGGTATGGATGCCCTGGTGGCAATGGGGAGCGGAGTGGCGCTTGCAGATGGACTTGTGCAACTGTGTGGCGGCGGCAGTGGGGCAATGTTCCTGGAGTCTGCCGGGATGATACTCACCTTTGTCTCTGTGGGTAAGTGGCTGGAGGCGCGAGCTACGCGGCGGACGGGGCAAGCCGTTGAAAAGCTCAGCCGCTTGCTGCCGGAGGTAGCAACGGTGGTGCGCGAGGGCGATCAAGTGCAGGTACCCACAGCGCAACTGCAGGTGGGGGATTGTTTACTGGTGCGCCCGGGAGACCGCATCCCGGCAGATGGGACGGTGCTGCGCGGGGTATCGGCGACGGATGAATCGGCGCTTACGGGCGAGAGTATGCCTGTGGAAAAACGAAAGGGAAAGGATGTATATGCCGGTACGGTGAATATGCAGGGCGCGTTGTATGTGCGCGTGACGCAGAGGCAGGAAGAATCAGCTCTGTCCGGGGTGATACGGCTGGTGAGCAATGCCGCCGCGCAAAAAGCCCCCATGGCGCGCTTGGCGGATCGCGTAGCACGCGTGTTCGTGCCGGCTGTGGTAGCGGCGGCGGGTGTGACTGCTGCGGTATGGTGGGCGTGCGGGGCAGGATGGGATGTGGCGTTGGCGCGTGCCGTGGCGGTGCTGGTTGTGTCCTGCCCCTGTGCGCTGGGACTTGCCACCCCGGTTGCTATCATGGTGGGCGCGGGCAAGGGCGCTGAGTGGGGAATCCTTTTCCGCAGTGGCGAGGCATTGGAAGCTGCGGGGCGGACGAGCTGTGTGGCGCTGGATAAGACAGGGACACTGACCCGGGGAGAACCCAGCATCACCGATGTGCAACCGCACGGATGTTCACGAGAGGAACTGCTGGGACTGGCGGTGGCGTTGGAGAGCGGCGCGAATCACCCATTAGCGCGTGCTGTTGTGACTTGTGCAGCGCCTTCCACAGAGGCAGTAGCAGACCTGCAGTACATCCCCGGGCGCGGTGTGCGCGGCACTGTGCAAGGGGATCCGTGCGCCGTTGGGAATGCCGCACTGATGCACGAACTGGGGGCAGAAGCGCAAGATCCGGCAGAGCTTGTCGAACAAGGCAAAACCGTGTTGCACGTAGCGCGTGGTAAGCAGTGGCTGGGCTACTTGGCGGTAGCGGATGCTCCGCGCGAAAGTGCGCCCCGGGCAGTGGCAGAACTGCGGCGAATGGGGTTACGCATCCTCATGGTTACCGGTGACAACGTTGCCACGGCCCGAGCCATCGGCGTTCGCGTGGGAGTGCAAGAGGTGCACGCATCCGCCCTGCCCCAGGATAAGGAAGGAGTGGTGCGCACGCTGCAGGCGCAGGGTGAGCGCGTGGCCATGGTGGGCGATGGCATCAATGATGCTCCGGCGCTCATTCGCGCGGAGGTCGGGATTGCCATTGGCGCCGGTACGGACATAGCCATCGAGAGCGCGGGGATCATCCTAATGCACAGCGACCCGATGGATATACCGCGCGCGCTGCAGCTGAGCCAAGCCATACTGGATAAAATTCGTCAAAATCTCTTCTGGGCATTTATCTACAATGTGCTTATGATACCGCTGGCGGCGGGGGTGTTTTACCCGGTGTTCGGGTGGTTGTTGCCGCCCGCAGCGGCGGCAGTAGCCATGGGGCTCAGTAGTCTGTGCGTGGTGACCAATGCGCTGCGCTTACGCAATTTTTGCCCGACAGAGTGAGGCATTTTTCTTTACAGTGCGGCAAAGGTAGCATATACTCCGGTTGCGCGCGGAAAACCCCCGCCACGCAAACAGACATGAAGATTGTGCTTGCATATTCCGGTGGCCTTGACACATCTGTGCTCTTGGTGTGGCTTAAGGAGAAATATAATGCGGAAATCATTGCATACTGCGCCGATGTGGGACAGGCAGAGGAGCTGGATGGATTGGAGGAAAAGGCGTTGAAGACCGGCGCGAGCAAGTGCATCATCGGTGACCTGAAGGCCGACTTTGCGGCCAATTACATCTACCCGATGTTCCGCGCGAATGCCCTGTACGAGGGACGTTACTTGCTGGGCACCTCGATCGCTCGCCCGTGCATTTCCAAAGCGATGGTGGATGTAGCACTAGCCGAAGGGGCGGATGCTATAGCCCATGGCGCCACCGGAAAAGGCAACGACCAGGTGCGCTTCGAATTGTCCGTGAACGCGCTTGCTCCTCACCTAAAGGTGATAGCTCCCTGGCGTATGAAGGAATGGCGCGACCAATTTCCCGGGCGCACTGAGCTCATCCAGTATGCCGAGAGCCACGGCATCCCCATCCGTCAGAGCGTGAAGAAGCCTTATTCGATGGATCGCAACTTGCTGCACATCTCTTACGAAGCCGGCATATTGGAGGATACATGGTACGATGCCACTAAGCAGGAGGATCGCGCAATGTATGTGCTCTCCAATGCCCCGGAGGACGCGCCGGACAAACCACAGTACCTGAAATGCCTTTTCGAGAAAGGGGATATGCTGGGGCTGCAGACGGAGGGACTGGCCGAAATCATGGCAAAAGTGGGAGTGAAAGCGACCGGCGAAAGGGACGGCTATACCCTGCTGAACCCGCTTGGGATAATGCTGGTGCTCAACTACTTGGGTGGACTGCACGGCATAGGGCGCGTGGACATTGTGGAAAACCGGTTTGTGGGCATGAAGAGCCGCGGAATCTACGAGACACCTGGTGGCACCATCCTGCTGGCAGCTCACCGCGATATCGAAACCATCACCATGGATCGAGAAGCGCAGAAAGTGCGCGATTCGCTCGTCCCGGAGTATTCTGCCATGGTCTATAATGGCTTCTGGTTTGCCCCGGAGCGCGAGGCCATTCAGGCGCTTGTGGATCAGACCCAGCAGACAGTCAACGGCGAGGTACGCCTCAAGCTGTATAAGGGCAACGTGATGTACGCCGGCCGACGCAGTCCAAATTCACTCTACAGCTATGCCATTGCTACCATGGAGGGGGATTACACCGACGAAGATTACAATCAGGACGATGCTTCGGGCTTCATCCACCTCAATGGACTTCGTCTTAAGCAATTTTCCCGCGTGAACAGGAGTTAAAGCAGATCACGTTCCATAAAGCCATGACTGACCAATGCCATATCAATGAAAATATGCCGGAGGAGGAAGAGATTTACGACCTGGCAGATTTTTTCAAAGTATTTGCGGACAGCTCGCGGCTTAAGGTACTGTGGGCACTGCACCATGGTGAGGTGTGCGTAACACACTTGGCGGAGCAGTTGGGCATGAACACGCCTGCCATCTCCCATCAGCTTCAAATACTGCGGCAGAAGCACTTGGTACGCGTGAGGAGAGAGGGAAGAAAGCTCTATTACCGCTTGGCGGACGACCACGTCCAGAGTATTCTCGAACTCGGTTCTGAGCACATGCACGAGTGACCTGCAGGGCAACCGCATTTTCTAATGCGTTTGTTTTGGAGTGATCTACTGTCATCACCGCCGAATGGGTGGCGGAGATGGGCGCAATTGCGGCGGACGGTTCACCGGCGGTCGTGGCGGCGGCAGAGGGCGCACTACGGGCGGTACAACAATGGGTGCCGGTCTGTATATGGGCACGTACGTGGGGCGTGAGATGATGACTGTGCCGGAAGATTGCGAGGAGGATTCGTTGAGACGATTTATAACCTGCCGAAGAGAAGAAATTTGCTCGCGTGCTCCCTTGAGATCGTTTTCTGTAGCATGCAATTTGGCTTCCAAGGAGGCTACTCGTGTCTTTTCCTTCTTGGCAGCATCGCGCTCATTCTCCATGCGCGCGACCAATCGCTTCGCCTCTTCATCAAAGCGGTTGGCTTCCACAGTCAGATTGCAGCGGGCCGCCTCGCGTCTGTTCCAATCAGCCGCTAAATACTCAGCGCAGACGGCGGAAAGCGTTTCCCACGTACTCATCAATGCGCTAACATCTGCCCCGGTCAAGTAGCGTGGGGAGAGTCCACTGACTTGCAGAGCGGCGCGCTGGGCTGCAGCTTTTTTATCTTCAGCTTCAGCGAGATCCCGGCGCATCTGCTCCACCTTATCGTAATATTCGCGCACAGCATGGGGTGTGAGGTCAAAGCGCTGCTGAAGTTCCGGCGTGAGTCGATCATAGCCCACGCGCTGCACGCCGGCGCTATGGCTGATGACCAAACTGTCGGCATCTTTGCGTACCACTTTGGCATTCTGCAGCACTGTGCCGTCCACGAGTACAAAATCCTCCGCCAAACAAAGTCCGGCAGCAAAGAGAAAAAGGAAGGGAAGAAAAGACAACTTCATGAAGCGGGAAGAGTAGGAGTCAGTAATTCTGCCATTTCGGGGGAGCGAGCGTAGTCCAAAGCTCGCTTGCCCTCTTCATCCCGTAATTTGGGATCAGCGCCGCGCTCAAGTAGTAGCTTGACGGCGGGCAAACTTTCCGAAAGAGTGGCTTGGATCAGAGCAGTAGAGCCGCTGGCATCCCGCTCATTCGCACGAGCTCCGCTTAAGATAAGCCAGTCCATGGCTTCACAGGCGCCATTCTGTGCAGCGGCATGCAGCAGGGGCAAACCATCCACCGATGCGGTGGCAGAGAGGC
Source organism: uncultured Akkermansia sp. (assembly GCA_947630815.1). Taxonomy (GTDB): domain Bacteria; phylum Verrucomicrobiota; class Verrucomicrobiia; order Verrucomicrobiales; family Akkermansiaceae; genus Akkermansia. Next base: position 17,015 of record CANRJD010000009.1, on the reverse strand, counting down.
CGGATTTAGCGAGCGTTTGTAGCACATGAATGTGGTTATTTTCCGCAGCACGTAGGGCAGCTCGTGCAATTTGGTCCGCCGTAGGGGACGCTGTGTTAAGAATATGCTCCACATCGCGCACCTTGCCGAGAGCAGCGGCGCGTGTGAAGAGCGATTCTCCCTCAGCATCGAGAGCCAGCGGATCGACTTGAGAGGCAGAGCGCTGCTCAACGTAGAGAGCTTCTTCTTCCTCCGGTGAGATGAAGCGCATCGACCACGCACAACAACCCAGCACAAGATAAATAACCGCCCATATGACCAGCATGAGCGAAGGACGCCTGGTAAGGGCACGCGCTAGCGATAGTGCACCATTGACAATGAGCCCCACGACGCACAACGTAAGCAGCCAACCATCTAGTCGAGTGGCGGCGACTTCCCCGTCCGTCGCGCAGCGCCAAGCCATCACTGCAATGACAACAAGCGTGAACAGTGGATTCAAATAATCCCTCATGGTACCCCCTCTTATAGCAGAAAGATGCCGGGATGTCCAGCAGACAGTCCAAGGCAAGGCAAGCGCATTAGAAATGCGTTTGCCTATGTACGATTTACGATTTACGATGTACGATTTATTAATAATGTGCGCGTTGCGTAGATTTTTCAGATCATTAATGTATGCTGAGATCCCTTTAGAACCATCATCATAATAACCACTGCTTGTCACAATTTTTGATACGTATAAACATTGATATCAGCCTATAAGAGTATTTTCTCTCTCGATTAACTTCTCTCAAATGCGTTTGCCGTGGTACGATGTACGATTTGGAAATTTGCACGGCTGCGCCGCAGGGATGCAGAGCAAGAGCGAAAGGGTGTGATGAAACTATGGCGTGAGGGTGGTTAGAACGGTGCGGGAAGGCGGTGGCAGGCGGGGTCTGCCTATGTACGAGGTGTGATTGTACGATGTACAACACGCACGACGGCCGTAAGTGCGTATGGACAGCGCGAGAGCGGCGCAGGTGCAGATGTGGAATTTTCATGCAACGCGCGGGGGTGATCAGGAAGCGTCTGGAGAGTTTTCTCCCCTTTTCCACTTCAGCCAAATGCGTTCATTATCTACAAAACTGCCGACGGTCTGTAGGGGAGTTTGGCAAAAAACAGAGGCTAATTTTGAAGCTGCGCGAGTGCCGCGATGGCGGCGGCAATTTCGGCTTTTCGCTTGCTGGCCCCCTCTCCGGTACCGATCGCCGTGCCCTGCCAAAGGGCGGTGGCGGAGAAACGTACGGGAGAGTCAGAGGTTTGGGTGACGCGATACACAGGGGCCTCGCCGGTGCGTCCCTGCAGCAACTCCTGCAAATCGCCCTTGGGGTTAGTGACGAGTGCCGGGCAGGCGTCATCCAGACTTTCGCGCAGCAAGTGAAGCGCCACTCGGTATGCAGCGGGGAATCCGGCATCCTCCATGACCGCCCCCACGAGACTCTCGAGTGTGTTACCCAACACGGTGACAGAAGAACGCCCGCCGGTGGCTTCCAACCGTGGACTGATGAGTACTTCTTTACCCAAATCAAGGGCAGCGGCTACGTCGGCGAGGTGGCGGCGGCTCACGATGGAGGCTCGCATTTTGGTGAGCTCTCCTTCATCGGCCATCGGGTGCATGGAAAAAAGCTCCATGGAGACCACCAGCTCAAGGACGGCATCCCCTAGGAATTCCAATCTCTCAAAGTCGGAAGGTCCAGAAGAGGTATGACCGACGCTCGGGTGGGTGAGGGCTTGCTCCAGCAGGGTTCTATTGGTGAAACGATACGCTAACTTTTGTTCTATCCGTTCTTGACCCATCACGGGTATGATAGCACAAAGGTGAGAAATAAGCCAGGGCAAACGCATTAGGAAATGCGTTTGCCTATGTACTATGTGCGATGTACGATATACGATTTATTGATAACGTGCGCATTGCGCAGATTTTTTCGAATCATCGACATATGCGGGGGCTTCTTTAGAACCATCAGCATGATGAGTGCTTGTTGTCGTGATTTTTGATACGTATAGACGGTGATATCGACCAATATGAGTCTTTTCTCTGCTGATTGACTTCTCTCAAATGGGTTGCCCGGAGAGCGCAGACAGAAAAGTTGACTGTTTTTGCGAAGGAAGACGAGTGGATCGAGTCCCACCTGCATCACGCGATGAAAACGAGAAACGACGACGACACGACGAGTATCTTCGGTGCTCAGGATGTGGCAAAGCCATTGCCCACGCAATATATGCGGGATAAGGCAATGCGGCCGGAGGATGCCTATCAGCTGATCAGAAATGAACTCTTACTGGATGGGAATTCGAGCCAGAATTTGGCGACATTCTGCCAAACGTGGGATGATGAACAAGTGCGCAAGATCATGGATTTGAGCATCAGCAAGAATATGATCGACAAGGATGAATATCCACAATGCGCAGAAATTGAGCAACGCTGCGTGCGCATGATCGCCCATTTATGGAATGCGCCGAAAGATGTGAAGCCCATAGGCTGCTCCACCATAGGGTCAAGCGAGGCGTGTATGCTCGGTGGGTTGGCGGCTCTGAAACGGTGGCAAAAAAGGCGACTGGCAGCAGGCAAGAGCATCGATAAACCGAACTTGGTTTGCGGGCCAGTGCAGATATGCTGGCATAAATTCTGTCGTTACTGGGGAGTGGAGCTGCGGGAAGCCCCCATGAACCCGGGTCAATACGGTCTCACCGAACAGCAGGTGCTCGAATTGGCGGATGAAAACACCATTTGCGTCGTACCAACTTTTGGGGTGACCTATACCGGTCAGTACGAATTCCCGGAGAACGTGTGCAAGACTCTCGACAAGCTGGCGCGCAAGGGCGGACCGGATGTGGATGTGCATGTGGATGCGGCAAGTGGTGGTTTTCTTGCGCCCTTCGTAGCTCCCGGCATTCCTTTCGATTTTCGTCTCAAGAGGGTGAAGTCCATCTCCTCCAGCGGGCATAAGTACGGACTGGCACCACTGGGCTGCGGTTGGGTGGTGTGGCGGGATGAAAGCGAGCTCCCGGAAGAACTCACCTTTGCGGTCAATTATCTGGGCGGTCGTGTGCCTACAATCGCCATCAACTTTTCGCGTCCTGCGGGACAAGTCATTGCGCAGTACTACAACTTTGTGCGATTGGGCATGGACGGATATCGGCGCATACACCAGGCTGCCTATGATGTGGCAGGCCTCCTCGCAAAAGAGATTTCGAAGTTGGGCGATTTCGATTTTCTATCCAACGGCAACCCCAAGACCGGCATACCGGCCGTCTGCTTTACCATGAAGAAAGACTATGACCCCGGGTACAATCTCTACGAATTATCCGATCGTTTGCGGCAATGCGGTTGGCAAGTACCGGCCTTCAGCCTGCCCGCCAACGTGCAGCATATCGTGGTAATGCGCATTATAATACGTCAGGGTTTTACGGCAGATATGGCGAACCTGCTGGTGCGGGATATGAAGCGAAGTATAGATTTCCTGGTGCGGCACACATCGGCACACCATCTCAAAGAGTCAGAGGCAATGACCTTCAAACACACCTGATGATACGCGCCACGTGCGCCGCCCACCGGGAGAAATGTCCGACAAACCGCTGCGCGGGGTGTGGTCTTCTCCTCGAGCAAGCGGTGTCGGCCCCCATCTGTCTGACTAGCGGCGAGCAGGCAGATGGGGAAATCGTATCTGCCCAAAATGCATGTCACGCCACCGGTCGGGAGCATTTGCGAGGACGCACACCGGTGGGATAGTCGCCGCGCGGAATGAGATCACGGCATTCCTCAAAAACGCGTGCCGGGTCATCCGGGGTAGCGCTCAGGCGGCGTTTAACGTGCTCGAGCACCTCGATAGCGGCATGCAAAGCCGCTTCCGCTCCACCGTATTGTTTATCGGAGAAATAGCGTGTGAAATGCTCTTGCCGACGGCAGAGAGTGACGCGCCATCCCTGAAACGAGGTGAACTCGTAGGTGAAGCGAGTAATGTTTTTGCGCGGCTTATGGATATCAATTTGCATAACAGAGCGTATTATAGCTTTTTCATTTTCTGATTACAACCATATTAGTCATCATACATTACAACATGCTTTCCAACATGAGGCACATCATGTAGATTTGACGAGTCATGAAACTACGATCCATTACATTTCGGTGCACCGCTGCGCAGTTCAATCGACTTCAGCAAGCCATGCAGGAGGAATACAGCGACACGCGCACGAGTATATTGTCTGCCGCACTGGAGGAGTTCCTCGATTATGCAGAGCGCGGTGAGATGCAGCGTTTGAATCTTTTTGATTTGGTGCAGCATTTGGACGGTTTGGGAGATGGTATACGTTTCTCGGATCAGGCGTAAAGCAGAACAACCGCACTTGGATAGAGTCGAAAAGTGGAGAAACTCTCCTACTGCTTTATTGCGCTTATTTCCGTACACGAAATTTCATCGTAATTCGTAAATGCCAAACGCATTTGAGAGAAGCCAATCAACGGAGAAAATGCTCATATTGACTAATGTCACTGTTTACACGTACCAAAAATCATCACAACAATCGTACATAGGCGCAGCCAAGCACCTCTGCCCTCTCGTTCGCCAAATTCTCGCGCAACGCGCGCGAACTTCGCAATCGTACACCGTACTTCGTACCTCGTACATAGGCAAACGCATTTTCTAATGCGTTTGCCCCGGGCGTGACATGTGCGTTGACAAAGCGGCATTTGGCATGTAAGGTAAAGGTTGCAGGTATGAAGGAAAACGGTAAGTTGCCATCGCTTGCGGCAAAATGGGGAGCGACTGTCGAGCAGTGGCAGGATGCAGCCTGGCAAATGCGGCACGCTTGCTGCACGGCGGAGGAATTGGAGCGGGTGTTGCAGCTCACTCTGCAGGAGCGAGCGGCTTTGCAACAAGTCGGGCAGAGACTGGCCGTTCGCGTGACTCCCCACTTCTTAAGCCTGATCGACCCGGCAAATGCAGCTGACCCGCTGCGGCGTCAGGTCATCCCATTGCCGGAGGAGCTGGAGTCTCATCCGGAAGAGCTGGTTGACCCCTGCGGAGAACAAAAGGATGAAAAGGTGCCGGGACTCGTGCACCGATACCCGGATCGCGTGCTGTTGCTCTGCACGGACCGCTGCGCCACGTACTGCCGCTACTGCACGCGGGCCCGCATGGTGTCCGGCAAAGGGAGGGAGCGCTGGCATTTGGATTGGGACGGAGCGCTGAAGTATCTGCGCGACCACGCGGAGGTGAGGGATGTGTTGCTCTCCGGTGGTGATCCGCTGTTGTTGACCGACGAGAGACTGGATACCATGCTTTCTGAACTGAGAAGCATATCGCACATCGAGTTTCTGCGCATCGGCACGCGCGTACCTATCATGCTGCCGCAGCGCATCACACCGGCGCTTTGCGCCATGTTGCATCGGCACGTGCCGCTCTTCATTTCCATCCATTGCAACCACCCGCACGAGCTTGGCGAGGATGCCGAGCGCGCGCTGGGAATGCTGGCCGACAGCGGCATTCCGCTGGGCAATCAGAGCGTGCTGCTGCGCGGGGTGAATGACAGCGCAGAGGTGCAGCGCGCACTGGTGCATCGCTTGCTGCAATGCCGGGTGCGTCCGTATTACCTCTACCAGTGCGACCCCGTGGTCGGGACACGGCATTTCCGCACCCACCCGCAGGAGGGCATCGACATCATTTCGGCGCTCAGGGGATTCACCAGCGGCTATGCCGTACCTCAGTTTGTGATTGATGCGCCGGGCGGCGGCGGGAAGGTACCGCTCAACCCGAACTATGTGGTGGCGGAGGAACCGGGACGTCTTCTTCTCCGTAATTTCCGCGGTGGTATTTACGAATACCCCGTCACGCCTCAGGTTTAGCGAGAGGGTATTTGGGCGAGGGGCCATATTTATTCGGTCCCCGTTGCGAGTCCCAAAACATCGCGATAATGAAGTAGTACAGCTCCGCCAACACAGCTACGCCGCATACGATCAATCCGGCAATCAAAAGCGGAGAAAAAATCGCCCCCACCGGTGGAGCAAGTTGATCCGCGCTGCGCAGCACATTGATGATCGTGCTTATCCCACCTGCAAAGCAGATGCCCGCCCCGGCAATTTGAAGAAGGAGGGGCACTGCGATGCACCATCCGGAGCGTCCCGTATCGTGCATGCGCCGCACGCTCAGAGTGATGGCTGGGATGATAAGCAGCAAACTCGCCAAATCGTATAAACTCGGGAGACACTGCGATACTGCGCCGAGCGTCACCATGTAGAAAAGCACGAACCAGAGAAACTCCGCCCGGCGTGCCCGTCCGTGAATGCCCACATACTGCACCAAGCTATGCCGCAAGCAGGATACAACGTTCGTCGCCTCTTCCGGTCGCAGTGGGAATTGACAGGTCGGACAACGCAGCGGCAGTTCGTCCCGTTCCGTTAAAATTTCAGCTCCGCATTTGGGGCAATGACCGGCAGGATGTGTTGCCTTTTTCATCTCATCAGGTATGGGCGGCAAATCATCAGAACATGCAGCCTCATCCGGAAACACCTCGCCGTATTTTTGCCAAGTATCCGCCCCCTTTTGGGCAATGAGCGTATCCGGGAAAATGATGCCCCTCTGCAGCAAGCTTCGCAGCTCTTCATGGGTGAAAGGGCCTGTTGGCTTTTGATGGGTATCCAAATAATAGTACATGGGAGTCACGTTTCGGGGTACTTAGATGATGGACCATACTTATTGCTGCCACGTTGAGAATCCAGCAGGCAGAAGACGAAGATAAGGATGCCGAGTGCATTCCCCAACAAACCGAGAACTTCGGCAAGGCTCCTCCAAGGGGCAATGACCCGCTCCGGCAATTCTGCCGTGGTTTGCCCCGTGAGATCCCCGTCGAGAAGCCGGGGCAGTTCGAGAACCAACGCTATCTTTTCAATCATCAAAGCTACTGTCACGTACGTCAGGAAGTTGATCACCACACTCGCACCCACCCACCACGCGCTGTAGTTGATGTCGTGCAAACGTCTCGCCGTGACGGTGCAGTACGGCACAAAGAGCATCAGCCACAGCGCCCCGCTGATTCCTCCTCCCCACAGCAAAATGTCGGCAAACTTGTTCGGCTTTTCGCATCGTGCGATCAAAGGAGCAATCATCAGCATTCCGGAAAAGTAGATAGAGAGCAAGGTGTCCAGCACACCAAATGTGAGCGAAAAACTCCAGTACTCGCGGCGGGTGGCACGCCCCCGTATCGTAAAGTACAGAAAGAACGGACGCAACATATCCGCAAAAAAACCGGCGTGGGTAGCGCCGAGGCGATGACTGCAGTGCGGACACTTTTCAGGCAGGTCGCCGAGCGGTATCGCACCACGACAGACGGGGCAACGCTGCTCCGGAGAAGCAGGTTCTTCATTCATCATGGCGAGTCAGGGTATTTGAGTGATGGACCGTACTTATTAGTGCCGCGTTGAGAATCGCGCAAGGACAAGATGAGCATCACCAGGAAAAAGATTTCAGAATGGACGAGCAATACCGTGTAAAACTCATCCGGAATGCTGAAACCCTCTCCTGACCCTGTGACCTTGGGGAGAGTCGTCGTCTCTGCAACACCGCTTAGGATATCTCTTAAACGCAAGAATATCGCAGAGATGGCATCCGCGTGGGTGAAGAGGGCGTCCACCGAGGGTAGAAATAGAGACAGTGCCTCAAGGACAATGGGTACGGCAGCCCACCAGCCGCTCAGCCCGCTGTCATGGAAGCGGCGGATCTGCAGCGTTACTAATCCGGGCGCCATGAGCAACAGCAACAATGCCGCACCCGCAGTGATACACAAAAGTATAACGGCCGCCACAGCGGACTTGAACTCGTCGGTGTTTACTGCAAGAGCAGAAAGTGCGAAGGACGAAACAAGCAGAGCCACAAATGTCAGCGCCAGAATAAGCCACGACACGCCAAATATCAGCATGAAGCACCAGTATTCCTTGCGGGTGGCACGTCCTTTTGCTGTCGCATAACCGGCAAAAGCGCGCTCCAAAGTGCCCCAAAAACTCAACTCATTTGCTGCATGAGGAGGCTCCGGGTGCAGGAAAGCGTCCAGCGCCACCCAATGGGCGTCACCCTTGGCTGCCACGAGAGTGGAAGCGCTCAGGGTACCATCGTCGAGCAACTGCGCAAGTTCCTCGCGCGAGTGAGGGCCATGCGGATGGCGGTCGGGATCGAGGTAATAGAACATGACGGCTCACAGGGCAGAGGGAATCTCGCGCCCCAGGTCGCTCGCCTTGCGTCCCTTGCCGTCGCCGGCGATCCGTTCCAGCACCACATCGCGGTAGCTCATGCCGCCGGGAATCATCGGCAACACATGCACATCGTACGGCACCATCACGTCCAGCACATACGCCTCCGGAGAGGCAAGCATGCGCTCGATGGCCGGGGCGAGCTCAGCGGGTTCCACCACGCGCTCGCACGTGATGCCAAAGCCGGCGCAGATCGTGGGGAAGTTCGGGTAAATGATATCCGGGGTGTGGTGAGTGGGATCGTATTCGACGCGTGGATCAGCCAGGAAAGTGTTGGCACGGTTGGAGTCGTACTTCAAGTCTTCCCACTGCACGACCATGCCGAGGTGCTGGTTATTCAGAATAATGCACTTGATGGGCATGCGCTCAATGTGGATCGTGCCGAGTTCCTGCACATTCATGAGGAAGGAACCGTCGCCATCGATGTTCACCACGGGCAGATTCGGGTAAGCCACATGGGCGCCCATCGCCGCCGGCAAGCCGTAGCCCATGGATCCCAATCCGCCTGAGGTGGAGAATCGGCGCGGCTTTTCGAACTTGTAGAATTGCCCGGCGAACATCTGGTGCTGCCCCACTCCGGTGCAGATAATAGCGTCCTTGCCCTTGAGCTGATTATACAGCTCCTCCACCACCTGCTGCGGAGCAATTTCATGTTCGCGTTTTTCGTAAGCGAGGGGGTATTTTTCCTTCCATGTGTCGATGAGGGAGAACCACTCGGGGCGGTTCTTCGCAGAGTATTCACGGATCGGGTGACCAAGTTTCTCGAGCTGTTCGTTGAGGTAGGTGAGTGCGGCCTTGGCTTCCGCGCGGATGGCGAGCCCCACTCGCTTATTTTTGTTGAGCTCGGCGGCATCAAAGTCGATGTGGATGAGTGTCGCGTGTTCGCAGAAACTCTTAACCGCGCCGGTCACTCGATCATCAAACCGCGTACCAATGGCCAGCACGACATCCGCCTCGTTCACGGTGTTGTTCGCATACACGGCACCGTGCATACCCAGCCAGCGCACGGAAAGCGGGTGGGTCTCCGGCATCGCCCCCACTCCCATAAGGGTGGTGGCCACGGGGATTTGCAAGCGTTCCGCCAGCTCACGCAACTCTGCCGCCGCATCTGCTATCACAACTCCGCCACCGGCGTAGATAGCCGGGCGTTTAGCCGCCAACAGCAACGGCAGCACCTTGTCAAGCTCCTCCTTCGGCAGAGGCAGTTGCGGGTTGTAGCCGGGCAGATCCATCGGCTGATCAAAATCCGGCTCGATACTCATCTCCTGGAAATTTTTGGGCACATCGATGACAACCGGACCGGGACGACCGGTGCGCGCAATGTAAAATGCTTCACGAATGATGCGCGGGATGTCCTCCACACTCGTTACCAAGTAACTGTGTTTGACAATGGGAGCCGTCATGCCGAAGACGTCAGTTTCCTGAAAAGCGGAACTGCCGATGAGAGGCTTGCCCACTTGGGCGGTAATTGCCACAAGCGGAATGGAGTCCATAAATGCGTCCGCTATGGGGGTAATCATGTTGGTCGCACCAGGGCCGGAGGTGGACATGCAGACGCCTACTTTGCCCGTCACGCGCCCGTAGCCTTCAGCCGCGAAACCGCCTCCCTGTTCGTGGCGAGGCAGGATGGTGCGAATACTTGGCTCGTGACTCAACGCCTGGTGAATGGGCATGCTTGCGCCGCCCGGATAGGCGAACACGACTTCTACTCCCTCGCGCACAAGACTCTGCACAAGGATTTCTGCTCCGGTCATTTTTCTGGAAGATGATTTCTTGGTCATAGCGTATCGGTTAAAAAGGTGTACCTTCTCGTGTGTGCGCGTATTCTAGCAAATGCTCTAACGCATGGAAAGTCTTTTTTATCTTTGCATATAAGACACTATATCCGTCCCAAGAAAATCTTCTCCAGGCTCATTCAACCCATTTCCTATGCGTTAATGATCCGAAAAAATCCGCTCCCCGCGCGCTCACTTCCCAAATCGTACCTCGTACATAGGCGGCGTCTCGCCGCCCCGCCCCTTTCGAACTACGCTCGCGCATGGTTTTATCACATCCCGCTCGCATTAGCTCCGCCAAATTCGCGCGCAAGCGCGGGAATTTGGCAAATCGTACATCGTACATCGTACCTCGTACATGGGCAGACTCTGTCTGCCATCGTCGTACATCGTACATAGGCAGGCTCTGCCTGCCTCCGCCCCGCCCCTTTCTAATTACGCCCGTGCACGGCTTTCAAATACGCGCCTTGCACCTGCTTTGCAGCTTCGCGAGTTCCGCTCGCCGAATTTTTCAAATCGTACCTCGTACCTCGTACCTCGTACATAGGCAAACGCATTTCATGCGTTTGCCTCGGTTTGTGCGTTGAAAAAGTTTGCTTTTGCACAATAACCCGATATACTTGAGGCGAAGATGCTCACAATCAAAAAACTTACGAAGGCGCATGCAGGACGAACTCTGTTTGCCGAGGCCGAGATGGTGGTGAACTGGGGAGAACGCATTGCGCTAGTAGGACCGAACGGCGCAGGCAAGTCCACTCTCTTTCGCATGATTCTGGGGGAGGACGCACCCGATGAGGGTGAGATTCAACGCGATGAGTATGCTGCCATCGGCTACCTGCCGCAGGAAGCCGGCGACCCTTCGGATCGTACGGTCTTGGAAATTGCCATGAGCATCACGCCGGAACTCGGCCAAGCTATCCGTACCATGGCAGAATGCGAGGCGAAGGGCGACCACGCCAGTGATGCCTATGCTCACGCTGTTGACACCTTTACCGCACACGATGGCTATCGACTGGAACCCAAGGCAAAGCGTATCCTGAAAGGACTCGCCTTCAAAGACAGCGATTTCTCACGCCCTGCGCGCGAGATGAGCGGTGGCTGGATCATGCGAGCCCATCTGGCTCAGCTGCTGGTGGCGGAGCCGGACCTGCTGATGCTCGATGAGCCGACCAACCATCTGGACTTGATGAGTTTATTATGGCTGCGCCGCTACCTAAAAAATTATCCGGGGGCGATACTCATGATATCACATGACCGTGACTTCATGGACGAGTTGGTGGAGACGGTGTACGACATAGAGAATGCGCAACTGGTGCGCTACACCGGAAATTACAGCGCCTTCTTGGAGCTCAAAGATCAACGCTATGAATTGATGCTGGCAGCCTGGCGCAATCAGCAACGCGAGATCGCCCATTTTGAGGCCTTCATAGAACGCTTCCGCTCCGTGGCATCCAAAGCCGCGCAGGTGCAAAGTCGCATCAAACAGCTCGAAAAAATCAAACGCATCGAAAAACCGCGTCCGGCGCGCAAGGTGTTCAAATTCATCTTTCCTCAGCCACCACGCAGCACCCAGCGCGTCATCGAGCTCGAGCACGTCTCACAATCCTATGGCTCACACCGTGTCTATTCGGATCTGAACTTGCTGGTGGAGCGAGGGCAGCGCATTGTGTTGGTCGGACCAAACGGCGCAGGCAAATCCACCCTGCTCAAAATTCTCGCCGGAGTCATTCCGATTGACGGGGGCAAGCGCACACCGGGCACTACGACACGCATCGGTTACTTTTCCCAGATGCGCGCCGAGAATCTCACCCCAAATCTTACTGTTCTCGAGGAGATTATGAAAGCCGATCCCGAACTGCGTGAGGAGGAGGCGCGCGGGGTACTCGGCAGCTTCCTCTTCCGTCGATTGGATGTCGAGAAACGGGTGGAGGTGCTCTCCGGAGGGGAAAAATCTCGCCTCAGCCTTGTCAAATTTTTGGTGAATCCGCCCAATCTACTGCTCATGGATGAGCCGACCACTCACTTGGATCTCATGAGCGTCGAGGCTCTCTCCCAAGCGCTTAAACGCTACGAAGGGACCCTCGTCTTCATCTCGCACGATGTGCATTTCATCCGCTCACTTGCGGAGAAAACCCTGCACATCAACCAAGGTCTGCTCACTCCCTATGCCGGCGGCTATGACTACTACCTGGAGAAGTCGGGCCTCATGGATGCCGAACTCGCTATGGATTTGTAGAACGCCGGGAACAAAAATGCCGCCCGTAGGCGGCAATGAAGATGTTGCGTCTCGAAAGGAAAGAGACTTACTCGGCGGCCTTAACCTGAACTTCGGCGCCGCTCTGCGTGCGGTAGGTGCCGCAATGGGGGCAAGCAGTGTGACCGGGTACAGTCGCGCCGCACTTCGGGCACTTGCCCATCTGAGGGGCTTTCCACGCCTGCGCGGACAGACGGGAGCGCTGCTTCATCTTAGAGGTTCTGCGTTTGGGAGCTGCCATAATCTGTAAGTGTTGTGGTAAATTGCGGCGAAGGTAAAAACCGGGCGAAGGGACGCTTGCTCATGGAGCCGGAGGCGTACTAATACCATCCAGCGCATCCCAAACACTCCGCTCGCTCGCCGCGGCGGAGTTTACACCAGGTAGGGGGGCTTTGTCCAGCCCAAAATCTCCACTTATGTCATGATTTTCACATTCCAACCCGGCAAGTTCGCATTTCGGGTAGGCTGGCAGCGCCAGTAATATCTCCTCGCGCAGGTCTTTTGCCAGATCAATTTCAAGCAGATCCGGGCTTACTTCAAGGCTGATTACGGCATGCACCGGCAGGGAGTAGTCGAACTCACGCAAGCAGCGTTCGCAGCGCAACTTCAACGGCACATTTAGCTGCACGTCCACCACCAATTCTTTTCCACCATACATGCATACACTCAATTCATACTCGATGCCACTGGTACACTGCACATCGCCCTGGTCGAGCTCGATGAGCTCTTTCCCATTCACGCAGCCGGAAAAAGTCGTCGCTTCCTCACTCAATCCCTCGAGTTTGATCAACACATGCGCACTCATGCTTCCAAGCATAGAGGATGCCGTCCCAAAAAGCAAGCGCATTTACCGCGGCAACACGGCAAATGCATTTGAGAGAAGTTAATCGAGAAAGAAAATACTCTTATTGCCTGATATCAATGTTTATACGTATCAAAAATCATCACAACAAGCGGTCATCATGATGATGTATCTAGAGGAATCTCTGCACACGTTGATCCGAAAGGAATCTGCACAACGCGCACATTATCAATAAATCGTAAATATTTTGCGTATCGGTTCACTCCCCAAGCGGGAGGGTGAGAAGAAAAGTAGTGCCATGGTCAGAGGTGCGCTCCAGGGTGAGGTCTCCGCCAATAGAGCGTGCGAGATCGCGAGAGAGAGCGAGCCCCAAGCCGATGCCGGGCTTGCGGGAATCCTCCGCTTTTTGCGAGTGAGAGAAAGGACGAAATAGCTTTTTCTGCATGTCAGGGAGAATACCCGGACCATTGTCGGTCACGCGCAGGGAGAGGGTTCGGTGGGTTTGCAGGGCGTGCAAGGTCATGCTTGGGTGATCAGATGAGGCGTATTTGACAGCATTGTCTGCGAGGTTCTGTAAAATTTGCTCTATGGAAATGAGGTCGGTACGCAGTCGCAGGAGGCTGACGCGGGGGTCAATGGTTATGGTAACGCTCCAACCGGCGCGGCGTAGCTGGTCGGCGGTCTTGTCGAGCAGAGCGGATAGTAATTCGGCGCAACTGCCCACATCTTGTCGTTCACGTTGTTTTCCACGGGTAAGGCGGGCGTATGCGAGCACATTTTCCACGAGGTGTCCGAGTCGCAAGCTCTCACGACGCAGTGTTTCATGGTACTCCCTCATTTTGTGCACCGGCAGAGCCGGATCCTGCAACATTTCGGTATAGAGCTGAAAACTGGTGAGAGGGGTACGTAATTCATGGGTGACGGCGGATACAAAATCACTGCGGCGTTGCTCCATGCGACTGTACGAGACAAGCAGGGCGAAGACGATGATGATGGAGAGAATGGAAATGAGCCAGGCGGAGATGACCGGACCGCGCAGGGCCTCTCGCCGGGCTGCCGTGTCGGGCAGTTCCACCTTATCACCCGGGCGCAACACCATGGGTAGAGGAGCGAGATTGGCGGCTTCGCCTCGGCGCACGAAACCGATGCTCGGTTCTCTTAGCCCTGGTTCCACGAGAGGAAGCAGGTGGGCGCTGAGCTTGGCCGCATCAATCACGAACCCCTCTGCTGCAGCACCATGGCTGGTGGGGACAGAACGCATGCACACCAACGTGTCACCGTAGTTCCATGCAAAGAAAGGGCCCGGGGCGCCGGTGAGGCGCATCGGCTTGTCCAAGTCGGTTTCGAGAACCTCGTATACGCCGAAAACCGGCAGCTGAGTGCGCGGGTCGTAGGATTGCTTTTCGTTGGGATCGTAGAGTGGAGCGGAGGGGTTGTAGGCTTTGCGGCGGATGGTGTTGGTGATGGCGGGAGCTTCGGCAAGGCGTCGCGCGAAGTCTTCGTCACCAACGGGAGCTTGGAGCATAGCCGGCGAAAGCAGGAAAAACCCCGCGTTGAAATCCGCTTTGCCGCCGCGGGGCATGGGGATATTCACTTTGCCGATGGGCGGAGTCTTGCCCAGCTTCTCCTGCTCGGTGCGCAGCAGCGTCTCCATCTCGGCGCACACACGCGGCAGGGAGAGTTCCACCAGACGGGCGGCTTGCGTGCGGTAATCGATGGCGCGCAATTCATCTTCCAAATGCGCCGCCTGCCAAGCCTGCCAAAGTGCAGCGCCGATCGCCACTAGCGAAAAAATGAGCAGAATGCTGACCAACTTCTTTTTCATGACTTGCTCCATTTGTAACCGCGTCCACGCACATTCTCGATGCGCTGAGCCACGGCGGGATCCAGTTTCTCTCGCAGGCGCGTGAGGGTGACGGCAACGGTGCGTGTTTCGGAAGCGCTGGCTCGGCTGCCCCACACGCGTAGTAGCAGCTCCTCCTGCGAGATGACGCGGTCGGGATGCGCCAAAAGATAGTGGAAAAGGTCAAACTCCTTACCGCGTAAGGCAACGCAGGAACCGTCATCCATGACCACGCTGTGGTTATCGGGGTTCAGTGAGCCGCCGGGAAAGCGGAGGGCTTTTTCGGCGCTCACGCGGCGGATGGGGTAGCGGCGCAGAACTGCCGCCACGCGCGCCAGCAGCTCCGCCATGGAAAAAGGCTTTACCACGTAATCGTCCGCCCCGTTTTCCAGTCCGCGCACGCGGTCTTTTTCCTCGCCGTGGGCCGTCAGAATAATGCTCGGCACCCCCGGGCATTCCTTGCTCATAATTTTGAGCAATTTGAAGCCATTGAGTTTTGGCATATTCAGATCCAGCAACACCAAATCCACTTCCTGCGTGAGCACCGATTTGAGTGCCGCTTCACCATCTGCGGCGGTGAGAACACCGTAGCCATGCGCCTGGAGGGCATCCGACAATCCGGCGCGGATGGATGCGTCGTCCTCAGCAACTAATATGGTGCGTTCTGCCATGAGCGCCGGTCAAGATTCAGGCTCCGCTGAGCCGGATTGGGAGGTGGATTTCTGCCAATATCGGGTGATGTCGAACCATTGTTCAACGACGACCCGCTCATGGCCGAGCTGGGCGGTGAGGTTGTGTTTATCGTACACCCTGCCCCCTTCCATGATAAGCGCCTGTGCGTCGGGAGCAGGATAGTGAAGATCCATGCGAAGTATGTCGTATTCCATGCGCACGGCCAAGTCGCTGTCGTTAAGGATGACCCATGCTGAATCGCGGGTGAAGCCCGGACCGCCCTGCACCATCGTCGGCCAACGGTCGAGCAACTTCTTGCGATCAGCGGCCTGCATCTCGATGAGTTGGCTAATTTGCTCAGCTGTGGCCGATTTAGGTTCCGGCTCCGGCGGTAGTTCAACACAGTCAAAAAACACGCCACACAGAGGATTGATGGCAGCAGTGAGTTTCTCCGAGTTGAAGCAGTTTGCGTCGAGGAGGCGTTGAAGTTGCTCGGGAACTTCTCGCTGCCAGTCCTTGTAGGCGTTTATTTCTTTGGAAAGCCGTTCGACAGTTTCTGTCATGACCTCCGGAGGGGTATGCTTAGCAAGGTCATTGAGTACATCTTCGGCGTCGGCGAGTGCATTAAACTCTGCGGTAAGCTCATCAGCTTCGTCATCTGCTTTTTGCGTGGTTGTGATATCCTTGAGGATACGCAACACATTTTGGCAGTGAGAAAGCAAGTCGCGAGTACCATCCTCCATCTTCGGGGATATTTGCTCTGCGGTGACAACCGGAGAAGACTCCGAGTCGCCTTGCGCTGCACATGGCAATGCTGAGATGAGAAGAGCCGCAGCAACAGCCATGGAAGCATGCGGGATCAATATCCGTTTCATAGCAGTCATACTACCATAGCTCCCTTGAAAATCACAAGCACATCCGGCTCTTCGTATATTTTTGCGGAACAACTCCGCGAAGCACTTCGCACAAAGTCGGCAGCACATCCCATCCCGCTCGGCAAAAGCGCACCATCTCAAGAGAGCGGATGATGGGACTCGAACCCACGACATCAACCTTGGCAAGGTTGCGCTCTACCACTGAGCTACATCCGCATGACCCCCTCACCGGTGACTCGCACCGGAAGAAGCGCAGGGGCATTATACGAGTCTTGACCCATTCAATCAAGACTTTTTTTCAAAAAAACGACATTTCTCACACATCCGTCCCATGAAAAAAAGCGATCCTAACACGCAATTCATTTACGATGTACGACGGAGGGAGACGGGGTCTGCCTATGTACAATGTTGGATGTACGACGTACGATTTGCACATAATGCGCAGCCGAGCTGCGGTAATTTGCGCTCTTCGTATAATTTTGTGGAATGACCCCACAGAGCAATTCTACAAAGTCGGCAAATTATGCGGTAACAACC
>CANRJD010000008.1 GCA_947630815.1 uncultured Akkermansia sp. | reverse complement strand
AAGGTTAGGAAACCGCCGTATGCCATAAAAGGCACGTACGGTGGTGTGAGAGGGGGCGAAAGCCCCCTACTCGATTAGAGCAATCTGTGCGGATCACGGAGAAAATGTTGCTGGGGCACGCTTGGAGTTGAAAACCTGAAAAATTTTTAAAGCAAGCAAGAGCAGTATTTTGTCAGGGTAAACGCATTTAGACGAAGTGGAAAAGGTCTGGATAACTCTCCAGTTGGTTGATTATGAATCTGTTTTCGAGCATAAAGCCACAATGGCAGCACACTCCGCGATGCAAATGAAGTTACTGCTCTTTTATTTTTGAGTACATCTGCCATCCAGAACATATCCGCGCAATGCGCACATTATTAATAAATCGCACATCGTACATCTACATCGTAAATGGCAAACTCATTTTTTAATGCGGTTGCCTTGAGTATTTTGTCTTTTCAGTTTAGCAAAGTTGCGGTAGAATGGCGCCGTTATGTTGCAAGCAGGTATTGTAGGATTGCCGAATGTGGGGAAGTCCACGTTGTTTAATGCGGTAACTCGCTCGCGCAAGGCAGAGGCGGCGAATTACCCTTTCTGCACAATTGATCCGAATGTAGGTGTGGTAGAAGTGCCGGATCCGCGTCTGAAAGTTTTGGCGGACATGAGCAAGAGCGCGCAAATTATCCCCGCCGCTATTGAGTTTGTTGATATTGCAGGTTTGGTAAAGGGGGCGGCTGAAGGTGCCGGCCTCGGCAATAAATTCCTTTCACATATTCGTGAGACAGATGCCATCGTGCAAGTGGTGCGCTGTTTTGAGGATCCTGATATCATCCACGAGTTGGGTAGTGTGGATCCAGTGCGCGATATTGAGATTATCAACAATGAGCTGATCCTCGCAGATATTGCGGCGTTGGAAAAACGCCGCGAATCCCGCGCCAAAAAAGCAAAGAGTGGCGATAAGGAGGCAAAGGAGGAAATGCTTCTCATCGAAAAATTGCTGCCTCACCTAGACGCCGGCAATCCTGCCATTACCCTGGAACTTTCCGACAATGAACGCACGTTGCTGCACTCTTTCTTCCTTCTTTCCAACAAAAAGAGTATTTTTGCCTGCAATGTGAGTGAATCCGAGTTGGCCGATGCCGTGAATGACCCGGATTCGCATCCGTACGTCTCCGCGGTTCGTCGTTATGTGGCGGACCACCACCACGCTGAGGCTGTCGTCATCTCAGCTCGCATTGAGGAGGAGCTTTCCGACCTGCCGGTGGAGGAGGCTCGCGAGTACCTGCGCGATCTCGGCGTGCAGGATTCCGGTGTGAGCGATCTCATCCGTGCGGTGTATCACTTGCTCGGGTTGCGTACCTATTTGACCACTGGCCCTAAGGAAACACGCGCATGGACCATACCTGCCGGGGCAAAAGCGCCCCAGGCGGCAGGGGTTATTCACACGGATTTTGAACGAGGCTTTATTGCAGCTCAAGTCGTGACATACGAGGATTTGGTGGCATGCGGTTCATTGCTCAAGGCCAAGGAGAATGCCAAGCTTCGCATTGAGGGCAAGGAATACGTTGTTCAGGATGGCGATGTGGTAGAGTTCCGCTTTAATGTGTCCAAATAGGGCGAGGCTCAGCCGAGGTTAGTTTATCGATGGACTCGACGATACTTTCGCCGTGAGTTCCACGGATGTCGCAGGATTTTACCGTTGATTCAATTCTTTTCACCTCGTGGCGGTGCAGGGGATCTACACGATGGTATGCAACGCAGCAAATCCAAAGAGCTGAGCCACCCACTGCGCCCCTGGGCTCTCTAACGCCATGTTGTATGCTCGCGCTCGCGCGTTGTAGAGCAGCGTTGTTTCATCCTGACGAAAAAGGCTCAGCGACACGCGATCCATCAGCTCCGTTAATTCTGCATCTTCGTTCATCTCTGCATTTTCTTCCATCGTGCGTACCGTCCCGATGACGATATCACGCAGCTTGCGCTCCGAGTGACTCAGGTGGCGCAGCTCGTCATTTGGAGGGGGCTCATGAAAAAGAGAGAGTATTCGTTGCGTATCATCTGCCAGACGTTTCATGCGCCGGGGACGCATATCTTCCCGAGGTAAAAAGCCGCTTAAGTGAATGCTCAACTCCATCAGACACGTATTTCGTTGTTCTGTGGCCTGTCCCCACCGAACCCATGCCTCCTCTGCTTGACGTCGTAAGTGATTCAATTTGAAAAATGTTGCAATGAGCCAAGCTAGCACAGCCACGAGTATCCCCACTGGTACCGCATATTCCATAGCGCCCCCATTTTCCGCCAACGATCTTCTTCTCGCAAGATGTTTGAGCTACCTGTTTCCATTCTGTCCTCCGGGGCAGGGCAACCGCATGAGAGAATGCTGCTGCCTTTTACGATTTGCGAATTACTGAAAATTTTGGATTCGGAAATATGCGAGGTCAATTAACCGGAGAGATTCCTCTCCTTTTCGATTTTATCCGGATGCGGTAGCTTTGGAAGTCGCGATATTTTTCTTGAAAAAAAAGAGCTAACATGGTAGAGAGAAGCCGAAGACATGGATCCGATATATTACGTCATCTACGGGATGCTGTTGCTGCTGTCAGTGTTTGGTCTGAAGGTGGGGGTAAGCAATGATGCGGCGAATTTCTTAAACTCCTCGCTAGGATGCCGGGCAGGTTCATTCTACACCGTGGTGGCCGTGGCAGCGGTGGGGGTGCTTCTTGGAGCGAGTTTTTCCAGTGGAATGATGGAAGTGGCGCGCAGCGGAGTGTTTAACCCGCGCATGTTCAATTTTCACGAGGTGATGCTGTTGTTTCTGGCAGTGATGATTTCGAATGTCATCTTGCTGGATGTGTACAACACGTTGGGTCTGCCGACTTCCACCACTATTTCGCTGGTGTTCGCCCTGTTGGGGTCATCGATTGGTATGGCTGTGTACAGCAAAGACATCGCCACAGATGATGCTCCGCTCGCGGCCTACATCAATACGAGCAATGCCTTTGCCATCGTGGTAGCCATTTTTATTTCCGTGGTCATCGCCTTCACTCTCGGTTCCACAATCATGTGGTTTGCGCGTTTGCTTTTCAGCTTTCGCTACACGCGAGCCTACAAATACATCGGCCCACTTTGGTGTGGCTCTGCACTCACCGCTATCACCTATTTCGCCATTTTCAAGGGGCTCAAAGACAGCTCCATGCTTTCCCCTGAGATGAAACAAATGCTGAATGCGGATGTGGGTGTAACGATGGCCTGGTGCTGGGGAGCGTGGCTCGTCGTGATGGCGTTTCTGCAATACGTATGTCATGTGAATACGCTGCGGATTGCGGTACTCAGTGGAACAGGCGCTTTGGCCCTCGCCTTTGCAGGGAATGACTTGGTGAACTTCATCGGTGTGTTCATGGCTGCACAGACGAGTATGGATATTGCCGCAAACCATGTGGGGGAGGTTTCCTCGATGATGATGAACGAGCTGGCTGATACGACCATACAGGCCAACCCGCTCTACCTGCTTACGGCAGGACTGATCATGGTGGCATCGCTATTTTTCTCGAAGAATGCGCGACGAGTCACGGAAACGGAACTCAAGCTTTCCTCTGCCAACACCGGGAAAGAGCGTTTCGGCTCCAGCTTGGCTGCTCGCGTGATGGTGCGTTACGCACTCAACACGGCTCGCTTCATTGAGCGTGTCACCCCCAAACCAGTTGCCGACTTTGTGGGACGTCGCTTCGCGCCCCTGTCACCTGAGGAAGAAACCGGCACTAACTACGATCTTGTGCGAGGCTCTGTCAATCTGACCACCGCAGCGTTACTCATCTCCGTCGCAACCTCTATGAAGATGCCTCTCTCCACCACGTACGTCACATTCATGGTGGCCATGGGGTCTTCGCTGGCAGACCGCGCATGGGGTCGCGACAGCGCCGTGTATCGCATCACCGGCGTGCTTACGGTGACGGGAGGTTGGTTCCTGACAGCAATCGGCGCGTGTCTGGCCTCCTTCTGCGTGGCGCTGGTGCTGGCGTATGGTGGCCTCTGGGCCGTGATTGGCATGATGATACTGGCGCTTGCCTTGCTGGTTCGATCTACCCTTCTTGCCCACAATGACAAGCAGGAATACAAGCTGCTGGATGTGAATAAGGATGCTCAAGTGCATGAGTATGGCGCGGCCGCAGCGGGGCGTTTGGGGCGTATGGTGGGCATATACAACGCCATGGTGAAGGCTCTTTTGGTGGAAGATCGCGATTCGCTGAAACGCCTGCGCAAGAAGACGCGTTCCATCAAGCAAGATTTGAAGCTTGTGAAGGAAAATGAGGTGCTGCCCACACTCTCTGCGATTCCGAAGGACCAGGCGGACCGCGGACAACTCATTTTCCGCATTGTTGAGATTTCTCTATCCGCATGCGACTGTTTACTCACTCTTGTGAAGGCAGCGTACAATCATATCGACAACAATCACACCGGACTCAACGATGCTCAGGCGAAGGATTTGCTTGCGCTCACTAGCAGAATAGGCCGGTTCTACCCGAATCTTCTGGACATGCTCAAAGCAGGGAATTACTCCGGTATCGACGAGTTGCTCATCGGCTCAGAAGAGCTTGGCCAAGAATTTGCGGACTGCATCACCCGTCATCTCATGCACAATGCGGCTGATGAAAGCGGCATGCGCACCGGTATCCTCTACCTCACGCTCCTCAATGAAACGCGTGCTATGGTGAGCCACGCTTTCTCCCTCATTCGCTGTATTGAGGATCTTTACAAGGGCTGATCCTCCGTGCATCAGTTGCCCACCACGCGCAGGAAAAAGGCATCAGCTTCTCTGCAATCCGGCTGCTCGGGAGAGGGAAGGACTTCTATTTGCTGACGGAGGGCGTCTGACTCACGCCGGATAAATTCGATAGCCTTCGGGATGGGCAGCCCATTTGCTTTTTCGGTGTTTCCTGTACGCTTTGCGAGCAGCTCATCGACAGTACTCCGCATATCTGCCGGAAGCATTGCCGCGCATAGATCAGAAAAGAGGATGGGCGCCGGAGTATGCTCCTGCAACACCCAGCGTGCTGCCAACAGGGGACGAATGGCGTAGAAATACTCCTTGTACATAGGTTCGGCAACAGTCAAATAGCGCTTGTACGAGCTGTCGGCCATTCCCAAATAGCGCGAGGCTAACCTCACCGGCTGAATCATACGGAGAATCATTTCGCGGAATTCTTCATGCCATGGTGAAGTTCGGTACACGATGGGTGAATTAAGCCATTCGACGATGGAGATATTGGAGCGCAGTGCATGCTGGAGAGCCTTGCGCAGATCCCAACCGACAATGTCATATACATCATTGAGTTCCCATTCAATCGTATCGCGCAGCGTCATAATGCTCAGATATCTCTCTTTCGGGTGCACGTAAACACAGCGCACATCGTAGTCGCTCGTTTGTGAGGCAAAGCCCCATGAGCGACTACCGGACTCAACGGCGAAGATGAGACGACAGTTGTGAGTCGCCTCCATTGCTGAGAGCTTGCTCTGGATCTGCTCAATGATTTGCGTGTTCATGGTGTCGTTGAATGCGGAGTCTTGCGAGATCATATTCCCAATCACCTAGCTGGGGTGTGTCCGGGAGAGTGGATTCATTGAAAAGTTGTTCGACGGCGATGATTTCTTGCTGTGCATGCTGATACGCCTCCGATAAGGGTACGCGCCCTTGGCGGATATCGAGCAGTAGCTCTTTGTCATGAGTCCGCAGCACGTGAATGCGTCCCTCGGTGGCAATTTCCCGCGCCGTATGGAGCAGGCGCAGCACGTGCATCATGTGCTTGGTGTCGTAGTTCCCCTCATCCGCAGGAAGTTCATCGACCGTGCGCAGGCGCGTTTCGTTTCGCTTTTCCTTCCACTCGCGATATTGAGCACGAGCCAGGGAGTGCGCATGGAAGGCGGCAGAATCTACCTGCATGTATGCGAGAAAGAGGGATTCATCGCGGATGAGCGGACAGGTGACGTTATTACCATCGCGCCCGAATAGCCCGGCAGGATTCGCTTGGCGATAGAGCGCCCACACCCCTTGCTGCACGGGCTTAGCAGTGACATCCGTCATAGACATTCCCTTGCATGCCAACCACTCGTCCAGTGGTACGCTCTCGCCTGCGTTGAGCACGCGCGCAAAGCACGCGAGCGTTTTGAACTCCGGGGGCGGAGTGGTAGCTTTTTCGTGCGTTGAGCAGATGCGTTTCAGTTGTGAGCGGGCGTTGCCAATGTACGTTTTAGCGCATAATTTGGAGAGGGGGCGTCGACCGGCGAAGAAGCGCGAGAACCAACCAGCACAGTAAAGTTGCTGGCGTCGCCCCATGCAGGCCCACAGCTCCAAGGCGCCGCTATTATTCAGCTGTAGCTGGTGGAGAAACTCACCGAGTTCAGTGTATTGCACGTCATGCTTATCATCTTGCACCACTTTTGGGGCTCTGCCAGTGAGCACATCCTCCAAACGAGCCAGATAAACACCTTTATAGTCATCATCACTCGTTGAAGTTTCCAGACCGTACGCCTTACTGCCGGCTACGCAAGAGAAACAGATGAAAGGGCGCAGATTGGCAACCGCGTATGAGATATGATTTGACAAGTCAATCCTCCTTCCACTCCACAGGAATTTTCACTTCTCTCCCGTTTTTATCTTCGTAGAGCACGTAGCCGTTGTTGATGCCAAATTGATGCACTGCCATAGTTACCTTTACATCGTAGCAGCAATATTTGGCTATATCGAGCAAGCGCTGAGGGTCTTTGGTCTTTTCATATTCAGCCCACCACTTGAGAGCATCAGTGCCCTCGGCCGTTTTGCTGTGGCCACCGAGAGTGGGGCGTGCTACGGAGTCAAGTTTGAGGCGGTGCCCGAGACGTTCGGAAAGGTAAAGGCAGATGTCGAGATTGCGGGTCATCTCCGCCACCGTCCAGAAGGTGAAAGGCTGAAGAACACCGTAGTCAAAGCCGATGTGGTTGTAGCCGACGACAAGATCTGCCTGCTGAAGCTGATTAATAAGATCCGTCACCTGGTCTTCCGTATAAATGAAATAGGCGTTGGCTGCAGTGGAGAAAGTGACGCCCACAGACATGCCCATTTTTGCGGTCTCGTGCCAACCGCCTACTTCGGCAGCGGAGCGGCGGGTTTCCAAATCAAAATAGACGATATTTTTCATGATGGAAGAGAGAGGCGTCGCATCGACTCGTAGAGTGCGATAGCCACCGCGGTGGAGAGGTTTAGTGAGCGGGCGTGTTCTCCGGGCATTGGAATACACAAAGAAGTTTGTGCATACTGAGCAAGCATACTTTCCGGCAGTCCGCGGGATTCTGCGCCGAAGACTAGGTAATCGCCATCACACAGCGGCAGCGAGCAATCCCACATACTCCGGTTAGCTTTGGTGGAAAACAACCAAAAATGCGCACCCGGGTTGGCGGCGTTTCGTAGCTCCTCCATACTGTCCCAGAGTTTCAAATCCACGTATTGCCAGTAGTCCAGCCCGGTACGACGCAGGTGTTTTTCATCCAAACTGAAACCAAGTGGACGAATGAGATGGAGACGTGAGCCTGTGGCGACGGCGAGACGCCCTGCGGCTCCTGCATTGTGCGGTATTTCCGGATGATGTAATACGATGTGAAGCATGGCTCTCGGGACAGGGGTCACTTCGATAGACGCGCCGTTATACGGGCACAGTCGAAATCTGAGGGATTGAGGGAGAGCTGCACTTTATCGCCGATTTGCAGCGTGCCAACGAGAAGGGCCGTTCGCTGTTGCATGTACGCTACGGTGGGTTTGCCATTTGGTAGGAGTGCGCGGTAGGCGGAACCAGCCAAGATCTCAGTAATTGTACCCTCGGTTTCGATGATTTGCGCCGGATATGCGGCGACTGCTTTTTTCTTTGTACGCATAACCATTGCTCCCTCATTCTCAGAGGAACAAATTCAATCCCTTTTGTATGACCTCCTTGGCCTTGTCAACAGGTTTGGAAGTGGAGGGGGACGATTCTTTTTGAGTCCCCGCTTTGTCCGGTTGCTCCTGTTGAGCGTTCGGCATGAGATTGTCCGGGACAAAGTTGTTCAGTACGCCGCGCAAGGAGCGTGCTGCCGTGTCAGAGATAGAGGTCACGCATTGAGGAAGCACCGTTGCCAAACGCACGGAAAGGTCTTCGTGTGGATCTTCCAGCGTCCCGCTCAAATTCACGTGTAACCACACATAGCCCGGCGATTCGACGGGCGCGTTGAAAAGCTGTGTTGCCAGAGGTGTATCCGCTAGTCCGAGCTGGACAAGAAGTTTCTGTGGCACACCCACGCGCAATGTCCCGGAAAGTGAGCCATCCTGTCCTGTAATCACACGTCCGCGCACGATGAACGTTCCTCCCTGAGAGCGCACGTCAATATGATCCCACAGCCATGCTTGATGGATGTTGTGCTGCGCATCTGAGTAAGGAAAATTGACCTTGCAAGAAGCTTTCTCTATTTTAAGCGTGCGGTAAGGCGTAGTACCGTCCATGTTCAGTTCGGAGAGTATAGGCAAACCTTCGACCACGCCGTCCTCTAGTCGCAGTTCCCCGTGAGCTTTCCACCCCTCGTTCACTTGCCCGGAGAAATCAATGTAGCCGACCAGAGCACCAGTCAATTTCTTACGCCAGTCGTCGGTGAGCAAACGTTCCACGCTTGCTCGTTGTACGTCCATTCTCGCCGTCCATAGGCCGGTGTTCACTTTGTAATCGGCCTTGGCTCGTATGTCTCCTGGCGAGAGCAGGACGCGGCACGAGGTGAGCCGAATGTCGTCTCCCGTCAGACGGATGGAAGCAGACTTCACCCCACTTTCTCTCAGCCATGAAAAAGGGGAGACAACACGACCGTTTTCGATAGCAATCGTCCAGGCGTCCTTACCTCCTTCAGGGTAAGGAGTAGCGACCAAACGATAGCCATTCAATCCATATTCACGATTCGAGAGAATGAAGGTAGTATCCGCATAGTGGGCTTCAAACGAACGTGCCTGAATCTCCTTGAAAAAAGACGCGGCCGGGGCAGGGGAGTTTTTTTTGCCACGTCCCTGTCGCGTTCGCGTTGGTGCGCTTGCTCCCTTCGCTGGAACCTGCTCCTCATTTGGTCGCAGTACGAGCCGCAGCTCCTCCGCGGAGAACTGATCCATACGCAGAATTCGCCGGAATAGCGCGCCCCGGTCGAGTCCTACATGCAACTTACCGATACTCAGCTCATCGAAATACTTTGCTTTGCGCAGTGTGAATCGAGGTAGTGTGAGCATGCTGCCATCCACCATTAAGTTTTCAGGGATGCTCACTTCCTTTGCCTGCGCCGCCTTCTGCATGTAGCTGCCCACCTTCTCACGGAAGCCATCCCCTTGTAGCCAGCTGATCAGTGAGACGTACGCTAGCACAAGCACAATGAGCACGCCTCCGATGGCCGATGCGAATCCTATGAGGACGCGTCGAGCATTGCGCGTCCCGTGTGTGCTGGCTTGCTTAGTCAAAAAATCTCCTCTTTTTTTGCGTGCCATGACGGGCTTTATTATCACATAGACGAGGGATACATCAAGCTAAAACTCTGTTCACACAGCGCAAAACAGCGCAGAGGGGTTGCATCCATTTCGGGGTCACAGCTGTCCCTTCCCTTAAGATTGCAAAAAAATGAAAAAAATACGATTTCCGGGTTGACTCCTGCGCCGTACTGTGGTTGAATAGGGATGAGAAAACTCTCTACGTCATGAAAGCAGTCACTCTCATTTCATTCCTTCTCGGTTCCGTAACTCTTTCCTCGTGCTGTTGTCAGTCACAGCCCGCCCCTCCGCTGCGTCCCATGCCAAAGAATTTGGTGGACGATATGCCGCAGCCGCCGATGGTGGAGCCTGTGAAGGTGTTCTCGCAAAAGGGGAAGTAACTAGCCTTTTCTCACAGAGTGCCGCGAGGGGGGGGGTAACTCAGCTGCGTCGCTCGGACTTTTTTCGCGGAGCCGTTGCTTTTTGCGACGGTTCCTTTTTTTCAGGGGGAAAGTTTGAGGAAGGTGGAATTTTGTGCAAATAAGTGACTGTTTTCGAACGCACCTTTCGGGTGGTAATTTGCAGCGTTCCGGAAGTCATAGAAGCACCACATACAGATGATGTGAACAAACCACATGCGCTCTCCTGTCCATGCTCAGATATCCAGTGCCCAGAGCAACTACACTAGAAAACGTGGCCTCTATTTATAGCATGTTGATAACGCGAGTTATACGCATATTTTTTCGGATCATTAACGTGTGCAGAGTTTTTTTGAGATTCATCATCATGATGGACCACTTATTGTCATGATTTTTTCTGATACATATAAGCGATGATATCAGTCAATAAGGGCTTTTTCTCTGCTGATTAACTTCTCTCAAATGCGTTTGCCGTGACACAGTTGGCGGTATTCGTACGTGGTTGTGAATGTCCTCGTGAAGCGTCACGATGATAGAAACCATGTTGATAATGTTTTTTTGCTTTACAATAAGGGTATTGAATATCTTCTGAGTTATCGTGGTAGACGGTCTGCTAGATTCTCTCCTGACTCGAAGGAGTCGAATTGGAAGGAGGAAAACGCACGGCAACCCGGAGAGACGCCAGTCTCATTGTGTCAGTGCCCTTGACTCCTTCCCCCCGGACAGGGACAGGTACTAAATGCGTGACGAACGGGGAAAAAGAGGGGGAAGTAAGCATCCAATTTATTATTCACAAAAAAGTATGATCATCCTGCAAATCTTTCTTGCTTTTCCGTTCGATTTGGTTTAAAAAGTATCCCGTCAATTCTGCACAGAATGAGTTTCACTACCATGAAAACGACTATTATACGTACTTGTCTTCGTGCCTTCTCCTTTGGAATGGCTGCTTTGTTCGTGATGCCTACTCTGTTTGCCCAAGAGGCGGAGGGCGGCGCAGTTGCCCAGAAGTCCATGCTGGACAAATGGGTAATAGATGGAGGATGGACGATGATTCCGCTCGTAGTACTGCTTGCTGCCACGATTTTCCTGATTGTTTTCTGCATGATGGCTCTTACAAAGGAGAAGTTCTGCCCGGAGGAGTTGCGTTCGCAAATGCTTGCACTCATGTCCGAGTGCCGAGTGCAGTCTGCCATCCAGCTCTCCACCACCAGTCCTACTTTCTTGGGGCGCTTGGTTGCGTACGCTCTGCCCAACATTGACGCCAATCGGCCGGAGGACTTGGGCAAGGACGGCATCGAGGATGCAATTGCTGATTTCACGGCCAATGAGAGACCTCAGACGATGAAATATGTGGATATGCTGGCACTGATCGGCTCACTCGCTCCATCCATCGGACTGTTCGGAACGGTGCAAGGTATGGTGGGAGCGTTCGCTATTTTGGCAGAATCTGGTCAGGCTGACCCGACCCAGCTCGCAAGTTCCATTTCCGTGGCGCTGCTCACCACTTTCTGGGGGCTGATCGTTTCCATTTTCGCCATCCCTGCTTTCTTCTTCCTCAAGAAGCATGCTCAAGCCCTCGAAGCTGATTGCGTGAATACCATTGAGGAGATGGTCAACACCTCTATCAACGTCATCAACGCCGAGGCCCAGCTTGCCCGTATCCCGGAGGGGCTTGACACTGGTGATGAGCAGCCCGTCCAAGCTTAATTTTCGGTGGCGTTATCGCTCCGCGGGTGTTGACTAGACCTGTCGGCGTCCGCGGAACGGTATGGTGAGTTTTTCTTTTTCTTCATAATTTCAGATACTATGGCAAAAAAGAATGCAAGGGGCAATGATGAGGTGAACGGCAACGTGAACCTCTCGCCCATGATCGACTGCTGCTTCCTGCTACTGATTTTCTTCGTGGTGAACGCCACGCAGATTACGGTGGCGAAGGATCCGAGTGTGAAGATGCCAAGTGCGGTTTCCTGCTCAGAACTCAAAGATGCCAACGGTTGCATTGTTGTCAATGTTTTCGCGGACGTTGATAAGATGTCTCCCAAGGCACTTGAGAAGTACAACAAAGCATACCCTCCTAACTCGCTTTGGGGTGTGGCGGATGCCAATGGCAATTCCATCGGGTACACTACCGGACAGATTCAGGAACTCACTGATTTTATCAAAAAACAGAAGGAGAGTCTCAAAGGCAGAGGTATAGAGGATGGAAAAATTCGCCTGTACCTGCGTGGGGACTTGGATGCGCCTTGGGAGCGCTCCTCTACCGCTATTCGTTGCGCTGCCGCAGCCGGTGTCACCAATATTGTGTTCGGAACGCTGCCCTCTAAATAAACTTCACGCACTTTAGAACGTCATGGCTAGACATAAACAGATCAAGACAGAGGAGCAGGAGGATCCGGAGATGAATATCTCCTCGATGATTGACTGCTGCTTCCTGCTGCTGATTTACTTCTTGGTGGCGACCTCGCTGGTCAGTGAAAAGAAGCTGGATATTTCTATCCCGGCTTCCACTCAGTCGCAATCTTCCCAGAAACCGCCAGTGGAACCAGGACGCATCGTATTGCGTGCCGATGGTAGTGTGACTTGGAACGGCGACATGAACGTGGCGGATGTGTACAACCCTGATGCACAGCCTGGATCCGCCGAATACCGTGCTCAACGCCAGCTCGACCAACTCGTTGAACAACTCAAAAACTACAAAGACCTTGCTTCTTCCGTGCAGTCAGAGCCTGTTGTGATGCTCACAGGAGCGCCTTCTGCGCCACATCAGCGCATCGTGGACATTATGGCTGCGCTAGCGGAGGCGGGTATTAAGTCTGTCGGTATTAGCACAGCTGATCCAGAAGGGAAGTGAAACCCGTCGTTTTATAGACCGGAAACCTGCAGACAGGGGGAGTTGAGTATCGAAGACGTGCTGAGCTCCCTCGCTTTTTCCCCCATGCTTCTATAACCTCTTAACAAGACCCTATTCCTTATGAAAATCACAACACCGTTTTCCATGGTTCTAGCGCTGGCGATTCTCGGGACACCGCTTGTCTGTCATGCGCAGGATCCCGCCGCCGAGTTCAAGGTAGTGCAGCAGTTGCGCGCTGAAAAAAAGCCTGCGGATGCGCTTAAGCGCATTGAGCAGGTTCTTGCCGTGTATGGTAACCCGAAATCACGAGTTGGCAAGCAATTTTCGTATTTTGCTCCCTTCTTCTTGTGGCAGAAGGCAGCTATTCTTTGTGACATGGGTGATTATGATCAGGCCTGTGCAACGTACAAGGAGCTTGCTTCTAATGCGGCGTATAAAGAGCGCTCAATGATTGAACGTTCCAAGGTGCTGCCGGGGCGGAATGATGAGGGGTATGCACCCTTGCTTACCATGGCTCTTTTTCAGCAGGGTTTGGCGCGCTATCAGCAGGCCAGTGGCGCGAATGGGAAGGAGGGCAAGCGCGAGGTGTTCGAACAGTGCATTCCCCTGCTGGAGGAATACTTGAAGCTCTACGATGGAGGTAAGGTTTCTCAGCGGGAGAAAAAGATGAAAGTGGACGGTCAAGTATGTGCGCTGCTGTTGCAGGCATACTTGCAGAAAGAGCAGCCTGACTTCAACAAAGCCGGCGTGTACATGGAGCGCATGGGTAAGGCAAAGGCTATCCTGCCGGATGACATGGTTATGAATGCGCTGAGTACCGTGATGCGCATTGCCTCAGAAAACCCGCAGTATATCGAGTGGGGATCCAAGATGATCGAGTCCAACCCCGGTAGCTTCCACGTGGCACCGCATCGATTGGCTCCCTATACAGGCAACCTGTTCAATTATGGCGTGCGTTCTGTTCGACTCATGGAAGAAGGCCTGCATGCCGGCAGTTTGGATCAGGCGCTCTCTTGTCTCCGCACGGCCAACAAAATTTTTGGAATTATGCCCGATACGGTGGAGGCACGGGATTCGTTGATGGATGTCGTGAAGCTAGTGGGTCCATCTGCACGCTCTGTGGCGGATAAGAACATGGGAATTACCTATGTGGGGGATCGCAGTAAGGCCTGCGCAGAGCGCCTCAACTCCCTCATTAAAGACCATACGGAGTTGGAGGCCTACACGGCGCTCACTCTCGCGAATGCAGCGGCGCGCATGGGGTCAAATCGGTTGGCTAAGGCAGGAGTTAAGCTCTTGCTGGAGCGCTATCCGCACCTGCGCCAACAAGGTGGTGAGAAAAAAGAAATGCGCGACTTGAACTACCTGCAGTACTCTCAGTTCTGCCGAGCGACAGGCGATGAGGCGACGGCTCTCAAGTACGAAGGCAAACTGAACCCCGAAAATGTGGGTGAAGGGAACAAGAATGTGGTGGCCATCAACAAGATGATTCGCCTCACGAAGGAAAAGCAGTGGGAGCAAGTGATTCCTGCTGCGGAGGAGGTGCTTTCCGGCTTGAACAAAGAGACGGATACGCTCAACTACGTGGGTGCGTACTTCTCCAAAATTGCTGCTCTCTACTATCTGTCGCGCATGGATCAAGTTGTGAAGGCGGGAACAGAGTTGCTTGAATCTGGCATGCTCACCCCGAAAGAGGGAGGGCTCACCCCGGAGCAGGTGCTCAATTACGAGCCGCAGACCATGTATTTTGTCATGGATGCTTACAAGGAGCTCGGTGCCCAGGAACCGAAAAATTATGACAAAGCGATGGCCATGGCGGATGCTTTCATGCAGAAGTATCCCTCCATTAATCTTCAGGAAAACAGCATGGCGCCCAATGTGTACTTTGACGCTATTACCGTGCTTATGAAACGACGCGGTCATGGGGATGAAAATGCTGATAAGGCAGATCTTCAAAAAGCCCTGCGCTACTGCGAAGTGATTGCCAAAAACTGGAAAGATCATGAACTTTATCCTACTTCCCGACTGCTTGCCGGCAGCATTCTCATCAATGGGGATGACGATTCCGAGAAGCCCAAAGGTATCGAAGCCTTGGAGGAGTGTGTGCCTGCTGCGCTCAAGCTAGAGGACGGCAAGGGCAAACCCGTGGCATCCAACGCTCTCTTTTGGCTCGTTTCCTTCGCGCCGGAGTACCCGCGCGAGGGGGAGGACTCTTCGGCCTTGGCTGCACGCGTGAAGGGCTATTTTGATACCTATTGGAAGGACGTGGATAGTGAGGGTGATGCATATGCTCTTCAGATGGCTTCTTTGCAGCTCTCGCGCTCGTTAGACTCCAAGGATGTCGCTGCGTACGAAGCTGCGCTTGCCAACGCTCAGAAGGTGATTGCTCGCGAAGCAACGTTCGACTTCAAGAATAACGTCCATAATCCCGAATTGGAGCGTACGATTAACTCCTATGTTGATTCCTACGTGAACGGAGAGAAAGCTTTTCACGACAAGGTGCTCACCTTGGAGGAGAAGACGCAGCACTTGACCAATTTCCCGGGCATTGATCCGCAAGATAAGTACAGCAACGCTATTCTTCGCATGGCTTTGCTCAATTCTATGAATGAGGCCTTGGTAACTGCTAAGCGTGGGGGCAAGACGGAGGAAGTGACTGCATTGGAGCGTGATATTGCGCGATCCTTCCGTCAGATGCGTGATGCCTTTAAACCGCAGGATCTGACCAACTTCATATGTGTTCAGGTTGGTAAGTTCGAGGTGGATTACGCGCGCCGCTTCCGCTCGGGCAGCCCAGAGCGCAAGCAAGAGGTCGAGGTGGCTCTTTCCTACTTTACCCAGGTGCTTGAACGCGGTACGGACTACCAGAGTGAGGCTGAATTGGGAAAAGCTCAGGCTCTTTCTCTGTCGGATGATTCCGCAGCTCAGAAAGAAGCTTTTGCCCTCTACTCAAAGCTGGCTTCCGTGCAAGATCCTTCAGTTGTCGGACCTGCTCTCATTGGCCTCACTGACTTGAATATGAGTACAGGCAACTACCAAGGAGCAGTGGATAGTGCTAGTAAATTCATGAATGTGCGTGGGGGTAGCACCCCGCGTGAGCGTTTGGAGATGATGCTCAAGCTTGCGGAAGCATATTGTTCTTCCGGTAAGGTTCAGGAAGGTATCCAAACTTACGTGAACCTCTACAGCCAGAACCGTGGCAACATTGCATTTTCTGCTCCGGCGGTGAAGGGTATCATGACCCAGCTCTGGAAACGTAATACTCCTTCTTCCGGCGATCGTTTGAAGAACAATTTTAAGCAATCTGACCATTGGCGCGCGTGGAACACCGGGCGTGATTATGTGAACCAGATTCGTCGCGCCGGCATCGATAAGAAAATGTCGCCGAGCGAGCGTGACTTGTTTAACGAAGTCATACTGCTCGTGGAGGAATACTCCAAAGATGCGGGAGTACAGCGCGAGGAAAAGGAGAAGAACGATTTCCAATCCCAACTTAGCAAGTAAATCGTACCTTGGTAACAACAATTTATTGACCCTACTGATATGAAGACAAAGCACGTTCTTATTTTGCTTTCCGGGTTGCTTGCAGCATTGCCGCAGTTGTCGGCCCAGCAGCAAGCGGCTCCGGCCCCTACAATGCTTACCGTACAGGTGCAACCAAACAAGGGTAAGGCTCGCCGTATCACGATTATGGCTCCTTCTTCTGTGACGAAGGGGTCTTTTCTCAGGCTGGTGTCGCGCGAGGAACCGCCCGTGCTGGATCAGACGAAAAATTACAAGATGTTCTTCATTGAATCTCCGGAGGACTTGGCTAACGCGCTGCGCGCGTACTCCAGCGACGATTTGAGTAGCGCAAAACGTCAGCTGGCTCGCGTGCGCTCCACCTATGCCGGTTTTGCTGGTTTGCCGAACAACCCATCCACTATGGCAGCACTCATGGAGCTGAGCTGTAATGCACGAGCCTTGGATTGGAGTAATTTGGGTAAGGCTGCTGCCGACTTTCCGTCACCTAAGATGCTGGAGGCTCCTGACCGCATGAAAGTGGAGGCTGCCGCTATTCTGAGCAAGGTTAGTGATGATCCTTCCACGGCAGAGGGACGAAAAAAGGAGGTTGAGGAGGCTATCGCCTCGGCCGCCAAATCACCTGCTGTCACCTCTGAGGTGTACACTTGGCTCAAGTATGCCCTGGGTCGCGCTTTGGCCAGCAACATCCCTGCCGAGGAGATTCAGAAAAGCATTACCCGTGAGCACGAGGAACTCGCTAGCTTGGCGGTGGATGCTTACTGTGAGGCTGCGGCTTCGTCCCATGGACGTTTCATGGAAATACCCGTGGATGCCATGCACCGCGCCTTTCGGATATTGTGGGCAATGCCGGGAGTGAAGGAATACGTACCCAAGGCTAAGAAAAAGATGGACAAAAAGGTGTGGGAAGCTGCTCCTTACAACTTCCGTGATGCCGTTGCTCTCGCTTATTTGCTGCGCAATGTTTACGCTCCCCAGATCAAGGATGAAGGCATTTCTACAGCATCTTCCCTCTACTTCAACGGGCAATTAGGAGCAAATAAAGGAGCCAAGAAGTAATACTGTGGATCTATTTTGGCAGGCAGGTGAAGTTCCGTAATGATCTTCACTTGCCTTTTTTTCTTTTTTGTAACTTGTTTGAAAATTAGCCCCCTTTCTGACCATGCATGATATGCTAGTGCGACTCTACGCATTGCCGAGCCCGGATGCTGCTGCGCGAGAACTGAAGGAACGGGGTATCCGTGTCCGTCGCTGCATGCCCTACGAACTGCTTACCCTGCAATCCTGGGTTGCGGCAAACTTTAGCCCCAAATGGGTGAGCGAAGCTACTGTAGCCATGAGTCACCAACCACCCGGCTGTTTTATTGCTACGCGCGATGCGGCTATCCTCGGTTTCGTATGTGTGGATGCTACCATGCGTGGTTTCTTGGGGCCCATGGGATTGACCGAGATCGCCCGGGGGCAGGGGATTGGTCGCGTTCTCCTACTCACTGCACTCCAGGAAATGCGCCACATGGGTTACGCCTATGCTATACTGGGAGGTGTGGGACCGGTGGACTTTTACCGCAAGGTCGCCGGCGCTGTGGATATTCCGGAATCCAGTCCCGGCATCTATGAGGATTTATTGCCGGATCCGCCTCATTGCTGAGAGCATTCCTAATTACCCTATCTGCAAAGTTTTTTCATTTTCTCCTCATTTTTCTATCTCTTTACCTTGACACAGCCCCTGATTCTTGCTAAAGTGCAAGGGAAGAACTGCTTCACTCTACCCATGAAACGTACCATTTTTGCTGCGTCCTGCGCTGTCTTAGTTTCTCTTGCGTTCAGCTCCTGCCAGAAGGAGAGCAAAAGCGTTGTTGAGCTTGCTCGCGATCTCACTACAGAGCTTCAGGCTGTCACGGACACTGCTACTGCGGATGCTCACGCTCCTCGTGTAGCTGTGCTTAACAAGCGTTTTGAAAATGCAAAGGTTCGGGTACTTGCCTTGAATGATACAGCTCTTTACCGCGCTGCTGAGAGTGATTCCGAAAGTGTGGGAGCGGATTACGCTGCTGCGATGAAGGCACTCGCCCGAGAGATCGGTCGGGTACGTGCTAGTTTCCCGACTACCAGCAGTGATGGCGAGGTTGACTCGGATCGGCTTCTTGTCGCCATTGCTCAAGCGCACGGGGCCACGGGCACGCCGGACGAGCTTAAAGAGGAGGGGTTGCGCTACATGCAGGACACGAACAATCAGCATGAGACACCAGGTGACTTTGCCGAGTACTACGGTTCTGAAAAACTTCGTGATGCCTTGGCATATCGTGCTTCGGTGACGTCGGCCTCCAACATGAAGTTTGATTCGGCTGCTGACGTTCCGGCCGTGCCAGCTCTGAAAGATGAGCCGCAAGAAGTGCCAACTGCTACTTCGGGACAGGAATCGGATGATGGTGCGTCAACCTCTGGTGACGAGTCTGAATCTTCTGAGACGGAGGATTCCGGGGACGAGGAACTATGATAGGCTCCCCCCGTGCTTTTTCACGCGCCGCACATTAACTGCGGCGCGTCTTGCATGAGGGTGGTGCAGTCATGGACTTTATCTGCAATTTGCATGCCTCGCTACCTGTTCACCTGTGCGTACGATGGCGAGCCATGGCATGGCTGGCAAAGCCAGGTCAATGGCAATACCGTACAAGATTGCATTGAATCTGCCATTGCGCGCATTCTTGGCTCTTCATTGCGTATTCACGCCGCAGGGCGTACCGATGCCGGTGTGCATGCGCTTGGACAGTGTTTCCACGCAGATGTGCCGGTTACGTGCCGCATGGGGGTAGAAGCGTGGCTAGCCGCATTAAATGCGCAGCTGCCGCTTTCCGTGCGCGTTCTTGATGTGCGGGAGGTCCCGCCGGATTTTCACGCGCGCTTCAGCGCATGCGGAAAGGAGTATGAATATCGCATTTATCGAGCTCCCGTCCTGCTACCTCACTTCGCTGGACGTGTCTGGCATTACAAACGTCCTTTGAATATGGTCACGCTGAGGCGCGCATTGAGACTCTATTGCGGGGAACACGATTTTCGACGATTTGCAGCCCGGCGAGGTAACGAGCCGTTCCCTGTGCCTCCTGGGTTCTTTACGCGCACCATATTCTCCGCTTCTGCA
This sequence comes from uncultured Akkermansia sp., assembly GCA_947630815.1. Taxonomy (GTDB): domain Bacteria; phylum Verrucomicrobiota; class Verrucomicrobiia; order Verrucomicrobiales; family Akkermansiaceae; genus Akkermansia. The sequence goes on along the minus strand of CANRJD010000008.1, from coordinate 20,184 downwards.
GCACAGCACGCAGATATGCTTACGATCCGATTTGCCGGATCCGGCTTTCTGTACCGCATGGTGCGCATGCTCGTTGGAACGGCTGTGCAGGTTGCTTGCGGCGCTACATCGCTCTACGATGTCGAAAAGGCGCTGCTGCAGCCAGAAGGCGCACCGCCGCGCTTTTGTGCCCCTGCCGGCGGACTCTACCTAGTGCGCGTTTTCTACGATGAGCCCCGGCTATAGTGTTTTCATGTGCGGCTGCGTGTGAAGGAGAATTTCTCCCCACGGATCATGGAATCTGTGACATTGGAATGTGAGCGGGGTATAACTCGACGGAATTATCGTGACCGTGGCATACAGGGATGAGTTTCGGCAGTATTGCTTGTTTGGATCAATTCAATCCATGAACGTCGATAATCTATGCGTCTACTCGTTGTGTCCAGTTTTTGAGAATTCCCGCTTTTTATCATGCTCCCTCAGGATTTTCCCCGCTTTAGTTCCCGTACGCATCGATTGTAAAAAAGCGCGCGCTACCTCTCGGCAGCGCACGCTTTAGTAATCGACATACCGATTACGTTACTTATCCGTACTCGTGGAATCAGTGGGGTTGGTTTGCTCCTTTCCGCCATTATCTTTGCAGCGATCCATGAACTGTTGAGCCTTCTCCTCATCCTTATCCACGCCTTTGCCGTGTTCATACATGTGAGCTAGCGCACGGCATGCAGTGGGATTCCCTTCCTTTGCAGCCCTCATCAAGCCTGGCAGAGCGTGCGAGTACATTGCTTCTGCTTTTTCTGGATCCTTTTTCATTCCGTTCACTCCATTTTCAGTGATGTAGGCTATGGCATACTGCGCAATCGGGTCACCATTTGCCGCCGCCAGCATCATGGTGTCCACATTCAGCCAGTACGTTTCATCGCATGAAGCTCCCGATCCATCGGTATTGCAGGTGATGGATGGCGCTGTGGCATCCTGACCACTCGTGGTTGTCGTTTCGTCCGTGGCGCCCATGGCCAGGAAGCTGCTCAATGCTGTTGCTATAATAATTGCTCTTGTTTTCATAGGCCACCAGCATGCATCTACCTATGCCCATTGGCAACCTAATTTTACCACCCATTAGTGCACCTTATTTTGCCTCTTTGACAAAAAAATGTATCTTTTCGCGAAATTGTGGTTGACGTGACACAAAAAGTCGTGTATATTCTTCCCGCTTTTCCGTCCCTTCGTGGGATGGCTCTGGAGCGTGATCGCTTCTGTAGCTCAGTGGTAGAGCGCATCCTTGGTAAGGATGAGGTCGCGGGTTCAAGTCCCGCCAGAAGCTTTGATGCTCTGCAAGAATAAGCAGCTCAAACTAATTCAAAAACATTATGGCTAAAGAAGCATTCCAGAGAACCAAACCCCATGTGAACGTGGGGACGATCGGTCACGTTGACCATGGTAAGACTTCCCTTACGGCTGCAATTACTAAGGTTCTTGCAGACCAGGGTAAGGCTGAGTACAAAGCATACGATCAGATTGACGGTGCCCCCGAGGAGCGCGAGCGTGGTATTACCATCTCCACCGCCCACGTCGAGTACCAGACTGACAAGCGCCACTATGCTCACGTTGACTGCCCGGGGCACGCCGACTATGTGAAGAACATGATCACCGGTGCTGCTCAGATGGACGGCGCGATTCTTGTCGTGTCCGCTGCAGACGGTCCTATGCCGCAGACTCGTGAGCACATCCTGCTTGCTCGTCAGGTAGGCGTGCCCTACATTGTCGTGTACATGAACAAAATGGATCTTGCAGATCCCGAGCTTGCCGAGCTGGTGGAGATGGAGATTCGTGAGCTCCTTTCTTCCTATGACTTCCCGGGTGACGAGATTCCTATCATCAAGGGCTCTGCCGTGAAGGCGCTGGAGGGAGATCCGGATGCCGTCAAGTCCATCTTGGACCTCATGGAAGCCGTGGACACTTACATCCCGACTCCGGAGCGTCCGATTGACAAGCCGTTCCTGATGCCGGTGGAGGACGTGTTCTCCATCTCCGGTCGTGGCACGGTGGCTACCGGTCGTATTGAGCGTGGCGTCATCAACAAGATGGAGGAAGTGGAAATTGTGGGTATCAAGCCGACGGTGAAGACGGCCGTGACCGACATTGAAATGTTCCGTAAACTGCTCGACAAGGGCGAGGCCGGCGATAATGTGGGTGTGTTGCTGCGCGGCATCAAGAAAGAGGACATTGTGCGCGGTCAGGTGATTGCCAAGCCGGGTTCGGTGACTCCTCACACCGTTTTCGAGGCGGCTGTGTACGTGCTCACCAAGGAGGAAGGTGGTCGTCACACCCCGTTCTTTGCGAACTATCGTCCGCAGTTCTATTTCCGCACCACGGATGTGACCGGTACCGTTACCTTGCCGGAAGGCACGGAGATGGTGATGCCCGGTGACAACGTGACCATCGGCGTAGAACTCATTACCCCCATCGCAATGGAGGAAGGTATGCGCTTCGCAATCCGCGAAGGCGGTCGTACCGTGGGCGCTGGCAAAGTGGCCAAGATCAAGGCCTAAATGAGCCGCCGTCCACATCAAACTATCAAACCCCACAGCTACATCCGGCATTCCAACCGCAGGGTGTAGCTGATGCGGATGGCGGGGGATGCTTCACGAACCGATGGGCATCCCCCGGCCGTCCGAATGAAAACAAGAATCCATAGGGTATTAGCTCAATTGGTAGAGCAGCGGTCTCCAAAACCGCGTGTTGGGAGTTCGAGTCTCTCATACCCTGCGTAAACCGGCTCACACCGCACATCCAGCTTACAATCACGCCATGTTCCGCAAGATTTCACTCTTTATTTCCGCAATCAAAAGTGAGCTGAAGAAGAGCTCTTGGCCGTGGGAAAGTGACCCCAAGGTGAAGGGATTTCGCAAGTACCGCGAGCTGTGGAGCTCCACCTTAGTGGTGCTCATTGCCATGGTGCTGTTGGGCGCCTATGTTGCCTTTTTCGATTTTGTCATGGCTCGGGTTGTAACTTGGGCTGTTGAGCAACTTTCCTGATATACCGATCTTCTCTCAATCCGTTTCCCCTATGTCCCGCCCCTACGAACGCAAATCAGCCACGCCCCGCAGAGTACCAGCCGCGCAGGATCAGTGGTATGTGCTCCATGTGCTCTCCAACAAGGAGCGTCGCGCTGTGGAAAATCTCAAGCGGCTTTTCAAGGAAGACGAGGAGTTGGGTGCGCTGTTGCAGAGTGAGCCGCTCGTTCCGACGGAAAAAGTGGAAGAGGTGCGCAATGGCAAAAAAGTAGTGCAGGAACGTAAGCTTTACCCCGGCTATGTGTACCTCAATTTCGCATTGCGAGATTCTGCCACGGGAGCGCTCAATAACGATGCGTGGTACAAGATTCAGGCGGTTGATGGCGTTATTAGCTTTGCCTGTGGACGCAGTAAGGAACCCCTCCCTATGTCTGCCAAAGATGTGGCGGATTTCAAACGTGAAGTTGAGAGACGGAGCGAGGGTACGCGTCAGAAAATCGTTATCAACGTGCAGGATGAGGTCGTGGTGCTGGAGGGCGCTTTCCAGGGTGAACGGGGCATCGTGGAGGAAGTTGATTCGGAGCACGGCCGTCTGCGCGTGGGCGTGACAATGTTCGGGCGTTCTAATCCGTTGGATCTGGACTATACGCAGGTGCAGATCGTGCCGGAGGATGAGCGTAATATCCCACGCAGTGAATAAACCACTTTGTCCGCGCCGTCGCTTCTTCCTCGGTGCGGATATCACAAACACATAAAACCATGGCAAAAGAAGTAGTCAAAACCATCAAACTGCAGATTCCTGCTGGTGCGGCAAATCCGTCGCCGCCGGTGGGTCCTGCTCTTGGTCAGGCGGGTGTCAATATTATGGGCTTCTGCAAAGAGTTCAACGCTAAAACTCAGAAGCAGGCCGGTGATGTTCTCCCCGTTGTGATCACCGTCTATAAGGACAAGTCCTTCGACTTCATCACCAAAATGCCGCCGGCTGCTAACCTTCTCAAGAAGGCTGCCGGTATCTCCTCCGGTTCTGGGGAACCCAACAAGAATAAGGTTGCCAAGATAACCAAGGAGAAACTCATGGAGGTGGTCAATACGAAGATGCCTGACCTGAACACCAAGTCTCCTGAGGCAGCCGCCCGCATCATCGCCGGCCAAGCTCGTCAGATGGGTATCGAGGTGGAAGGTCTCTGACCCCTTTCTCTATCCGCAGGAGGGATCTTATCTATAACCCCAAACCCCGCACGTACTGCAAATCATCATTATGTCAATTAAGCATTCCAAACGTTACACGCAAGCTGCAGGCTTGGTTGATTCTGCCAAGACCTACACCGTCGAGGAGGCTGTGGAACTCATGAAGAGTTTCCCCGCTCCTAAGTTCGACCCCACGGTCACTGTTTCCTTCCATCTTACTGTGGATCCGCGTAAGTCCGACCAAATGGTTCGTGGCTCCGTGGCTCTGCCTCACGGCACCGGTAAGAATGTCCGCGTCATTGTCTTTGCTCAGGGCGAGGCCGCTCAGGCTGCCTTGGAGGCCGGAGCTGAAAAAGTAGGCTTGGAGGATCTTATCAAGGAGGTGCAGGGCGGATTCCTTGCATTCGACAGTGCAATCGCCACCCCAGATGCCATGGCTCAGGTGCGCAAGATTGCCCGAGTGCTCGGTCCTCGTGGTCTCATGCCCAACCCCAAAACCGGTACGGTCACCGATGATACAGCCAAAGCCGTGCGCGAAGTGAAGGCTGGCCGCGTTGATTACAAGGTGGACAAAAACGCCAACATATCTGCGGCGGTAGGAAAGCTTTCCTTCACTCCGGAGCAGCTTGTGGAAAATCTCCGCTCGCTCATCGCCTCTGTTGTGAAGGCTCGTCCCTCAGCAGCCAAGGGAGGGTACATTGCATCCGCTACGGTTGCTTGTTCCATGAACCCGGGAATTACCCTCAACACTACGGAATACTCCAAGCTCTGAGAACTTGAACACCCTATAATTAGATTATATGAGTACAGAAAAGAAAGTGAATGCTGATAAAGAGACCATCATAGCTCAGCTTCTTGAGAAGGTGAATGGTTCTCCTTTCCTCATTGTCATCGACTATACAGGGGTGACTGTGCCGGAGTTTACTGCGCTGCGCGCCTCACTCGCGGCCGGCGGAGCTTCTTGTACGGTGGCTAAGAATTCCTACATGGTTAAGGCCTTGACTCAGGCTGGTCTCCCGGACATCTCAGCTTCCCTCAAGGGACAGACCGCCTATGTTACAGGTCAGAATGATATTTGCGCTGCCGCCAAGGTCATCAACACTTTTGCAAATACCTCCAAAAAGGCTGCCTACAAGACAGGTATCCTGGATGGAGCTGAGCTCACGCCGGATAAACTGCGTGCTTTGGGTGATCTCCCCAGCCGTGAGGTTCTGCTGGCTACTCTGCTCGCGACCATTAATGGCGCCGGTGCTGCTCTGGCTCGCGTCATTAAGGCGTATGTCGATAAGGAAGGAGGCTCGGACCAGTAAAAACTGTGTCATGATAAAAAAAAGTCTTGATCGGATGGCAATGGTGTGGTATCACACCCGCGCCTGATAGAATTAGGTCCTCTGTCGGCTCTCCGGCCGGTGAGAACTGAAATGGGTGAGGAGCCCTCATCCGCGACAAGAACCAATTAAACGATACTACAACAATGGCTGATATCAATACAATCGCTGAAGAACTCGGCAAGCTGACCATCTTGGAGGCTGCTGAGCTTGTCAAACTCCTGGAAGAGAAGTGGGGTGTTTCTGCTGCGGCTCCTGTGGCTGCTGTGGGAGGCGCTGCCGCTGCTCCTGCGGAAGCTGCTGAAGAAAAGACCGAGTTCAACGTTGAACTTACGGACGCCGGTGCCAACAAGATTGCCGTTATTAAGGCTGTGCGCACTGTCAAGACCGGAATGGGGCTGGCAGACGCCAAGAAGCTTGTTGAGAGCGCCCCGGCACTCGTACTTGAAGGTGCCTCTAAGGAGGATGCCGACAAGGCGAAGGCCGAGCTCGAAAAAGCCGGTGCCAAGGTTACCATCAAGTAACCCGTCGCCTTTTGCGAGAGCAGGGGAGGATTTTGTCCTCCCCTGCGCTTGGCATATTCTCCGCTTGCTTTCGCAAGCCGATTTTCGTCCCTCCAATCCTCCAAAACCTTTACCTAGGATCGACCCGGTGCACTTGGTGCATCCACCTCTCGTAGCACCGGGTCGGTTTTAGTTCAGATAAAACCGGCCATGCGCCCGGGTTCCGGGCGCAAAACCTAATTTCCGCGCACTCCATGTCCAAGCCCAAACAAGAGCGAATCAGTTTCGGTAAAATCAAAGAAGTCATTCAGCCGCCGAATCTCATTGAGATACAAACTAAATCCTACGAAGAGTTTCTTCAGCGGTTTACAGCCCCTGGGAAGCGCCTCAAGATGGGGCTGCAGGCTGTGTTGACCGAACATTTCCCGATTGAAAGCTACGACTCGCAGATCCGGTTGGAGTTTGTATCCTACGAAATATCGCCGCCCAAGACCACTGACTTTGCTTCCATTCGTTCCGGGGAGACGTACAGCTCTTCGCTCTACATTCGCTTCCGCTTGAAGTGCAATGATTACACCGCGGAGGAAGACGTTTACATGGGCGAGATTCCTATGATCACCGATCGTGGGACATTCGTCATCAATGGAGCAGAGCGCGTCATTGTCGCTCAGTTGCACCGTTCACCGGGCATCTGCTACGAGAAAACACGCCACGCCAATGGCAAGGAGCTCTACTCTTTCCGCATTATTCCGGATCGCGGTTCATGGTTAGAGGTACAGTTCGACACGAACGACCTCATGTACGTGTATCTTGATCGCCGCCGCCGCCGCCGCAAGTTCTTGGCGACTACCTTCTTGCGTTATCTGGGGTATGAGTCGGATCGTTCCATCGTCGAGCAGTTCTACACCATTCAAAAGCTGCGCGTTGCCGATGTGAGCGGTGATGAGTTGGAGTACCTCGTTCCCTTCGAAGACGTGAAGTACAGCGAGAAGAATTCCCCTCGTCCCGCGTCCGTCATTGCTAAGGCATACGAGCCGCTCAGTCTCGCTACCATTCGCCGCATGCAGGAACTCGGCATCAAAACCATTGAGGTCATTGACCAACGCGAGGACGAGCTGCTCGTCAAAACTCTCAAGAAGGATCTTTCTTTCGATCGTGATAGTGCACTCAAGGAAATCTTCCGCAAGTTCCGCCCCGGTGATCCCACCTCTGTGCAGCAGGCTGCCGCGGCTCTCGATCGCCTCTTCCGCGAGGAGAAGCGTTATGACTTGACCCGGGTGGGACGTTACAAAATTAACCTGAAGCTCGGACTGGATGTCCCGGAGGACGTCCGTCTTATCCAGCCAATAGACTTCCTCACTGCGGTCAAGTACTTGTTGCGTCTTCGCCACGGTGAGGGTTCTGTGGATGACATCGATCACTTGGGTAATCGACGAGTGCGCGCGGTGGGTGAACTCATCGCTAACCAGTGTCGCGTAGGCTTCGCTCGTACCGAGCGTTTGGTGAAGGAGCGTATGACTCTCTGCGACACCACGCGAAACGATCTGACGCCCAGCAAGCTCATCAACCCGAAGGCTCTTAGCGCTGTTATCCGCGATTTCTTTGGTCGCAGTCAACTCTCCCAGTTCATGGATCAGATCAATCCTCTGGCTGAGCTCACGCATAAGCGTCGCCTCTCCGCTCTTGGTCCGGGCGGTTTGAATCGTGATCGTGCCGGCTTCGAGGTGCGCGACGTGCATCCTTCGCATTACGGACGTATCTGCCCCATCGAGACGCCTGAAGGTCCCAATATCGGGCTTATCAACTCCCTTTGCACCTACGCGCGTATCGACGAGTATGGCTTCATCGAGACTCCTTTCCGCAAGGTCAAAACCATTCAGAAAAAGAACAAGAAAGGCGAGGTGACAGACACCGAGGTCGTCATTACCAATGAGGTGGAGTACCTTTCCGCCGACAAGGAGGAGTACCATCTCATTGCTCAGGCCAACAACCCCATCGACAATGACAACGGGCATGACCACTTTGTGAGACCTCGTGTTACCGCACGTGAGCACGGCGAGTTCATTGAGGTTGATCCCCGCCGCGTGGAGTACATGGACGTGTCTCCCAAGCAGATCATCTCTATTGCTGCCGGTCTCATTCCATTCTTGGAGCACGATGATGCTAACCGTGCACTTATGGGCGCCAACATGCAGCGCCAGGGCGTGCCTTTGATGGTCAATCAGGCTCCGCTTGTCGGAACCGGCATTGAGGCCAAGTGTGCCCGCGATAGTGGCGCCGTCGTTGTGGCTGCAGGTCCCGGTGTTGTGGCCTCTGCAACGGCCGAATATATCGTCACCACCAAAGATGGCGAGCTGCCCGTGGCTCCCCAGCGTTGGCTGAGCGATCCGGAGAGCATCAAGACGGATCCCGATAAGGGCATCTATGTGTACCAGCTGCGTAAGTTTATGCGGTCCAACGCTTCGACCTGCATCAACCAACGCCCCATTGTGGCGCGTGGCGATAAGGTGAAGGCCGGCGATGTGTTGGCGGATGGTCCCTGCACGGACGGGGGTGAGCTCGCTCTCGGTCGTAACGTGCTGGTGGCTTACATGTCTTGGTACGGTTACAACTTCGAAGATGCCATCATCATCTCTGAGCGCTTGGTGCAGGAGGACGCCTACACCTCGATCCACATTGAGGAATTCGAGGAGAAGGCACGCGACACCAAACTTGGTCCGGAAGAAATCACCCGCGATATTCCCAATGTCGGTGATGAGGCGCTCAAGAACTTGGGCAGTGACGGCGTGGTACGTATCGGCGCCGAGGTAAAGCCCGGCGATATTCTTGTGGGCAAGATCAGCCCGAAGAGCGAAACAGATCTCGCCCCGGAGGAGCGTTTGCTGCGCGCCATCTTTGGTGAGAAAGCGGCGGATGTGAAAGATACCTCCCTGCGGGTGCCGCCCGGCACCACGGGCGTGGTCATGGATGTGCGCATTGTGCGCTCCGTTGCCCCGGGCGCTCCGGAGTTGGATTCCGAGAAGGAAGCCCAGAAACAACGTAAGAAGGTGGATGAGGAATATGTGCGTGACAAGAAGAACCTCATCGATCTGCTTACGAGCCGGCTTTCCGATCGCTTACTCGGTGAGAAGATTCCTCTGGAGGTCACTCGCGTGGGGTCCGGCGAGGTGCTTATTCCTGCCAACCGCAAAATCACCAAGACGCTTCTTCACAACCTGGCCGAACATCACGACCAGATTGACATGAACGAGAGTCCGGTGCGCAATCAGATCTTCGAGATTATCAACGCATACGAGCCCCGCTTCCGCGACCTCGACGAAGAGCGTGATCGTAAGCTCGACCAAATTGAGGCCGGTGCAGAAATGGAACCCGGCGTTGTCACCGAAGTGAAGGTCTATATCGCCACCAAGCGCAAGCTCGGTGTGGGTGATAAGATGGCCGGCCGTCACGGTAACAAGGGCGTGTGTTCTCGTGTGCTCCCCGTGGAGGATATGCCCTACCTAGAAGATGGTACCCCGGTGGATATCATTCTCAATCCTCTGGGCGTGCCTTCTCGCATGAACGTGGGGCAGGTGCTTGAGGCTCACTTGGGTGTAGCGGCCAAGGCACTCGGGTTCAAAGTTGCGACCCCCGTGTTCGATGGTATCGACGAGACCAAGATATGGGACTACATGAGTCAGGCCAAGAAGGTGCCGGGCTTCACATGGGTCGGCGATGGCAAGGATGGTACTGTGGCCGGCAAGAGCCGCCTCATTGATGGCCTCACCGGCGAATATTTCCACTACCCCGTGGTGGTCGGTTACACCTATATGCTCAAATTGAACCACCTTGTTGCCGACAAGGTACACGCCCGTGCCGTTGGCACCTATTCGCTTGTTACTCAGCAGCCGCTGGGTGGCAAGGCTCAGCATGGTGGTCAGCGTTTCGGCGAAATGGAGGTGTGGGCCATGGAGGCTTACGGCGCTGCGTACACGTTACAGGAGTTGCTCACTGTCAAATCTGACGATGTGCAGGGGCGCACTCGCATTTACGAGAATATCGTGCGCGGCGACAACTCGCTGGAAGCTGGTACGCCGGAGTCCTTCAACGTGCTCATCAAGGAAATGCAAGCGCTCTGCTTGAATGTGCAGCCGATCGAGAAGCGGTATCATGATGGCTCGAATCCTCAGGAGGTGGATGTCTTCCAAGTGCTGGCTGATGTGGCTGACGAGGAAGAGATCGAGAAGGATGTGCAGGATTATGAGGATATGATTGAGATTCGCCTGGACGGCTCGGAACCCGATCTTTCCAATCCCATCGACCTGCATGCAGATGATGATGAAAATGATCGCTAATCCCTGATACAACAACCTTCAATCTCTTACATTTATGTCTCAAGCCGATATTAACAACGAGAAGCCCAAAAACTTCGACCAGGTTTGCATCACCGTGGCTAGCCCGGATGACATCCGTCGCTGGTCCAGCGGCGAGGTGAAAAATCCGGAGACCATCAACTACCGCACTTTCAAACCGGAGCGCGGTGGCCTTTTCTGCGAGCGTATTTTCGGTCCCACCCGTGACATGGAGTGTTCTTGCGGTCGTTACAAAAGAGCCAAGAATAAGGGGATGATTTGCGATCGCTGCGGGGTGGAGGTCACCTCCTCCCGCGTTCGCCGCGAGCGCATGGGGCACATCAATTTGGCTGTGCCTGTCACCCACATTTGGTTTTACAAGTGCATGCCCAGCCGGATAGGTCTCATGCTGGACCTCACAGCAAAGGACTTGGAGCGCATTATCTACTACGAGGATTACATCGTCATTGATCCGCATGGTGTGAATGGTATTGAGCGAGGGCAGATCCTCAGCGAGCAGCAATACGAGGAGATTGTGGAGGACTACGGTGATGATGCTCCTGAGGCTGCCATGGGCGCCGTGGCCATACAGCGCTTGCTGGAGACCATCGACTTGGATGCTCTCATTGACCAATTGCGCCGTGAGATGGAGAAGACGAACTCCAAGCAGAACAAGCGTAAAATCGCCAAACGCCTGCAACTGGCTCAGGGGTTCCGCAGCAGCGGCTGCCATCCGGAGTGGATGGTGCTCACGGTGCTGCCGGTCATCCCGCCGGATCTGCGTCCGCTCGTTCCTCTGCCCGGTGGGCGTTTCGCCACCAGCGATCTCAATGACCTCTATCGCCGCGTGATCAATCGCAATAATCGACTCGTCGAGCTGGCTTCCCTCCAGACTCCGGAGGTTATTCGTCGCAATGAGATGCGCATGCTGCAGGAGGCCGTGGATGCCCTCTTCGACAACGGTCGCCATGGGCGTCATGTCACTGGCGCAGGCAATCGTCCGCTCAAATCGCTTTCGGACATGCTTAAAGGAAAGAGCGGGCGTTTCCGTCAGAATTTGCTTGGCAAGCGCGTGGACTACTCGGGTCGTTCGGTGATTGTGATTGGTCCGAACCTGAAGATGAATCAGTGTGGCTTGCCCAAGAAAATGGCACTTACGCTTTTTGAGCCTTTCATCATCCATCGCTTGAAGGAGCTCGGCTATGTGCATACGGTGCGTTCGGCCAAGAAGATGATTGACCGCAAGGAGACGGTGGTGTGGGATATCCTGGAGGAGGTGACCAAGGGACACCCTGTGTTCCTGAACCGTGCTCCGACGTTGCACCGTCTCTCGATTCAGGCATTCGAGCCTGTACTCATCGAGGGTTCAGCCATTCGTCTGCACCCGTTGGTGTGCACGGGGTACAATGCTGACTTCGATGGAGACCAAATGGCCGTGCACGTTCCTCTTTCCGTGGAAGCTCAGTTGGAGGCGCGCCTGCTCATGCTTGCGCCCAACAACATCTTCTCTCCGGCTTCCGGTAAACCTATTTCCACCCCGACGCAGGATATTATTCTGGGTGCGTACTACCTCACCCATACCCGCGCCAAAATTGTGAAGGAGAATCAGGACAATCAGCACCTGCTTCCTCTCTTTGAGTCGATTTCCGAGGTGGAGTTTGCCATTGCTTCCCGCAAAATAGGTTACCACGATTGGATTCGCCTTAAAAACCCCGACTACGGTAAGTCGGGCAAGGAGCTTGAACGCCTTTCCTTCAACCAGGAGAACGTTGATAAGAAGACCATCGTCACAACTGCGGGACGAGTGCGCTTCAATGAAATCTGGCCCAACGAGATTGGCTACATCAACCGCAATGTGGGTAAAAAGCAGCTCGGTGAGATCATCTGGCGTTGCTATCAGACCTGCGGTCAGAAGCGTACGGTGGAGACCTTGGACGCCCTGAAGGCTCTCGGCTACAAAGAGGCTACGCGTTCCGGCTGCTCCATCGGCATTGTGGACATGGTGGAGCCGGAGAGCAAGGATGCCCTCATTGCGGAGGCGTACAACGAGGTGACCAAGGTAACGGAACAGTATGAAGAGGGCCTTATCACCAACGGCGAACGCTACGAAAAAGTCGTGAATATTTGGTCTTCCACCACGGATGCCATTCAGAAGGAATTGTACACCAAGCTGGAGTACAATGATGGTTCTGCCGTGGCCAATCCGCTCTTCATGATGGTGGACTCCGGGGCTCGTGGTAACAAGGCTCAGATCAAGCAGCTCTCCGGTATGCGCGGCCTTATGGCTAAACCTTCCGGTGAAATTATTGAGCGTCCCATCACCTCCAATTTCCGTGAAGGTCTTTCTGTGCTGGAGTACTTCATATCCACGCACGGTGCTCGTAAGGGCTTGGCCGATACCGCTCTGAAGACTGCTGACTCCGGTTATATGACCCGTAAGCTTGTCGATGTGGCCCAGGACGTTATCGTGCGTGATGAGGACTGCGGCACCGACAATGGTATCGTGATGACTGCCATTTACGATGGCGAGGATGAGATAGCTTCGCTTGCTTCCCGCATATACGGACGCGTTACTTGTGACGACATCGTGGATCCCACCACGAAGGAGATCATTGTGGCCAAAAATGAGATCATCACCGATGAAGCGGCCAAGCAAGTCGAGAAGGTGGGCATTGAGAAAGTGCGTGTGCGTTCCGTGTTGACCTGCGAATTGAGTAAGGGTTGCTGCGCGAAGTGCTACGGCTTGAATCTGGCGACCGGCTTGCCGGTGAAGGTGGGGGAGGCTGTGGGTATCATCGCGGCTCAGTCCATCGGCGAGCCCGGTACCCAGCTCACCATGCGCACCTTCCACGTGGGCGGCACCGCCACGGCGACCACCAATCGACCGGAGTTCGTCGCGAAGACAGCTGGTCGTGTCATCTACGATGAAAATCTTCGCGATCGCTGTGTGGAGGACGAGAACGGCAACAACGTTGTGCTCTGCAAGAACGGTAGCGTGAAGATATACGACGCCGAGGGCAAGGAGCAGGAGGCTTATCAGCTCGCGATGGGTGCCGTGCTGCATGTCAAGGATGGGCAGCAGATCAAGGCGCAGACTCTCATCGCCGAATGGGATCCTTTCGCCATCCCCGTCATTGCTGAAGTCGGCGGTACGGTGGAGTTCGAGGACATGATTGAGGGTATTACTTGCCGTACAGAGGCCGGCCACACGGAGTCAGGTAAGGGTACCACGGTCATCATTGACCACCGTCAGGATCTTGCCCCTCGCATTATTGTGCACACCGGCAAGGGTGATAAGGACAAGCCTCGCGTGTATTCAATCCCCACCGGCGCTTACCTCGCTGTCTCCAATAAGCAGAAGATTTCTGCCGGTACTCAGATCGCCAAGACGCCCCGTAAGGTGCAGAAGACGAACGATATTACCGGCGGTCTCCCGCGTGTGGCTGAGCTCTTTGAGGCTCGCCGCCCGAAGGACACCTGCGTCCTTGCAGAGATTAACGGTATTGTGGCCATTGACGACGCCATGATTCGCGGCAAGAAGGTGGTTACGGTCTATCGTGATGCCGAGGCGCGTGATGCGGCTAAATCCCGCAAGCGCTCGACCAAGCTCTCTGAAAAGGATGAGAACGATGGCATGATTTCCTACAAGCACCTCGTCCCCATGGACCGCCATATCATCGTGCATGACGGTGACTTTGTACACGCTGGCGAGCCTCTCTCCGACGGTTCTGAAGCTTCGGACGAGATTCTGCGCATCTGCGGTAAGGAAGCCTTGCAGGAGCACCTTGTCAACAAGGTGCAGCAGGTGTACCGCGTGCAGGGTGTGGAAATCAACGACAAGCATGTGGAGATCATCGTGTCCCAGATGCTGCGCAAGGTTCGCGTCAAGGATCCCGGCGATACCGGGTTGCTTTGGGGTGACGAGGTGGATCGTTCCGCCTTTGTGCGCATCAACAAGGAGACCGTCGAAATGAATGGTCGCCCGGCTGAGAGCGAGCCCGTGCTGCTTGGTATCACCAAGGCTTCTCTCAAGACGGATTCCTTCATCTCCGCCGCCTCTTTCCAGGACACGACGCGCGTCCTCACGGAGGCTGCCACGCTCGGTAAGACCGACCAACTGGAGGGCTTCAAGGAAAACGTCATCCTCGGCCACCTTATTCCGGCCGGCACGGGCTTTTCCAAGTATCGCAACATCGTTGTGGAACCTGCTCCGGGCGCTACCCCCATTCCCCGAGCCTCCTACGATGTCGATGAGGAGGTCTCGTCTCCGGATGACACGATCTCGGTTGGCGCTGAGGACTAGTCCACTCGTTTAACTTTCTTTCCCGCCCGTTTCCTATCCTCGGGAGGCGGGCGGTTTTGAATTCTTTGCTTTGACGACGGATACCTTTGCTCGTCATTCTCTTACGCTTTTGACTCATCGTCAAATTTGTCCAATCAACAGCAATTTTGACAACACAATGAATAAAAGGATTTTTTATTAGTTTGACACAATAAATCTTTTATTTTTAATAAATAAAAAAATAAGAAGCCAGTACATCTCTTTTCGAAAGCGATGTCCAGAAAAAATATTGCCATCTTCCATTTTCCTAGCGAGTTAGCGCCAAAGTATCTCCGAATTTTTGGAAGAAGCGCAAATGAAAAAAACGAGGGGTAAATTTTATAAGGATTTTCTAATGAGCTAATAACACAAGTCGAAGTGTACATCGCTTTCGAAAAGAGATATACCTCTCTCCGTACCGAGGCCTTCGTGAAAACACGGCGATGGCCAAGGAGAAAATCATATTAAAAACATTCCTATGAAACTTCATTTACCTCAGTTTTTACGCAATGCTCTGCTGGCAGCTCTCCTTTGCTCCACATTGGCATTTGGCACAGTTACTGTGACTGTGGATGGTCAGAATTCGAGCCTTGAGCAGTTGACGGGAACCCCGAGCGGATCGGTCAGTATTACGGTGAAGGACGAAGACGTAACCTTGAGTCAGCCTTTAACGCTAGATGGTAGTGTTAATCATCGCATTACCATGGAGGAAGGGAACAGTTTGACTATCAAGGGAGGACTCACGTATGATGCCGAGCAACTTGATTATGATGGACTGCTGGTGCCCATCTATTACCTCCAATTGTCTCTTTCCAATGGAGCTAAAATTATCTTTGCCTCCGGGGAGTCCAAACTGGGTGGAGTTTCCTTGTATGGTCGAGGAGGTGATGCTGAACTCGTTGTCCAAAAGGGAGCAAAGCTTACGTTGCAGTATGCTACTGTTTCAAGCGTTGGTTTGACGATTGAAGAAGGAGGAGAGCTTATCGCAGGAGATCAAGTGTACTGCTCCTTTTTGGATGGAAAAGGAACCCTTCGATTTGCGGGAAGCGTTGAAGATTGGTATGACGGGGAAATCTCCATTGGGGGAACCGGTGGCGTGTTTGAAGGTAATGTGGAGGGACGGGGTGGCATAGATGTCGCGGGTGGAGCTTACGGAGAGAATTTCCTGCCGGCGGAACAAACTTTCACCAATGTTGTTGCGAAGGAAACGGAATTGTCGACGAGTTGGAGCAAGGTAATCCTTTCTGGTTCCAAGAACGAGTTTCAAATGATAGATCTGGGAGATCCATACGCGATAGGATATGATGCATCCCTACTTACGTCGATCCCTCAGGTAACAGATACGCTCTCGATTGAAGCCGGCACGAAGGTTTCGCTTGGAAAGTTTTCTTTCTCAATCGAGGATATTGGTTCTGATCCTGAGGCTGGCGATTTCTGGGATTTAGGAATTGATGCTCCTCTCGTACAAAGAGGGCTTAGTTTCCGTATGGAGGATCGGTCGAAATTGGTGATGAAGTACGGTAAGGGCGAGACGGGGGCGAAGATTACGGCTTCTGCGGCAATTAATCTGACGACTACCATGTGGGAAGGACATGGTGACCCGACAAAGTTGACCGTTCGGGTGGAATTCGCAGAGAATCCGGGTAAGGATTTGAAGCAGCTTCTCATTCAGGCAAACGGCATCGTTCTCACATCTATGGGATACAGTCAGACGGGGAATATGTACAGTGATGACTACACGACAAGTTTCACCTTGCTGGAGCAATATACAGACGAGAACAGCGAGACGGAGCTGAACAAATGGCTCAAGGAAAATGTGACGGTAGAAGTGGACGACTACGAGGATCCGTACTTGGTCGTTAAAAAGAAGGAAGGAAGGCTTGTTCAACTATACGTGGTAGCCGAGGATGGCGCCAATCTCCCGGATGACCCCATCGATTCGGGTTCAGATGATCCTGGAACTGATACGCCTGGGACAGATACGCCTGGGACAGATACGCCGGGGACAGATACGCCTGGGACAGATACGCCTGGGACAGATACGCCGGGGACAGATACGCCGGGGACAGATACGCCGGGGACAGATACGCCTGGGACAGATACGCCTGGAACGGATACACCTGGAACGGATACACCTGGAACGGATACACCTGGAACGGATACGCCGGGGACATCCAATCCTGATACCATTTTTGCACCCATGGCAACCTCCGGCAACACGCAGGCAGGCGCAGGTATGCTCTACCACGCCATGAACCGGAACCTCCCATCCTCCTCGAAGCTTTCGGAGGTTGTGAACGTTATCGGGGAACTGGCCAACATAGGGCAGGGGGGACAGCCGGCGGTGGCCATGGCTGCGATGATTGCTGAGCCGGGAATCGCAGAGATGCTCATCAAGCAGACAGTCATCGATCCAGCCGTAGCCAAGAGCGAAGCGCAGAGGCTCATGTCTGCCGTGGTCGGCAGTGCTGTGCCGGCGCTGGGAGTCGCTCAGCGCGATGCTATGCGCGGACAGCTCTCGCGCGCTACTTCGCGGGCGGCACGCCTCGGTCAAGCACCGGCGGCTCGTGGCGACTCCTCTCGGGGCATGCGCGTATGGATGGAAGGAATGGGCGGCAGCGCTAAGTTGGATCGATCCGGGGATGAGTCTGGGTATGAACACAACGCATGGGGTGCCGGCGTAGGCGTGGAGAAAGAGCTTCGAGGAGGAGCCACCACTGTCGGTCTCTCTCTCGCTGCTTCCTACGGCGACCTGAAAGTCGATGCAACGGATCATGCCGAGGGAGATTTGGATACGTACTATGTGAATCTCTACGCTCATCATTGCAAGGGCAAATTCCATCACAGCTTTGTCGTGTCGGCCGGTTTCTCGGATGCGGAGTTAAATCGCACAATCCGTGGTGGAGTTGCTCCCTATGTGCTTGACTACGCCGCTAAGGGTAATACGAACGGCATCGGGTTTGGCGCTGCCTACGAGTTGGCTTATGACATATCCCTCAGTGAGCGACGGAACAGCCTTCTGCAGCCTGTGATTGGCCTTTCCCTCACTACCACGAAGATGGATGGCTACAACGAGGGTGGGGTCGGTGATGCCGGACTTCATGTGGGCGAACAGGAATCCACGCTGACAACGTTGACCGCGGGGGCTCGTTTCGTGTCTCAATGCGGTGGACAGGTATTGAGTCGCGCAGCCGTACTGGAGATGAGGGCCAATGTGGCAGTCGATATGGGCGACCGCCGCAGCAAGGCAGACGTTTCCTTCCTCGGCGACCGCAGCTACGGCGGACGTGTTCGTTCAGCCGAAACAGGAGTTGTGGGAGCGCAGCTCGGTGCGAGCGTCAGCGTACCTGTGAGGAGCAACACCGTGCTTTACATGAATGGCGAGGCCGACTTGCGTTCCGGTTCCAGTTCATGGAACGTCGGTGCAGGGGTTAGCGTCACGTTCTGATAAGTCGCCTCACAGAATGGTCATCCATGTGCCGGGCATGGGAGTAATCCCATACCCGGCGCACTGTGTTTACCTCCTGACCTTTGAGACAACAGAGAAAAATGGTTCCATATGAATCTTAGGATCATAATCCTTTTCTGCTTAATGATATTGTAAGATAGACGCATGCGTATCTCTTTGTGAAAGCGATGTCCAGCATAAAAACACAGTCATCTCCTTTTTTTGAGTAGGTTAGCGTGGGGATACCCCCCAGATTTTCAAAGAGATTCAGGTGAGGAAAAAACGGCGCCAAATTTTGCAAGGCGCTTTTAATAAGGGAGAAACGAAAGTTACAAAGTACATCGCTTTCACAAAGAGATATACATCTTCCTGTACCGAGGCACTCACGAGCAGACGATGGGCGCTGGGATAGAAATTCATACCGTAAAAATATTCCTATGAAACTACGCTTACCTTATCTTTTACGCAATGCTGTGCTGGCGGCGCTTCTATGCTGCACAACGGCATTTGGCACGGTCACCGTGACTGTGGATGGGCAACCCTCGAGTCTTGAGCAGCTGTCGGGAACCCCGAGCGGGTCAGTCAGTATCACGGTGGAGGGGGAAGACGTAACTCTGAGCCACTCCGTAACGCTGGATAGCAGGGTTGATCATTACATTACTGTGGAAAAAGGGCACAGTCTGACTATAGCGGGAGGTCTCACGTACGAAGGACTGTGGGATTGGATGGACGAGGAAACGGGATGGGGAGACTATGAAAGGCACCTCAATTTGTCCTGCGATACTATTGTCTTTGCTTCAGGAAATTCCAGATTGATGGGGCATACTAGCAATGGGGTTAACTCACTCGTCGTGCAGAAGGGAGCGAAGCTTACGACCGATTCTTACTTTGAGACAGCTTCTCTGACGATTGAAGAAGGGGGAGAGTTGATATCAGCGAGATATGGTGCAATCTTTGCGGCTCTGAATGGAAGTGGAACTCTGCGGTTTGCCGAGGATGAGAGTCCTGAAAATGATAGGTACATAGGCATTGATGGTGATAGAGATGAACCGGCAAATTTCGCAGGGAATGTCGAGGGAGAAGGTCTCTTGGAAGTCGTGGGAGGAGGCAGAGATGACGTTTCAAAGCATCAACGCTTCACCAATGTTATGGCGAAAGGTACGGATTTGGCGTCAACCAATGGTGGTATATATTTGTCCGGTTTGAAGAACGTGTTTCGGAGCATAACGATAGGAGATGCGTACAATGGTGTCGAATTCGACGAGTATTCGCCTGGGATGAGGGATTTATTTACCATAGGGAGTGATTGCAAAGTGGTTTTGGGCAAATCCCTTGCTCAGGCTGCTGATGATCCATTCAGTAAAGAAAATCCTCAGATTGATGAGCCCGTTGTACAGAGAGGACTCAGCTTTCGCATGGAGCATCGGGCGAAATTGGTCATAATGTACGGTAAGAGCGAAACCGGTGCCAAAATTACAGCATCAGGGGCGATCAATTTGTCAACCACTACGTGGGAAGGCCATGACCCAACCAGACTGACTGTTCGGGTCGAATTTGCAGAAAATCCGGGCAAGGATTTTAAACAGCTGCTCATTCAGGCGAATAGTATAGTTCTTTCGTCCATGAAATATAATAGGTATAACAGGAGTGGGTATGTTGAGAAAGAGTTTACCCTGTTGGAGCAATATACGGATGAGGATAGCGAGGAGCTGCTCAATAAATGGCTCAGGGAAAATGTGGGTGTTGAAGTAGATGGCTATGAGGATCCCTACTTAATGGTTGAAAAGGAGGGAGAAAGTCTCATTCAACTCTACGTGGCCGCCGGAGATGTTGCCGACCTCCCGGATGATCCCGAACCTGACAAACCGGGGACTGATACACCGGGGGCTGATACGCCAGGAACAGACACGCCCGGAACAGACACGCCCGGAACAGATACACCCGGAACAGATACACCCGGAACAGATACACCCGGAACAGATACACCCGGAACAGATACACCCGGGACAGATACACCCGGGACAGATACACCCGGGACAGATACACCCGGGACAGATACACCCGGGAC
>CANRJD010000007.1 GCA_947630815.1 uncultured Akkermansia sp. | reverse complement strand
CGAGGAGCTCCGTTGAGGATTTCCCTCTCAGCGCTTCTGATTATACCACCTCGAATCAATAGTGTACGATTTGGGAAGTGAGCGCGCGGGGCGCGGGGGAGCGAAGCAAAGGCAGAGGCTGAGTTATGAAGCTGTGATCGGGCGTAGTTACGAAAGAGCGGGAGGCGGCAAAATGCCGCCCATGTATGACGTACGATTCGGAATAATGCGCAGCAGAGCTGCGGGGAGCAGATAGACAGCGCGGATGGGGGGGTGCCCTGCGAAAGTGCACGCCCGCCTTGTCAAAGTGTGCGTAGAATGGTATGATGCGCGCATGTACCGCATCTGCAAGAAAATCGAACTGGAGAGCGGGCACTTGCTTTCCAAGCATCCCGGCAATTGCCAATTCCCGCACGGGCACACGCGCAGCGTAGAGCTCGTCTATGCGGCGGATACGCTGGATGAGAACGATATGGTGGTGGATTTTAAGGCAGTGCGTGAGATGATGGATGATTTTTTGGAGCAGTTTGATCACGCACTGTGCATGAACACAGATGATTCGCACTACGCAGAATTCCGTGCGGCGTACGGGGAGCGCATCATACCCTTTGAGCACAGCGATCCCACGAGTGAGGTGATGGCCGAGACGGTATATCGGCATGCAAAGAAGGTGCTGGAAGAGGCGGCGGTGAGAGGCGGCATTTCTCGTCCGGTACGGGATTGCGTAAAGCTGGAGCGCGTGCGCGTCTGGGAGACGAGTTCGAGCTGGGCTGAATACAGTGAATCATGAGTTGGGCAGAACAGCTGGACGCCCGGAGAAATGAATGGGAAGCATGCGGACGGGCTCGCGCGCTTTGTACACTCAGGCAGGACGGACTTTATCTGTGTTGCGGGGATAAGAGATACCTCAATTTCTCCAGCAATGACTACTTGGGATTGAGCACGCTGCGCTATGACGGGTTGGATCTGCCTGCGTATTACAGAAGGGAGTTCGGAGGACAAAGCTTATCGCCCTTTTCGCATGGAACCCCGGCATCGCGGTTAATGACCGGCAACTGACCGGAGTACGGTGTTCTGGAAGGGGAATTAGCGGCGCTTTTCCCCGGTAAGCAGGCGCTCGTGCTCAGCAGCGGATACATGGTCAACAGCGGGCTGCTGCCGGCATTGGCGCAGGAAGGCGATGTTGTGTTGGCTGATCGTCTTGTGCATGCCAGTATCATCGAGGGCATGCGCACATTGCCTTTTCGGAGGTTTCGGCATAACGATATGCAGCATCTGCAGGATATGTTGAGCCGCATGACGCACCCGGAAAAGGCATGGGTTGTCGTGGAGTCTGTTTACAGCATGGATGGGGATAGAGCTGATCTGCGTGAGTTGGCAAAATTGCGTCGAAAATACGGTTTCCGTCTGTATGTAGATGAGGCGCACACCTTCGGTGTGTACGGGACACACGGAGCGGGGTTGTGTATGGAAGAAGGTATTGTTGATGAGGTGGACATACTGGTGTGCACCTTTGGCAAGGCCTTGGCAGGAGCTGGGGCGTGCGTGCTGTGTGCACCGGCAGTGCGGCAGTATTTGGTGAATACGCTGAGACCGCTTATTTATTCGACAGCATTGCCTCCATGCACGCTGCAATGGGTGGGCATGGTTGTGCATGAAATGCGCGGACCAACGATGATCGACGGTGTGCCGGATGTGGCTGCGCAGCGTGCCAAGTTAGCCAAGCTCATTCAGCATGCTTCCGATATCACCGGACAGATGAACGGGACGCAAATCATCCCTGTTGTGGTGGGGAGCGACACACGTGCGCTCGAGATTGCGCAAGTCGGGCGTGGTGCCGGGATTTGGTTGACTGCCATACGCCCGCCTACAGTTCCTGAGGGCAGCGCGCGCATTCGCATTTCCTTGCACGCTGAATTAAAGGTCGAACAGCTACACCATGTTTTTACGATATGCAGCAAAGTTGGTTAAAACACGAACATCAGCGCAATCTCGTGCTCTATATGCTGGGTTGGGCATCTAATCCGAATGCCGTGGTGCATATTGACCCATGCGGGTGTGATGTGTTGGCAGTGTACGATTACAGGGAAGCGCATGCATTGCGGGCGGAGGATTTTGCGGAGTATCGGCGCATTTACTTGTTCGCGTGGTCATTTGGGGTGTGGGCGGCAGAGCAGTATTGCAAGCAATTGCCGCTTTATCGAGCCATCGCATTGAATGGGACGCCCTACCCGGTATCAGATGAGTACGGCATGCGCTTGCGCGTGGTGTTGCGCACAATGCGGGGCCTGGCGCGCGTAGGAATGACTCCTTTCAACGAGAAAGCGTACGGCGAAGGACGATCTGCGCCGTCAGGTCCCTACCCGGATCGCAGCGTTGATGAGAAGATTGATGAGTTGACGAAACTGGCGGAATGGAGCCGTGAGACGTCATCTTCTGACATACATTGGCATAAAGCATACATAGGCGATAAGGACGAGATATTTCCACCGGCAAAGATGGAGGCGTATTGGGCGAAGGTAGGACTTGGGACACATTTCAACTCCTATCACTATCCCTTTGCCGATCCGCGAATCGTGCTGGACAACATAGATGCATTCCATGCAGAATAAACAGCGCGTTGCCATAAGCTTTGCCCGTCATTTTTGTGAGTACGATGCGCATGCCTATGTGCAGATGAACATGGCGCGAGAGCTGGCGAAGGAATTGCTGACTGAAGTTCCCCGTTTTTCGCCGACACGAGCGATGGAAATCGGAGTGGGCACCGGACTCCTCACGCGCGAACTTGTCCGTCTGTATCCCGAGGCACAGTGGTGGTTCAATGATCTCACCCAAGCAGCCATGGCGTACATGCCAGAGACGCCCGGTTCCGTGTTTTTGTCTGGGGATGCGGAAGAGGTAGAGTTGCCGACAGAGCTGGACCTCATCGCGACTTCTGCGGCACTGCAGTGGATGAAAGATTTGCCGAAGTTTGTGTCGCGGATGGCAGGAAGCCTTGCTCATGGCGGCATGTTAGCTGTGGGCGCTTTCGTCCGGCATAATTTGTATGAACTGAGACAGATCACGGGTGCCGGGTTGCAATACCCCAGCGCGCAGGAATGGGCGGATATGCTGTGTTCCGCCGATTTGCAGCTTGTTTACGCGCGTGACTGGGAGGAAACTCTCCACTTTCCCGATATGCGTGCGCTGCTTGGGCACTTGCACTCCACCGGCGTGAATGCCGCAATATCCACACCTCTTTCACGCGGCGAACTTCAGGCCCTTTGTGAAGCCTATTGCGAGCGTTTTACGGATCACACGGGCAGGCTTCCGCTTACCTATCACCCCATCGTTTTGCTTGCCAAGGCGCATGAGAAACGCGAGAACGCGGTATGAATGCGCAAAAAAAGGTTGCCAAACATGTAATTTCGGAGTACCCTAGTGGCGCGAAGGTTTATATGGATGAGAGTACACATGAAGGAGCTGTTGCCTTTGATTTATCGGAGTTGACGGATTTCCAATTCGGACCAGATTGGGCGCGTTCGCAAGAGGGCCCGTCGTTGGCGCGTTTTTCGGCACCCGCGGATCGTGTTTCGCGCCGCGCAGGGGACCGGGGGGACGCGCGAAGCAAAGGCAATAAGCGTCGCGATGACCGGGCTCCACGCGGTGAATATCGCGGCCGTCCCGAGCGCGACGCGCAATCGAGGCCTCGCCGGTCGGATGCGCCACGACGCCAGCTCCCCCAGCCGGCAGAGGGATTACGGGTTGAGGTGCGTCCCAGTGATCCCGTACTCACCATCTTCGCTACGGAGATCCAGCGTCAAAAGCGCGCGCATTCATTGCTCGACTTAGCTCGTGTGGTGATGGCGAAGGGTGACCGCTATGACCTCGTTTTCATGAAGCAGGCGGGGGGACCGATGCTCATACATTCCAAACGCGAGGACGGCTCCTGCTGGCTTACGCAGGCGGAGGCCGTGGCGTACGTTTCCCATGCTCCGTGGTTTGGCGAGCTGTACACCGCCGAACAGGTACAGGTGGATCCGCCCAAAGGAAACTTTACCGGCATTGCTGTTTGTTCGCTCGGTAACGAGGTCATCGGCCCGGTCAACTGGCATGGGTATCAGCCCTCCCTTGCGCGACTCTACAAGGCTAAGTATTCATCCATGCCGATGGGAGCGTTCCGCGCAGCCATTGCCGTGAACAAGGATGAAGAGGCAGTGAAGCAGTGGCTTGCCGAAGCATCTGTGCGCACTGTATGGCACCCCACCCGCGAAGGTGAGCAGGAAAAGGTGTTTGAGACAATCAAAGAGGTGGAGGAGGACTTCCTGCAGCACCATTTCACTGACGTATATGAGACGGTTGAAAAGGTATTTATCAACGGAGCTGTGCCGCTTAAGCTGCTATCACCGGGGCTTGCCGCTTACGTTTCTATACTTTCCGGTAAACACCGCCGTAATCCACAGATTCTTATCCCGAACCTTTGCCACGGGTTGGCGCGCCATCACATTCCCATCTACAAATGGCACGGACACCATTACACGGGACCGAGCCGCATCCGCGTGGTGCCTGAGGGTACAGTTCTGGCTGACCGTATGCAGGGAATCCTCAATTGGACCAAAGAGAACTCCGGTAAGAAGGTGGACGCTATGTTTGCCGAGCTCAGCGGAGTACCTGCAGGCACAGATGAAGCGAGTAAACAAGCGGCTGCGGATGCCTACGCTCCCTATACGGCGGATATGATTTGGCTTATGGAGCAGGGGTTCATTCTGGTGACCAACGATAACTCCATCTGGTACCCGAAAGGTGAGGCCGCGCCCAAGGCGCAGTAAGCCATTACTCTGCCCAGTGCCACTCAATGTGTTTCGGGATATCCGGGTGGATGGATTTGCCAACCGGGCAAGAAACGACGGCCGCCTCAATCAGGGAGCGCTGTTGTGGTGTGGTGGAATGAGGCACGGTGATGCGAAAATGCATGGCCCCTACTCCTTGAGGACCTTCGGAGAGACCGGCGGTGATGGTGATTCCCTTTGTGGGGAAATCCTTTTTCGCACCGGTGAAGGCCACATTGCTCAGCATGCAAGAGGCAACAGTGGCGGCAAGCAATTCTCCCGGGGAGGGCTGCTCACCCAAACCACCGAGTTTTTCCGGTACGTCAGTACAGATTTTCGGATGGTTGGGCAGATTGAATACGGTGCAGCAGTGCATGTGATCACCGAGCGTACTGTGGGATGTTTCTTTCATCATGCCCGCATTGTAGCAGCTTGTTTCCACGCTGTAAATCCAACAATCTACCTGTCACGGCAGATGCATTAGAAATGCATTTGCCTATGTACGATGTACGATTGCGAAATTTGCGCGCGTCGCGCGAGAATTTTGTGAACGAGGGATTCCTCTGGATCCACCATCATGATGACCGCTGTTGTCACGATTTTTGACATGTATAAACGGTGGTATCGGTCAATAAGAGAACTCCTCCATTACACATCCGTCCCAAGAAATTTTCTCTGGACTCATTCAACCCATTCCTCATGCGTTTCATGGAAGAAATACGGTGAAAAAGAAATCTGCAAGCTGGCATCGCATATCCACGAATCATTTTAACTGACAACACGCAATGTTTTGAAAGTTTCTCTGCGCTCTTGCTCCGCATCCCCGCGCCTTTCTAATTATGTCCGTGTACAGCTTTATCACATTTCGCTCGCATCTGCTCCGCCGAACTTGCGCGCAAGCGCGGGAACTTCTCAAATCGTAAATCGTACATCGTAAATAACCAACGGCTTATGCTGTATGATGTACCATTAACTACCAATAGGGGGCGCTTTTTCTTGGGACGGATGTGAGATGATGACAAAATTTATCATTATTTTTGAGATTTTAAGCTTGACGTCACGAAAAACAGGACTAAAATGCGGCGTCGCCATGGTGAGCGGCGTAATTAACCTGAAAAAGATATGAGAGCATTAGCCATCATACTGAGTTTGGCGGCATACACGGCCGCAGGCAATTCCCTTCCTCCTACGCCGGAGGCTCCGGCGGTAGTTCAGGGCTGAGGAGATAGCTTTGGCGGAGGTGACTCCGCAGATCGTATCGGATGCACGGGATTTCCCATGCATCCTTTTCTTTGCAGGCGAGGCTCCGATGCTGGAGGAGGTGAGTCAAGCTAACTCTTCTTGAATTACTTGCGCAGATGTGGCAAGCTAGGTAGTGTTATGCCCAACTTACTCATGATTACATTCCGATGCAGGCAAGATTTATTCGCGCGATTGGAAAAGTTCGCCATAGAACGCAATATTGATCGCACATCTGCCATTAAACTTGCTCTCCATTTTTACCTAAATCAACGAGAATGCTCCCGAGAAAGTCAAGCAGCAGACTAACGCTGGACCACATTCGTCCCAAGAAAAAGCGCCCCCAATGGTAATGCAGCAACCGCAGTCTGCTGCCTATGTACGAGGTACGATGTACGATGTACGATTTGAATGCTAGCGCGCTACGCGCGAGATTGCCGAGCCGTAGGCGGCAAAATGCCGCCTAAGTACGATGTACGACGGTCGATGTACAATTTGGGAAGAATGTGCGCGTTGCGCGGAGGCAAGTGGTGTATCTCGCATTCCTCTCGTGAAGAAATGGGTTGAATGAGCCCAGAGAAGACTTTATTGGAACACGTGTGGGGCAAGCGCATTTGAGAGGAGTTCATCAACGGAGAAAATGCTCTTATTGACTGATACCATTGTTTCCACGAATCAAAAATTCTCGTGCAAAGCGCGCGAACATCGCAATCGTACATCGAAAGTTGACTCACCGGCACCACCCTGCCGGTTTGCCCTTCGGGCAGCGCATCCGCGCTGGTTACTCGCCGCCCGCAGCTCTGCTGCGCATTATTTGCAAATCGTACATCGTACATAGGCAGTCGCTCCGCGGCCGCCTGGGGCCGTCGTGCGTGTTGTACATCGTACATAGGCAATGGGTCGCGTTTTTTCTTGGGACGGATGTGGACTCCTGCACGAGTCGGCGCATTATCCCAAGCGGTCGGCAAAGTCGCGGAAAGAGAACCGGCGCACGGTGCGAATAGAGTTATCCGGTAGCAGCAGGGCAATATCCGGGTGAGGAACACCGTTGAAGTGAGTCGTTTTCACGATGGTGTAGTGAGCCATGTCATCCAAGATAATAGTATCACCGATGTTCAACGCTCGCGGGAAGGAAAAATCGCCCAACACATCGCCCGCCAGACAAGTGGGGGCGCCCAGACGATAAGTGTGCGGTAATTCTCCCGCTGCACCGGAGGCGTGGTAGAACTCTCCTGGCAAGCAGACAGCCGGTTGCTGCTGTGAGGCATCGGAGGCAGTCGGCACGGTACAGAATACAGACGGTCGGTAAGGCATTTCCAACACGTCCGGCATATGGGCAGATACGCTCACGTCGAGAATGGCATGGCAATGTCCCGCGGCCTCAAAAATATCCAGCACCTGTGAGCGCAGTACCCCGGTGTGGATGCACCAAGCCTCTCCGGGTTCCAAATAGACTTGGACGCCGTATTGTTGACGCAGGCGCAAAATAAGCTCCACAAGCGCGGCGCGGTCATAATCCGGCTTAGTAATCCAGTGCCCGCCGCCCAAGTTCAAGTAGCGAATGGCAGAGGAGGCGAGAAGAGGAGCCGCTTGCTCCTCCAGTGCGGCAACGGTGGAGATAAGAGGTGGCGTGTACTGCTCGCAAAGGGTGTGCAAGTGCAACCCACTGATACCCGTGAGACGCTGTGGCGTACAATCAGTCAGCTCAGAGATGGGTACACCGAGACGGGAACCCGGTGCACAGGGGTCGTAGAGCGGGGTGTGACCCGTGGAATAGCAGGGATTGATGCGCAGACCGAATTGCAGCTCGCCATTCCGTGCGCGGGGGTGCTGTGTACAGAGCGCACGGTAGCGTTCCCATTGAGAGAGGCTATTGAAATCGATATGGTGGGCAAAAGCAAGCAGCTCGATCAGGTCAGCTTGCGAGTACGCGGGGGAATACACCGCAATGTGCTTGCCCAGGTGCTCTGCTGCCAGCTGCGCCTCATAGAGTCCCGAAGCGCACGCGCCATCTGCGTACGCACTCACGTAGTGCAGGGCAGATGTGGTGGCAAAGGCCTTCAGCGCGATAAGGACTTTCGCCCCGGCCGCATCAGCCGTCTCCCGCAGGATACGCGCATTGCGTTCCAGCGCGGGGACGGATAGGAGAAACTCTGCCATGGGTATGCGCAGAGAGGAAGAAGGAACTGAGCCTTACTGTTGCGCGGGCTGCTCCTGCGAAGCCTCCTGCTGCTGGCTTTGCAGCTGAGTCTGAACCGCCTTGATGGGGGGAGTGAGTTCGCGAAGGAGCGTGACGGCTTTCGCCTTGTCAGCCGGAGAAGAGGAGCTCTTGCGCAGCTGATCGGCGAGTCCTGCCGCTTGCAACCAGGCAGCAAGGGCTTTCCTCGGCTGGCCAACGCGGCTCTCCAAAGTTCCCAACGTGGAAAGCAGGTGAACAAACTCGAAAGTAATGCCCGTCGAAAGGTTTTTCATATCCAACGCTACTTTTTGTCCGGTTTGCAGCGTCTCGCGTGCCTGCTCCGGGTCATCCGCAAAGAGCTGGCATTCTGCTAAGCAGCGGTAGGAGACCAGCAAATCTTCGGCAGCGTTTTCCAAATCTTGACCCATATTTTCAGCGGTGGGCAAGGGCTTGCCCTCTTCCGGGGCGAGCTGTTTGTAGCGAGCCTTATCCAGCTTCAACGCTTCTTCATAATACGGAAGCGCATCCGTCATCTTACGCTGCTGCATGAGGCAAGAGGCAAGTCCATTTACCAGGAAGCTGCGCAGTCTCTGACCGTTCACGCCGTTTCGTGTGTTTTCCGGCAGGGCATCCCAGTCCTTAAGCGTAGCAGTGTAGATGTCATAGGCTTTTTGGAAAGCAGAAAGATGGCGGGCACCATCAGCCAAGAAGAGACCAATGCGCACCAAGCGTTCGGGATCCTCATTGGTGGAACGCAGGGCGTTGTAGTAGGCTTCCACTTGATTGCGCATATCGCGCACCAATTCGCGCCACATAGGCTTGTCGGCTTCCCGGCTCAGGGAACTGCCTACTTCGAAAATCATGTAGTCGATGAGCTGCTTGGCGTGAACATCGTCATTGGCTGCAGGGGCAACCGCAACCGTAGTCGAAGCCGAGGCCGTAGTCGAAGCCGTTGCCTCTGGTTGCTTGGCTGCTTCATCTTTGCAGGAATCGAGGGCTGCTGCACAGCAGAACGTCAGCGGCAGAATGCCCGCCGCGTGCATGAAGGTCTTAATATGCGCTCTTTGCATGGCCGTATTCTATGCGCGAATTCCCTACGCGTCAAGCTTATTTGTTGTTCTTAGCGCATACCAGAGCCTTCATTCGATTCGCCGAAAGTGTGGAAATAAAGGTTTGAAGAATCCTTAAGATCAGATAATCAACAATATCGATATGGAAGCATCAAATTGCGACGTTTTCTGACATACTTTTCTCCGCGAGCGCCTGTGGCGCCTGGCGGCGCCTATGTACGATGTTGGATGTACGATGTACAACACGCACGACGGCCCCGATGAGGGCGCACGCGTTAGCGGCGGTAAGTGCGTATGGACAGCGCGGATGCGCTGCCCCGCAGGGGCGAACCGGCAGGGTGGTGCCGGTGAGTCAACTTGCAAAATCCGCGCGCGTTGCACGAGAATTTTTGATACGTGTAAACGATGGTATCGGTCAATAAGGGCATTTGCTCCGTTGATGAATTTCTCTCAAATGCGTTTGCCCTAGGAGTCAGCTATCGCTTACGATTGGCGAATTGAATCGCAGCGCAGCGTGGTGCGGAGCGAAAGAGCACTGAGGAGTGTCTTGAAGAGAGTGTAGTCGTGTTCGCGGGAGGCAGAAGGAAGGATGAATTGATACTCAGTGCGTCGAGCATCCTCGATGTCAGCGTTATGCAGGCGCAGACGAATGGTGTCTTCACTGTCGGTGGAACGCCCACGCAAACGTGCCTCTACCTCGGCGCGCGGTAGGTAAATATACACATCCGCATACGTGCGGCGGATAATGGGATTTTGGCAGGAGCGAATAGATGCGGCGCCTTGAACATCAATATCCATAACGACATTTTTCCCCTGTTCCAAGTGTCGGATAACCTCGCTGAGCAGAGTGCCGTAGCTGTTGCCATGCACGCAGGCGTGTTCCAAGAATTCTCCGGAAGCCACCTTTGCATCGAAATCACTTTGTGTCAGGAAATAATAATCTTTTCCATCGATTTCTCCATTGCGGGGAGCTCGTGTGGTGCAGGAGATCGAATAGGCTGCGAGCCCATCCGCTTCTGCTCGGCGGCAGAGGGTTGTTTTGCCCGATCCGCTTGGGCCGGACACAATCAGCAGTGAACCAAGAGTTTTATTCGACATTTTGGACTTGTTCGCGTATTTTTTCGAGTTCAGTTTTTGCCGTGACGACAAGCTGAGCAAGCTCAGCGCTGTTTGCTTTGGAGCCGGTGGTGTTCAGCTCCCGGAAAATCTCTTGACAAAGAAAATCCAGCGGTCTTCCCACAGCCTCATCCGCACTGGAAATGAACGCTTCGAATTGTTGGAGATGGGACTTGAGGCGCGTCATTTCTTCGCTCACGTCACATTTGTCGGCAAACAGAGCCAATTC
The DNA here is from genome assembly GCA_947630815.1 of uncultured Akkermansia sp. Taxonomy (GTDB): domain Bacteria; phylum Verrucomicrobiota; class Verrucomicrobiia; order Verrucomicrobiales; family Akkermansiaceae; genus Akkermansia. Next base: position 29,539 of record CANRJD010000007.1, on the reverse strand, counting down.
CTTTGTCAGACGTTCGTCCGGCTCTTCGAGTACAAGACCTTGATCCTTGAGGCGGCGTAGGAGCGTCTCTCGGTAGTGAGCCGGCACGGTTGCTGCCGCTCCTATCATCTGTGTGCGGAGTGTGCGCAGTTTCTCCGTGCGAATGAGCATGTCCGTCGCCAGATTCTTGCCCTCCTGCGCCCGCATTGCCAAAAACTGCTCCATTGCTTGTTGAAGGGCGGGGCACAGCGCCTCCCTCCACACCTGCTCCGGAGTTGTTTCTTCCTCCACGGAATCCGTGAGTACTCCCAGCCTCAAGAGAGTGTCCACGGAAAGTTCCACTTCTCGACCGCAGACCGCGCTCACTTCTTTCAATCGTTCATTGAGAATGTTGAGCTTTTTTAGATGAAGGTGAAAAAATCCCTTGCCTGAATCGTCGGATGATTGAGATGAAACGTAGATATTCAAGCGACCGCGTGAAACTTTTTTGGCGACAAAGCTGCGCACATACGGTTCCAATTCAGCCCAAGGATGAGGCAGATTGATGGCGCATTCGAGTTGTTTACGGTTAATACCACTGATTTCCACGCGCAGGGACGCGCCACAAAAAGGGACGGAGGCCGCCCCGAATCCGGTCATGCTGTTCATAAGGGAGAAGAGCCGATTATTTGAGTAAAGCGAGCATCGAGAGTGAGGGCTTCTTGGACATTGTAATTGAGATCTTTCCGAAGGTCATCCACCGAGTGCATGCGCGCGATCAGATTCGCCACGGGAAACTTCTGCGCCACCGTTTCAATTTCCGGGGTTATCGGTTTTACATCCGGCGCATGCGAAGCGACAAGAACCGCTTGCCCAAAGCAGAGCGTGAGAAGCTCCAGCATCTGCGTACGACGCGCCAGATATTCGGTTTCAATCGCGGCTGCTGTGGTGTCCTTCTGCTGGGCTTCCCAATCGCGTATATCCGTACCCTCAGAGATACTTTTCGCCTCTGCCTTGACGGCGGAAGTGATGCGATCCGATATTTCTTCGCGCTCACGTGCTAAAAGTTCTTGAAAATCATATCGAAGTGCGAGAGCTGCCACATCCGACCCCAAATTCGCGAGAGCTGCACGCACGGCAGGCAGGAAGCGCTTTTGAGCCTCGTTGATGTGCTCTTCCATAGAGGAATCAGCAATATCCAAGCGAATGCAGCGAGAGCGGATGGTAGGCAGCAGTTTGCTCGGCATTTCAGTAATGAGCACGATCAACGTCTGAGGTGGCGGCTCCTCCAGCGTTTTCAGAAAGGAATTGGCAGAGTCATCCGACAGACGATCAGCTTCGCAAACGATGACGAGTTTTGTTTCGCCCTCCGGCAGGCAGAGGGTGAGAAAGGGCTCCACGCTGCGGATGGCATTGATGGTGATGGTGCGAATTTTGGAGCCGGGACGAATTACACGGCAGTTTGGGTGCATCAGGTTTTCCAAGCTGTCCGCTTTGGCATCGCACAGTAAGTCAGCGAGCTGAAGGGCCAAGCGGTTTGTGCCGCATTCCGGAGCGCCGGTGACAAGCAACGCGTGGGGCATGCGTCCGCTGGCGTGAGCGTGCTTCAGTAGTTCGAATGCCTGGTTCGTTGTGAAAGGCATGGCGTTATAATTCCGGGTATGAGCCTAGCACTTTCACCATGGGGCTTCCGTGCCTCAATTCGTCCAGGCACCCCTGCAACGGCTCAGCCGCTTCATGCCCCTCCACATCGATATAGAACAGGTATTCCCACGACATGTGCCGTGCCGGTCGCGAATCGATGCAGTAGATATTGATGCCATGTTCTTTGAAGCGTAGCAACACATCCGCCAGCGACCCCGGTACGTGCGGCACGCCGAAGCAGATAGTGGTGCGGTCCTTGCCGGTGGGGCGGGTGTGTTGTCTGCCAATCACCGCGAAACGCGTCGTGTTGGTGACGTTGTCTTGAATATTGGCCTCCAGGACGCGCAGGTTATTAATCTCACCGACGAGACGACTTCCCAGCGCTGCGACGCCCTTGGCGGCTTCAGCGTTTGCCAATTTGGCTGCGGCAGCGGTTGAGGCAGAAGAGATCTGCTCTGCGTTCGGGAAATTTTGCTGCAACCACAGTCTGCACTGCCCGAGAACCTGTGGGTGCGAGTAGATCGTACGTATTTCCTCCCTTTCGCAATTTGCCAGCAGACAATTCTGCACGCCCTGCATGTGCTGTGCGCAGATGCGCAGGTCGGCGCTGTCCATAAGCAGATCCATTGTCTGCGTCACAAAACCCGCGGTATTGTTCTCAATGGGAGCCACCGCATAGTCCACCTCGCCGCGTTCTGCAGCGTCAAATAAATGCGAAAATGAGGGGAGTGGCAGCAGAGTCACACTTTCTCCAAAGCGCGCAAGCGCCGCTTGGTGACTCCATGTGCCTTCCGGCCCCAAATAGCCCACGCGCAACCCGCCTTCCAGTAAGTAGCCACAACTGATGATCTGGCGATAGATGCGCAGCAGAGCCTCATCCGGCAGCACGCCCGCATTGAGTCGCGCCAGCTTTTCTCGCTGGGCGCTTTCACGCTCCGGCACAAAAAGGTTACTCCCATCGGTAGCCTTAATTTCCCCCACGCGGTGCACGTATTGCATACGCTCTTTGAGCAACTCGACGATGGAAGCATCCACTCGGTCGATTTGTCCGCGCAACTGTTCTATCTCATCCATGCGCGTTCATTTTACCATACATTGCCCTGTCTTGGCAAGAGGACAAGGCAACCGCATTAGAAAATGCGGTTGCCTATGTACGATGTACGAGGTACGATGTACGATTGCGATGTTCGCGCGCGTTGCGCGGGATTTGGCAGAGCAAGTGCGAGCGGGATGTCGCGAAACCGTGCGCCGACGTGGTTACAAAGGGGCGGGAGGCGGCAAGATGCCGCCTATGTACGATTCGAATGCTAGCGCGTTGTGCGCGAGATTGCCGAGCCGGTGCGTAACGGAATTCTTGAAATGGAGATGCGTTGATAGGAGGAAAGCATTTGCTGTTACGCTATGCTGGGTTCCCTGCTATGCCGAGTCGTTAATGGTCTTATATCTTGTCGGGATTACTTCCGTTGACGCCTCGCCACCACACTGCCTCCGCGCCCCGCGCAAAGCGCGCGAACTTTTCAAATCGTAAATCGTAAATCATAAATCGTAAATGAATTAGATCGTAAATGGGTCGCGTTTTTTTCTTAGGACGGATGGGACCTCTTCTCGTAGTCGGCTCGCTGGTCATCTCCAATGGGACCAACGGCGAAGTAGCGCGCCTCCGGGTGGTGGAAAATAAGAGCGCAAACAGAGGCTTGCGGCTGCATCATGAAAGATTCCGTGAGCGTGACGCCCGTGCGCATTGGTGCATCCAGCAGCGCGAATACCGTGCGCTTTTCTGCATGATCCGGCTGGCTGGGGTAGCCGCAGGCGGGTCGGATGCTCTGCACCCCATCCGTTGGCCACACGCTGTCAGCGATACGGTGGACGTTTTCCGCCATGGCCTCCGCCAGCACATTGGCAAGCGCGCGTACCAACAGGGAAGAGTATGTATCCCCTTGCTCATCCAACTGCGCTCCCCATCGCTCAGCACCGAGGATACTCACCTGCATGGCGCCTACGTAACCCTCGTACGGCTCAGGCGGCACAAAATCGGCCAGGGCGAGACGCGGCTTGTCGCTCATTTGCTGGCAGCGCATGGTATGCAGCAGATAGCGACTTCCAACGATCTGAATATCATCATCTCCCGTGCTGTTGGCGCGCCAGATGCCGAAGCAGCCGCGGGCGTGCAAAAGTTGCTTCTCTTCGGCAGTGCGCAGCAGAGCGCGGGCGTCAGTCAGTAGTTCTTTCACCTGCTCTGCCTGCTGGGGATCGGCGTCGGCATGCAGGGCGCGACGGGCGGGATTCCAGGCTTCTTGCAGTCCGAAGACACGCAGTAGAATACTCCAGTCAGCCACGCTTTCCAGTTCCTCCCAGTTGATGTCATAATCCAACCGCGGCGTGCAGCATGCGCACCCGCACGGTACACCCGCGGTGAACACGCCTGTACGTTGCGGCTCTGGGATGCGCGTGTTTGCCCAGTCTGTCTTCAACGCGGCTGCACGGGCACGTGTCAGCGGCATCAACGGCTTTTTTCCCTGCTCGGTGTAGCTTGTGCGCAGCTCCTCTTGCTGCCGGCGGATGGCTGTCAAGACTGCCGTGCGCCCTTGCCCGATGAGCGAGGCTGCCACCGGCGCCACGGTAGAGGCATCCGCCGTATGCACCACCACGCCGTGCGGATAGAGCGGAGCAAGCTTCAGCGCAGTGTGCAGAGGGCTTGTCGTTGCGCCTCCCACGAGCAGCGGCACACTTTGTCCCGCCTTTTCCAGCTCACTCGCCACGTGCCCCATCTCCTCCAGCGAGGGGGTAATCAACCCTGAAAGTGCCACGAGGTCAGCTTTCTCGCGTTGCACGGCTTCCAGGATCTGCTCACAGGGCACCATCACTCCCAAATCCACCACGCGAAAACCGTTGCACGCCAGCACAACGCCGACGATGTTCTTGCCTATGTCATGCACATCTCCCTTCACCGTGGCCAGCACAACCGTACCCACGGCAGAAGCGCCGGCTTTGTCCTGCTCGATGAAGGGAGTGAGTACACCTACGCTCTTCTTCATAACGCGTGCGCTCTTCACCACCTGGGGCAAGAACATTTTGCCCGCACCAAACTGCTCCCCCACTTGCTTCATGCCTTCCATCAGCGGTCCTTCAATGACTGCGAGTGCACTTCCACAGGCCTGCATGGCCTCCAGCGTATCCGTGTCGATAAAATCGGTAATTCCCTTCACCAGGGCGTGCGCCAAACGACGCTGCACGGTCCACTCACGCCACGCAGCGGCGTCTGCTGCACTTTGTTCGTGCTTCTGCTCTTTTTGTGCGGCGATCCGGTGGGCGTAGTCGGTGAGCCGTTCTGTGGCGTCTTCGCGGCGGTTGAGCAGCACGTCTTCCACGAGCTCCAAGCGCTCTTTCGGTATGTCATCGTACACATCGAGCATCCCCGCATTCACGATACACACGTCCAATCCGCCTTTCTGCGCGTGGTAGAGGAAAGCGGAATGCATGGCTTCGCGCACGGGATTGATGCCACGGAACGCAAAGGAAACATTGGAGATGCCGCCGGAGATATGACAGGCGGGAAAGAGGCGGTGTATTTCTGCCGCTGCCACAAAGAAATCGCGCGCATAATTGGCGTGCTCTGCGATGCCGGTGCCCACGGTCAGCACATTCGGGTCAAAGATGATGTCCTCTTCCGGGAAGCCGACGCATTCCGTCAGCAACTTGTGCGCACGGCTGGCGATGCGGACGCGATCTTCCACAGAGGTTGCCTGACCCCGCTCGTCAAATCCCATGATCACCACAGCTGCTCCGTAGCGGCGGATGAGACGCGCGCGGCGCAGGAACTCCTCTTCCCCATTTTTTAACGAGATGGAGTTCACAATTCCCTTGCCCTGCATGCAGCTCAATCCGGCTTCTATCACCTCCCACTTGGAAGAGTCGATCATGAAAGGGACGCGAGCAATGTCAGGCTCAGCCGCTACCAGGTTCAGGAACTTTTTCATCACTTCCGGTCCATCGAGCATGCCATCGTCGAAGCAAAAGTCCAGCACAGTCGCGCCGTTTTCCACCTGCTTGCGGGCGATGGAGAGCGCTTCTTCGTACTGTCCCTCTCGGATGAGTCGCGCAAACTTCGGAGAACCGGCCACATTGCAGCGTTCGCCCACGAAAAGCGTGTTACGCGTGCGGTCGTGGTTGTAGGATTCCAACCCCGCGAGTCGCATTTGCCCTGCCGGAGCATGAGCAGCCGGCGTGCGCGGTGGAAAATCCTGCACAGCTTCGCGAATGGCGCGGATGTACTCCGGCGTCGTGCCGCAGCAGCCGCCGACAATATTCAGCAAGCCCTCTTGGGCATATTCGCGCAGGATGCCGGCCATGTGCTCGGCCGTGTGTTCGTAGCCGCCGGGCGCCAGCGGGTCGGGCATGCCTGCGTTTGGGTACATGCTGACGGCGCAGTCTGCCAGCGCGCTCAGTTCCCGGGCAAAGGGCAGCATCAGGTCTGCCCCCAGCGCGCAGTTGATCCCGACTGCCAGCGGCTGCGTGTGCCGTACGGAATTCCAGAACGCCTCTACGGTCTGCCCGGAAAGAGTGCGCCCCGCTCGATCCGTCACGGTGAAGCTGATGACGACCGGCGGAAGCTCCGCGTTCGTTTCCTCACGCAGTTCATCAATGGCAAAAAGGCACGCTTTTGCGTTCAGGGTGTCGAAAATTGTCTCGAGCAACAGCATATCCACCCCTCCCTCCACGAGGGCTTTCACCTGCTCGCGATACGCCCGGCGCAGCTGGTGAAAATGCACCGCACGGAAACCGGGGTCATTCACATCCGGCGAGAGGGAGGCGGTGACGGACAGTGGCCCGATGGATCCCGCCACGAAACGCGGGCGTCCATCCCTTTCCTGCGCCTCATCCGCGGCTGCTCGTGCTAATTGGCAAGCAGCTCCGTTCATTTGGCGTACTAGTTCGGCCAATGCCTCATCTTCCAGCACCCCATCGAAGTATGCTCGGTCACGAGGTCCCGGGGGCGCAGTGTGAAAAAACTCATGCTGACCGATGCAGGTGGATGCAAAGGTGCAGGTGGTGATGATGTCAGCCCCTGCCTGCAAATAGTCACGGTGAATTCCTGCTATAATTTGAGGCTGAGTAAGCACCAGCACATCGTTGTTGTTGCGCAGGTCGTGCGGGTACCTCTTTGTGTCTGCAAAGGACGCGCCGCGGTAGTCCTCCTCCGTCAGGCGATGCTTCTGCACCATGGTACCCATGGCGCCATCCAAAATCAGTATGCGTTCGCGCAGCAGGTCTCGGAGTTGCTCAGTGCGGGACATTGTGCGTTGTTGTAAGAGCGTGGGGTTAGCGTTAGGGTAAGCGTATTTGAGAGAAGTTAATCAACAGATAAAATACTCTTATTAGCTGATATCATCGTCTATACGTATCAAAAATCCCCGCGCAACGCGCGCGAATTTTGCAAGTTGACTCACCGGCACCACCCTGCCGGTTCGCCCCTGCGGGGCAGCGCATCCGCGCTGTCCATACGCACTTACCGCCGCTAACGCGTGCGCCCTCATCGGGGCCGTCGTGCGTGTTGTACATCGTACATCCCACATCGTACATAGGCTCTGCCAAGCGCCACCGCCCCTTTGTAACTATGTCTGTGCATGGTTTCACCGTATTCCTCTCTCTCCGGCTTCGCTCTCCCCCGCGCAACGCGCGCGAACTTTGCAATCGTACATCGTACATCCTACATCGTACATAGGGCAAACGCATTTTCTAATGCGTTTGCCTTGGGGTCGGGTTCTTGTGCCACACGATCACCCCTTTCCCCACGGCGTAGAGGAATGCCGCCAGAAGAACACCGACGAAGATCGCCATCGAAACGAGTGCAGAGCCGTTTTCCTGCACCGCGTCCTTGAAGTTCACCGCCCAAGGATAGAGCAATATCACCTCTAAATCAAACACTAAAAACAGCACCGCCACTAGGTAGTACTTGATCGAGAAAAATCCCGGCGCTCCATCCCCTTCCGGTACGTTGCCGCACTCATACGGCACATCCTGCGCCCTACGCAGCTTGGCACGCCTCCCAAATATCACGCTTAAAATCAGGATCATCCCTGCAAAGCCAAACCCGGCCAGCAACTGCATCAATGCTGAAAAGTACTCTTGCTGCATACGCTCCCCGCCTTATAGCACATTCTTCCCGCCGTGTCAAGACGCGCAAAACGCATTGAAAAATGCGTTTGCTATTTACGGTATACATAGGCGGCATTTTGCCATCTCCCGTTTCTTTGTAACCGCGTCGGCGCCCGGTTTCACGACATCCCGCTCGCACTTGCTCTGCCAAATCCCGCGCAACGCGTGCGAACTTTCCAAATCGTAAATTGTAAACGAATTAGATCATAAATGGGCCGTGTTTTTTCTTGGGACGGATGTGGACTAAATGCGGTTGCTCTGTCTCTCCATTTATCTCATCTTCTTTTCTATCCATTTTTCAACTTCTTCACCAGATGCTTAATCATTTAAGCTTGGTTATCTCTTTTTGAAAGAGATGTCCAGCCTAAAAATTGAAAAACTTTTAGGAATAGGTTCTTGACTACATTTTATGACGCTGGGGAGAATGACGCTCCTTATCGAATTATCTTAATTTAAGCTTGCAATGATTTTATAGTTAGTCGTTAAACGAAAATGTGTCGCGTATCTCTTTCAAAAAGAGATACGCTACTCCTGCTGAGCTGAAACAAGACTTAACACAAAGAACGAAACGGATCGGAGAACGTGAGCAACGGAGGACCAGAGAAGCCTGATGTGTCTGTTATCATGCCCGTGTACAACACACGGAGAGATTGGTTGGATTTGGCTGTCAAGAGCATCCTTGAGCAAACGTATCGACACTTCGAGCTCATCATCATTGATGACGGTTCTGCCGCCGCTACCAAACAGCAGCTCCGTGAATATCGGGATCCGAGGATTGTACTCCTGCGCCTGGAAAACAACATGAACGCGGCCGTCGCGCGCAATGAGGGCTTAAAGGTGGCGCAGGGAGAGTTCGTGGCTTTCATGGATTCCGATGACATCTCCTTGCCCGAGCGACTGGAAAAGCAGGTGGGGTATCTGAAGAGCCACTCGAACATCGGATTGCTCGGCACACGTGTGGAGGATGCTGAGCGCCCTCAGAAGACCAAATGCTCGCAGAACAGGAATCACTCCAAGCAGATCGAGTGCGATCTGTTGCTTGTTAGCAATGTGTTCTGCACGTCCTCCGTGATGGTGCGCCGCGAGGTTTTATGCCGCGCGGGCATCCAATTTTGTGCGGATTGTTTTGTGACGCAAGATTACAAGATGTGGCTGGATCTTGTCGGAAAGACGGGGTTTGCAAAAACGGACGAGGTCCTGGTGCGATACCGTGAGAAGAGGCCCGATCCGAGACGAGAAAAGCAGGAAGAAATAGCTCTCCGTGTGCAGATCGAGGCGCTCACCCGGCAGTTCGGAGTACGGGAGGATGAGGCACAGATGCTCATTTCGTTTTTGCGTTGCAAGCAAATGCCCGATGACGGGAACCGCCTGCTTGCAGCCATGAACCATACCATCGAACAATTGGAGGCGGGCGGATACGAGAGAAAGTATGCAGAAGACTCCCTTCGTTGGGTGCTTCGCAAAGTTTATTACCACACAAGGACTTGGCAGGGGCAGAGGCGCCTCATGCATTTGCTGCACAACAATACGCTTCAACCGAACCTATTTTGCCGGCTGTGGTGCCTGATTACAAGGGGAATCTTATGACTGCAACCATCGCGATTTTCAAGACGAGTCTGCTTCTCGTACGAAAAGCTGTGCGCCCGTATGCACCATCCGGTCGTCCGAGTTTCAAACAAGTTTTCAAAGCTATCTAGATCAATGAGAGTGGCCGTTATAGGAACAGGATACGTAGGGCTGCCCACGGGAGCGGGGCTGGCGAAGCTTGGGCACGATGTCACATGCATCGACTGCGACCGTGCCAAGGTAGAGAAATTGCGTGCGGGAGAGGTAACACTCTTCGAGGAGGGGCTCGAAGAGCTGTTGAAGTCCGGATTAGAATCCGGCCGACTCTCTTTCACTGATGACATGGCAGAGGGAGTACGCGGGGTGCAGCTCGTTCTGTTGGCAGTGGGGACGCCGCCGAACCTCCGCACCGGGCAAGCCGACTTGCGCTACCTGTTCGGGGCGGTGAGGGAAGTGGCTCCCTTTCTACCGTCCAATGTCGTCGTGGCGGTCAAATCCACAGTGCCGGTCAGCACGGGAGATGAAGTGGAAGCCCTGTTGCGTCGTCTGAATCCGGGCGCACGTGCGGAAGTCATCAGTCTTCCGGAATTTTTGAGGGAGGGCTACGCCGTCCACGATTTCTTCCACCCCGTGCGCATTGTCGTGGGTACCGAATCACTGAGGGCGCGCGAACTGATCCGCGAGCTCTACGCCCATCTCCCCAACGTACCCCGATTCCTCTTCGTGGCGCGGCGTTCCTCGGAGGCCATCAAGTACGCCTCCAACGCCTTCCTCGCGGTGAAGATCCATTACATCAACGAGATGGCAGACTTCTGCGAGGCGGCGGGAGCTAATATCCACGAGGTCGCGCAGGGCATGGGGCTGGACTCGCGCATCGGCCCGGCGTTCCTCAGACCCGGGCCCGGCTATGGCGGTTCCTGCTTCCCGAAGGACACAAAAGCCATCGAACACATGGCGCGCAAGTTGGGGGTGGAACTTTCGCTCATCCGTGCCGCAATCAAGGGGAACAAGAAACGCCGCGAAAACATGGCGCAGCGCATCCTGAGGGAAGTCGAGGATATACCCTCTCCGAAGATAGCCGTCTGGGGGCTGGCGTTCAAGGAAGGGACGGATGACTGCCGGGAGAGCCCCGCCGTGGAGATTGTGCAGCGATTGACGAGTCACTACGTGGACGTGTGCGTCTATGACCCGCAAGCGATGACGACGGCACGGCGCATTCTGGGTGACACCGTCCGGTACGCGCCCGATATGTACAGCGCAGCGCAGGGAGCCGATGTGTTGGTCATCCTCACGGAATGGCCACAGTTTGATGCGGCGGACTGGAAACGTGTGGCAAGCGGGCTGCACTCCCACCATATTTTGGACTTCCGCTTCTTCAAGAAAAGATGAGGGGGAGAACAAGCAAATTTTGATCATTCATTATTGGAGAGAACAAATCAACACAAGCAAATGAAGGTGAATAGAATCGGTAAAGTTAAGCGCTTCAGATATTGGCTGCTGTACAAAATGCGCCTTATCAGTGGGCGCAGGTATGCGGAAAAGCTGGAAAAGTGGGGGCTCCCTTGCGGGGAAGAAATCGAGAAGTACGGTGCGAAAATGGGGTTTGGCGAGAGATTGAGGTATATATGGGAATACCCCATACGTTTGCAGGAGGAATGCGATCGTCTAGAGGCCGAGATTGAACGGCTGAAAAAAGGCTTACCGTAACGATAGAAAGGACGTGATGAGGGGTGTAAGCACTGCAAAAGAAAGCAACAGAGAAGAGATGAATCGTGTAAAAGCACGGCCCACAGAGGGCGGAACCATTCGGGTTCAAAATGCGGAGGGAGACTCGGGCACGACGGCACAAATTGTTGTACAAAATCAGGTAGATTATGAACCGAAGGTGTCCGTCATTATACCCGTGTACAACGTGGGAGGCTACTTGCGGGAATGCCTAGACAGTGTTGTCAACCAGACTCTCAAGGAGATTGAGATTATCTGTATTGACGATGGTTCCACGGATAGCTCTCTGTCCATCTTGAAAGAATATGCACAAAAAGATGCACGTATCAGCGTACTACAGCAGGAAAACCTGCACGCCGGTGTCGCCCGCAATGCGGGCATCGCTGTCGCAAGAGGAAAATACCTTAGCTTCTTAGATGCGGATGACTTCTTTGAACTTAGAATGCTTGAAGATTGTTATAGCCTGATTGAAAAGGAGGGGAGTGAGATCTTATTATATCAGTATTGGGATTATAATGATCAAACTCATGAATCAGAACAGGTGAGAGGAATCAATAAAAATTTGACAAATGGCGAAAGCATCACGCTTCCTACCATATCCGCACGAAAAGAACTCATGACCATGTGCAATCCGATGCCGTGGAATAAATTGATATGTCACCAGTTTATCAAAGATGTGGGCGTTAGATTTCAATCACAATTAGCCTCAAATGATGTTTACTTTTCCCTGAGCGCCCTAGCGTGTTCGCAAAAGATAACACTCTTCTACAAGCCTTACGTCTATTATCGGTATAGCCGGAAAGGGTCCTTGAGAAATTCGCGCGACAAGAGTCCTTTTGACTTTTATAAAGCCTATGAAAAGTTATATAAATTGCTCATAAAAAAGAAATTATATAAGACGTATCAGGAGACTTTTCTGACATCATTAGTCTCCACTTCCCTCTGGACTCTTGCGCACACAGAGAAAGCTCACCAAGAAGTCAAGGAATTCATTAGAAATGTCATTGTTCCTAAATTCATTCAAGGAAAGGAAGTTTTACTTTCTGAAAATTTGATAAGTTGTTTAGAAAGGGTTAAATATCCTGACATAATTGTATCTTTAACTTCCTATCCGGCACGAATTGGGACTGTAAATCAAACGATTGAAAGCCTTCTAAACCAAAGTTTAGAGCCTGATAAGCTTATTTTGTGGCTGGCACCGGAGCAATTCCCGAGTAAAGAAGTCGATTTGCCTCAAGAATTGCTTGATTTACAGGACCGAGGGTTAACGATTGATTGGTATCATGATATTGGCTCTTATAAAAAATTGATTCCAACCTTAAAGAAGTATCCAGATGCAATCATAGTGACAGCAGATGATGATAATATCTATGAGCGTGACTGGTTGAAGAAATTAGTTGGAGGCTATCAACAATTCCCTCACGATGTACAGTGTCACCGAGTCACGAAATTCTTTTACGAGGATCGCTGGAGAACCATCAAGGGGGGACACGATTACTATGAGAGAGGCAGTTTTTTAAACGAAGTAGTGGGCCTTGGGGGAGTGCTTTATCCACCCCATTGCTTTTACAAAGATATCCTAGATGAGGAGCTTTTTATGCGGTTGGCTCCTACAAACGATGATCAGTGGTTTTGGATGCAGGCCGTTTTGAATGGAGTCCGAGTTCGCGTTGTTAACCAGCCTATCATAAAAGCGAATTACATTCCAGGAACACAAGAAAACGGTCTAGCAAAAATCAATAACGAGGGGGAAAATTTATTCTGGAAAGATTTTGACCGTCTCATAGCATATTATCCCCAAATTAAGGAAATGTTCATCTCTGAGAGAAAACGGGAAAAGTTAAAAATTGTCAATGGGATATTTCCTTGTAAAGAACAACTTCAAAATTGGTGTCAACGAGTATCAGATAATCCTTCCTTTGGTATAGAGCATCCCAAAACATTCAATGAGAAGATTCAGTGGCTCAAACTATATGATTCCACACCCATTAAGACACGGCTGGCTGATAAGTATCTTGTGCGCGAGTGGGTGAAAGAAAAAATCGGAGAGAAGTATCTTGCTCCGCTATTGGGCGTTTATGATCGATTTGAGGACATTGATTTTAATCAGTTGCCCAACCAATTTGTGATCAAGTGTAATCACGGATGTGGTTATAATATCGTTGTTGAAGATAAATCTCAACTTGATCATGCCGATGCAAAACGGAAGGTGGACAGGTGGATGCGTGAAAATTACGCATTTAAATGTGGTTTTGAGCTCTACTATCGGAATATTGTCCCTAAGATATTGATTGAACCGTATATTACAAATGATGGGCAAAATTTATATGACTACAAATTTTGGTGTTTTAACGGAGAGGTTAAATATATGCAGTTTAGAGACGATTTTTCTGCCAATTTAAAAATGGTCTTTTATGATTTGGACTGGGAACGTCAGCCATTTTGTTATGATCATCCGCTCTATGAGAAAGAATTAGCAAAACCGGATAATTTCGATGAGATGGTCCAAGTTGCTAAAATGTGCTGCCAGGGTTTTCCTTTCGCATGTGTTGATATACATCGTCTAAATGATGGAACAATTAAATTTGGTGAAATAACTTTCACTCATTCGAGCGGGATTGGACGCTGGAATAATGAAAAATATAATTTCATGCTGGGGGAATTAATTAAGCTCCCCTCATTGGCCTACGATGTGGACAGCGGCGAATATTATAAGCCCAAGAAGGCCTCAAAGCTTCTGCCTTATCTGTGCTTGCTGTCGAATTGGCATAAAGAACATGATCTGCTGGAGAGAGCTAAATCCCTAAGGGAAAAGCATATATTAAAACGGTTATCGCAAATGCGGATCGATATCAAAAATTTTGGTACGAAAGAAAACAAGGTCTCAATTCAGGCACAAAACAGTACGATCTCAGCACCGGGCTGGTTTAAGAATGCGCAAGGTGAAGGGTGTTCTCTGGCAGGCCACGAGAACCGGGGACAAATAAAAATTCGCTCCATCAAAGATGGACGACTCGAGCTGAAGTTCATGGGGCCAGACAAGCGTTTTGAGGGTACACGATTCCCTGTTTGGAGTGATTATAAGTCCATCAAGATTGATGGGCGGGAAGTATTATCCTCCCCGGTCGCGGTTTGGCATGACGAGGCATGGTTTTATAAAATGCCCGTGAAAGATGGGCAAGAAACACTGGTTGAGTACGAACGTCAAGCACATCTTTATTCTCGGGAAGACTTGAAGGAAACGATTTTAAGACTCAACCCGACATGGGGTGCTATCCATGAAAACATCGATGCATTGACAGACGAGGTTTACAAAATTATAAGTCAGGCAAATAATCCATTGAATGAAGTGCGGACGTACTGATTGGGAAAAGTGTCACGGAGAGAAAGCATACAAAAATGGACGAAATCAGCAGAAAAGAAGGAAGCGCTCCAAAGGGTGCAACCGTTCAGGTTCAAAATGCGGAGGGAGTGCCAAACACAACGGCATATTTTATTGCGCAAAATAAAGTAGATTATGTGCCCAAAGTGTCTGTCATTATACCCGTACACAATGCGGAAGCCTATTTGCGGGAATGCTTGGAAAGCGTTATCAATCAAACCCTCAGAGAGATTGAAGTCATCTGCATCGACGATGGTTCAACGGATAGCTCTCTGTCCATCTTGAAGGAATATGCACAAAAAGATCTACGCATCAGCGTACTACAACAAGAGAACCTGCATGCCGGAGTTGCCCGCAACGCAGGTATCGCTGTCGCACAGGGAGAGTACATCCATTTTTTAGATAGCGATGATCGGGTGGATGCAGACACGTATGAAAAGCTCACCGCTCTCATAACAAGACATGGTGTGGAGGTGCTTAAATTCTGCTCTTTTTCGTACGATAATCAGAAAAAGAAGATCGTTAGTTCCTATTTTACGGACATGCGGGCGCTTCAGGAAAATGATTTTGAGAAAAGTTATTCATTGAATCGTGATTACAAACTTTTGGTGCGCGTTTCGGATGCTCCGTGGTCAGGTATTTATTTGAGGCATTTTTTGCTGAAATATAACGTAAGGTTTGACAACCTTCTCTGCGCTAATGATACATCATTTTTTTATCGCTGCCTACTACATGCGAGAAATGTTTACATCACGAAAGAAAAGTTTGTTTATTATCGTATCAACAACATTTCTTCCTTAATTGGCATCCGGGCACATAACTTTGACTGTCAAATTCGCCAATTCTTCATCATCCTTAATATCATTCGCCCTTGTCAACAGAATATTATCAGTTGCGTTCGCCAACACCTGATTAACAGTATCTATTACAGGTATCTAACCTATATCAAGAATCCGCACTTGGAGTCGGCATGCAAAGACAATATCCGAACGCTTATCAAGGATTTCAACACCCATGTTTGTCGGGATGAAATTAACGTAGAATATCTGGCATATTTTGATGATATTCGAGAGGAGAAAATGCCTGGAAGAGGGGGAAGAGAGATAGCGCATATCGTGACTCAAAATCGACTCGATTTCGAACCAAAAGTTTCGGTAATTATTCCGATTTATAATGCGGAAAAATTTCTGAAAGAATGCCTGGAAAGCGTTGTTAATCAAACACTGCGTGAATTAGAAATCATCTGTGTGGATGACGCCTCCACAGATCATTCACTTGAAATCCTAAAAGGGTACGCGAGGGAGAACCCTCAAATTACTATCATCAGCAACTCGAAAAATACAGGCGCACCTGGTGTTGTAAAAAATTTGGGGCTTTCATGTGCTAAAGGGGCTTATATAGGCTTCGTTGATGCTGATGATTACATTGATACTCATTATTTTGAAGAACTCTTTAATCTTGCTGTGCGTCATAGTGCTGATATAGCGGCAACGAGGGCGGTTGTAAGATTTTCAGAAAATAATGAGTCTAGGACTGTCATTCCCTGCACTTCCAATGTCTTGGTTACCATGGCGCAGAAGAAGGAATTAATGAAAGAATCCGGCGCCAATTGGAATAAAATATACAAGAAGGAACTTTTGGATACCTTTCATATACGATGCTATGAAAAGAAGAATATAGCAGAAGATAATTACTTTTCTATGATCGCCATGTCTGTTTCAGAAAAAATAGTTTTAACAGACAGAGTGGCGTATTACTACCGGAGGCATGAAGGGAGTGTGACGGCTGATAAACGTACAGCAAAAGATTTTCTCATCTTCGATGTGTACGCCAAGGTTGAGGCCTTCATTCGATCAACATTTAAGGACAGAGAGGAACCCTATATTCAGGCTGTCAGAGAGCGAGAATATCAGGATTTCACTTGGTTTATTCACGACTGCGATGAAAAGTGGCAACAAGCCTTCAGAAAGAGATTGGAGGAAGAATTTCCAGATGTTTATCATAAAATCGTCCCCAGGGATCTCATCGTTTCTTTAACATCTTATCCGGCGCGAATTGGCACTGTAAATCAAACGATTGAAAGCCTCCTAAACCAAAGTTTAAAGCCTGATAAGCTCATTTTGTGGCTGGCTCCGGAGCAATTTCCAAATAAAGAAGTCGATTTGCCTCAGAAATTGCTCGATTTGCAGGATCAGGGGTTAAAGATCGATTGGTATCACGATATTGGCTCTTATAAAAAATTGATCCCAACCTTAAAGAAGTATCCGGATGCAATCGTAGTGACAGCAGATGACGATAATATCTATGAACGTGACTGGTTGAAGAGATTATTTGATAGTTATCAACAATTCCCTCATGATATACAATGTCACCGGGTCACGAAATTCTTATATAATGGTAATTTTAGAATCATCACAGGGGGACACGATTACTATAAAGGGTGTAGTTTCCTAAATAAGTTAGTAGGTCTTGGGGGAGTGCTTTATCCTCCTCATTGTTTTTACAGAAATATTCTGGATGAGGAGCTTTTTATGCGATTAGCTCCGACAAACGATGATCAGTGGTTTTGGATACAGGCCGCTCTGAATGGAGTCCGGGTTCGCGTTGTTAGCCGGCCTATCATTGAAGCCAACTATATTCCCGGAACACAGGAAAAAGGTTTGACGAAAATCAATGACTCGGGAGAAAAATTGTTTTGGAAAGATTTTGACCGTCTCATGGCATATTATCCCAAAATTAGGGAAATATTTATCTCTGAAAATAAACGAGAAAAATCAAAAATTACTAATAAACCAATCCCTTATAAACAATCACTTCAAAGTTGGTATCGTCGAATTTCTAAAAATAAGTCTTTCGATATCGATCATCCACAGACATTTAATGAGAAAATTCAGTGGCTCAAACTTTACGATTCCACACCCATCAAGACAAGATTGGCTGACAAGTATCTGGTGCGCGAATGGGTGAAAGAAAAGATTGGTGAGAAGTACCTTATCCCTTTGTTGGGCGTTTATGATCGATTTGAAGACATCGACTTTGATCAGTTACCCAATCAATTTGTCATCAAATGCAATCATGGTAGCGGCTATAATGTTGTTGTCAAAGACAAATCTCAACTTGATCTCGATGCTGCAAAATTGAAAGTGGAGAGGTGGATGCGTGATAATTTCGCGTTTAGGTATGGCTTCGAACTTCATTATCGAGATATTCAACCTAAGATATTGATTGAGCAATATGTTACAAATGATGGACAAAATTTATATGACTACAAATTTTGGTGCTTTAACGGAGAAGTCAAATATATGCAGTTTAGGGATGATTTCTCTGACAATTTGAAAATGGTCTTTTACGATTTAAATTGGGAACGGCAACCATTTTATTATGATCATCCACTCTACGAGAAGGAGTTAGAAAAACCAGACAATTTTGATGAGATGATTCAAATTGCTAAGACGTGTTGTGAGGGTTTTCCCTTCGTATGTGTCGATTTATATCACTTAAATGATGGGACAATTAAATTTGGAGAAATGACATTTACGCGTTCCAGTGGGTCAGGGCACTGGAATGATGAGAGATATAATTTAATGATGGGGAAACTCATAAATCTTCCTGCATTAGCCTACGATATTGACACGGGCGAATATTATAACCCTCGAGAAAGATCGAGGAATAGACCTCGATCATTCCTGTTGTTGAATTGGTACAGGAGGCATTGTCTGCTGAAGGAATTCAAATCATTGTGTGTTAAATATATTCAAAATCAGTTACATCAGGCTCGGATCGATATTAAGAATATTGGCACAGCAGAGAA
The DNA here is from genome assembly GCA_947630815.1 of uncultured Akkermansia sp. Classification (GTDB taxonomy): domain Bacteria; phylum Verrucomicrobiota; class Verrucomicrobiia; order Verrucomicrobiales; family Akkermansiaceae; genus Akkermansia. Next base: position 11,297 of record CANRJD010000007.1, on the reverse strand, counting down.
TGCCGTTGCAATCAAAGCGGAAAACGGTACAATTTCTGAGCCTGAGTGGTTTAAAGAAGCACAGGGCGTGGGGCAGGTTCTGAGGAGTTCAGCAAAAAAGGGGAACATAGAAATCTCCATCATCACCACAGGTAGGCTCATGCTGACCTTTCAAGGACCTGATATGCGATTTGAAGGCAAACGATTCCCGGTATGGATAGACTACAAATCCATCAAAATTGACGGGAAGGAGGTTCTCTCCTCACCTGTTGCGACATGGCATGGTAAGCCGTGGCATTATGAAGTGCCTGTGAAAAATGGGCAGATGGTAAGTGTTGAATATGAGCAACAGCCTCATTTCTATTCTCGGCAGGAATTGAAGTGGACCATCTTGAAACTCAACCCAACGTCGGATCTCATTGAGAAAAATATCAAAGCCTTAACAAAAGAAATCAGAAAAGTGATAAGTCATGCAAAATAAACCATCAGAACCAAAGATCACGGACTCTCCTGAGGAAAAACAAGTGGCTTTGCTGAAACTAGCTCGGGAACACGGGCAGCGGCTCGCCGCGATGGAAGAAAAGCTGGAGCTTTGCTACAATGAGTTGAAGGAGCTCAATTACGCTCATCTCCTGCATGACGGCATGAGGGAGAGTTCCTGGGTAAAGAACCAAACTTTCGACTTGCATAACTGGGCAGCCAATTACAGCTTTATCTACCTGTTGTTCCGCATTCTGGATAAAATGGAGCCGCAAAACATCCTAGAGTTCGGCTTGGGACAGACGACGAAGTTGACGACGCAATATATTGCACACAAAAATCCTAAAGCCTATCTCAACGTGTGCGAACACAGTCTCGATTGGATCCAAATTTATCAGCCGGAGTTGCCGAAGCATGAGCACATCCTCATCAATCACCTCGATTTAGAGTATTTTGAGTACCGACGCAAGAAAAATGATAAATATGCAGGGTTGTTGGAACTGGTGGGAGATCAAAAGTTTGATCTGATTATTGTGGATGGTCCGGTGGGAGGCGGGAAGAATTTGCCACGATCCAATGTGGTAGATTTGATCTGTCACGGGAATTTGTCCGAAAACTTCGTGATCATTTTTGACGATGCTGAGCGCGTAGGAGAGAAAAATACAATCAGGAAGACACAAGCAGCGTTGAGGAAAAAATCGATCGCTTTTCATACCTTTGAACGCTTCGGTATTAAAAGGCAAGCCTACATCGTGAGCAAGAGCCGAGCCTTTGCCTCTTTCTTGTGAAGAGATTATCATTAAACCTGTAAAACATTCAGTTTGCTACAACATGAAAAGAATCATAAAAGCATTGTTTGGTGGGCTTGGGGTAAGCATTGTGCTGTGTGCCCTGTTTCCTAGCATCTTCCTGAAAAACGATGCTAAGTGGACATACCAGTCTGATGTCGGTCGAGTAGATGTTGCCTTTGCCGGAGAGGTTTGTGATGGGAAGATCAATGTCCAAGGAAAAACACTGCGAGTGGATAGACCACAGTGGATACACGATGACAAGCATAACCAAGGGGTCGTAGTGCATTTTCCTGTTTCCTACCTGCGAAAGACGTATCAAATAACGCTGAAGCCTTGGGGAAAAACCCAAGAAACTTCTTTGATAATGAGTTTTCGTGGGAAGGATTTACGCATTCAAAACCAGAGGAAGCCTGCCTATGTTCGCTTTGAGAACATCCGACTTAATGGCAAAGCGGTTGCTAGGGAGAAAACCGTTTGGCATAACAAACCATTCAAGTACAGATTGGAGAAAATTTCCGATAATTCAAATGTCATATTGAGCTTTGACGTCCGGAAACCGGTTTCTGCCTCGGATATTCGATGGGACATGGTGATTGGGTTGTTTGTTCTTTGCTCACTGTTTGTCTTCTTCTCGTATGGCGCCATCAGAGGATTCGTATGTAGCACCATCGAATGGATAGGAGTCATGATAAGTGATGTCGGAAAGTTTCTTAAATTTCACAATTGGAAGATTTTAATTTCTGTCATTCTGACCCTATTGGCCAACATCTTGTGCATTCCGTTATGGACAGAACTCGATTATGCCGACTTTATAAAGACTCTTTTCAGTAAAGAAGCGGGACTTTCTCTGGTATACGAGGACAAAACTTCCGGAGAAACACCTTTTCAGCTTCAATCGACGCCACAACCCCTGAATGATCCTTCTCCGTTTCTTATACCTGCAACTAATCCCATAAAACAGATCGATTTAAACTTTAGGGCACGGGGAAAATGGCAAAAACTTTCGCTTCAACTCAAATCTCAGCGTGATGGAAAAATCGAACTGAGATTGAGAGGACCAAAGATATTTGATGACTACGGGTGTTCATATTATTCCGTATTAACAGATTGGCGAAATCTCAAGGTAAACGGCACTGTACTCTTCGATGCAAATAAAACTCTCTCACTCAAAAAATGTTTCTCCAAGCAGATTCCTGTGAAAGAGAATGAAACTCTTCACGTGGAAGCAGAGTTTCGTAGACATCATTTCACTACTCGTGATTTTGCATTTTTGAAATCCGGGAACCTGTGGTATTTCATTACAGGGAATTTGTTGTTGTTTTTTTTACTGTTGCGTCTATTTGGCGCATTTGCTAAGCGACTCGGACGTCCCAGACTGAGCGATACTCTGCTCTTAGTCACTTTTTTCTGTTGTTTATTCATCCCAATGATGAATCTTTCGGACGGGGTAAAGAGCGCACGGGAAAACCGGATGCTCGCAGTGAAACCTGAGCCGAGGGAAATATTTAAGAAAGGGTTCGACTACGGAAAGAGATATCAAAATTACTTCAATGACCATTTTTGGGGACGCCTAGCTTTGATTAAATTACAAGATGTCATCCGAAATAAGTTATCCTACGTTATCAGGGTACCTCGAGCCGTCTATTTTAAAGAAAGTGGCTGGGATTTTTTTGTGCCTTTCGTATCGATTATGGATTGCAGACCTACTACACTCCAAGCCATCGTGCAGAATTTGATTCAACTTGATCTGTTTTGTCGACAAAATAACATCAAACTTTATGTTTTCGAAGTTCCCAAAAAGGAGAGTATTTACAAGGAATTTCTCTCGGATAAATATGGATTTGATGAAAAGGAATTTGTGAAGGTTTCGCAAGCACAGGAAGCTATCAGAAGAGAGGTGTGGAAACATCATATTCCATACGTCTATCCGTATGAGGAGCTCCGAGACGCAGCTCAGCAAGATCTTGTATTTTTTAAATGCGCGCATCATTGGACAGACTGGGGAGCCTTTGTCGGGTATTGCGAGCTGATGAAAGAGGTATGCAAGGATTTCCCGGATATGCCGGTTGTTTCCCTGAAGGACTATCGGAAATCAAAAAATTACTTACAGCGCGACGAATATCAGAGAAATTATTTTAGTTCTCCGAGGCATTTTGCCCAATTCTTTAATGATGAAACTCTTGATATTACTTCACCCCGGACTTTCTACACTTACTATGATCACAAAAATGGTGACAAGATGTCGATTAAAGTCGGAAAGTTTACTAAGGATTTCACTTACCCCGAGGGGAAACATAAAATCATGCTGATCGGAACCTCGCAGAATGAAAACTTCCTCCAGTTTCTACCCTATTCCGCAGCTCAAACTAAGTACATCAGGCTGAATTTTGGGCAGGTAAAAACTGAGGATGAGTTTAAGATCCTCAAATTATATAAGAAGGATATTCTCGCCTTTAAGCCGGATATCTTAATTCTCTCCATAGGTGCAGGTCACATATCTAGGTGTCGCGACATCTGTTCAACCAAATAAAAATAAACCATGTTATTCTCATCCACAACGTTCCTGTTTTTGTTCCTGCCGATCGTGTGCGCCCTGTACCTTTTGGTGCGGAAGGAGCTGAAAGACTATGTCCTTCTACTGGCGAGCATTTTCTTCTACGCCTGGGGCGAACCCCGGTACGTGGCGGTGATGCTGCTAACTGTCATCCTCAATTATGTCGGAGCCATTCTGATCTCGAAGTACAAGTGTAAGAAGGTGCTGCTTCTTCTCACCATCTTGGGCGATCTGAGCTTTCTGTTCTACTTCAAGTACTTCAACTTCTTTGTCGAGAACATCAACGCGCTTTTCGACGGGCACATCGACTTCATCAAGGTCATCATGCCCATTGGCATCTCCTTTTACACCTTTCAGGCCATCAGCTATGTCGTGGACGTTTACCGAGAGGAAGTCGAGCCGCAGAGGAACATCTACAAACTCGCGCTCTATATTACCCTCTTCCCCCAGTTGGTGGCGGGACCTATCGTCAAGTACCACGACGTAGCCGATCAAATAGAGAACCGCACGGTGGACTTCGAGAAGGTCGCCTATGGCGTGAAACGCTTCATCGTGGGACTCGCCAAAAAAGTCCTCCTCGCCAACACGCTGGGAGCTGTCGCCGACAAAGTGTTCACCCAACCGATCGACCAGCTGGACTGCATGACGACCTGGCTGGGAGCAATCTGCTACACCTTCCAGATCTACTACGACTTCAGCGGTTACTCCGACATGGCGATCGGCCTTGGCTCCATCTTCGGGTTCAAATTTCTGGAAAACTTTAATTACCCCTACATCTCGCGTAGCATCACCGAGTACTGGAGACGGTGGCATATATCACTGGGAAGCTGGTTCAGGGATTATATGTTCATGCCGATCATGTTCCTGCCGCTTGCACGTAATACGGCCATCTCACGAAGCTACCGATGGGTGATGAAAAAGGTAGGAAGTAAAGTTGCCAATGCTATCATGACTTTCATTGCGCTCCTCATCGTCTGGTTCTCGACCGGCTTCTGGCACGGAGCCGGATGGACCTTCATCGTGTGGGGTCTTTACAACGGCTTCTTCATCTTCATCGAGACCCTGACCGGATGGAACCGAGATCGGAAGAGCATCGGGGGCAAAGCGCTGCAGCATTTTTATGCCATGCTCGTGATTATCCTGGGGCTCGTCATCTTCCGGTCAGACACCATGCAGTACGCCTGGCATTACCTTCTGACCATGTTTGGCATAGAGAGAGGAGAGACCATGTACCATCTTATCTACTACGTGGATCGCATCGAAATCATCGCCCTCACCGTAGGCATCGTCTGCTCGGCGCCGCTGTGCAGCAAGATGCTGGAGGTGGAGGGACGGAGCCAGCTGCGGATAGCGGCAGTGAACCTGTGGTTGCTCGCGCTCTTCATCCTGTCGGCAGCCTCCATCGCCGCATCCACCTACAACCCCTTCATCTACTTCAGATTCTGACAGTACGTATGAACGACCGGGGGCAACCCCAACCATTATCATTAATTACACCAACTAAACCAACCACCACTATGACTAAAGACGATATACAGCAGATCATCATGGACGTCCTCCGGGATTACTGTGAACAGAATGGGAAAGACGTGCCGGAATTGACGAGAAATACGCCGATGCTCGGGAGTAACAGCTTCCTGGATTCTCTGGGACTGGTCAGTGTCATCATCGACATTGAAATGGCCCTCAACGATGCGGGAGCTGACATCTCGCTCACATCGGAGACTTCCATGTCTACACGCATCAGCCCGTTCCGCTCGATAGGCGCACTCTGCAACCACATAGCAGACCAATTAGGCATCACCGACTGATATGGACAGGGTCATCATCATCACCGGAACGCGTAAGGGGATAGGGAATTACCTGGCGCAATGCTACCTTGAGGGGGGAGATATTGTGTATGGGTGCAGCCGGCGCTCCTGCGACATTTCTCATCCCAATTACCACCACACCTGCCTCAACGTGGCGGATGAAGAGGCCGTCATCGCCTGGGTGCGACAAATCCACAATGAACAAAAGCGCATCGACGTGCTCATCAACAACGCCGGAATTGCCTCCATGAACCACGTGCTGCTGACCCCCGGCTCCACCGCGCAGAAAGTGATGGGGACCAATTTCCTTGGGACCTTCCTCATGAGCCGTGAGGTAGCGAAGTACATGATGCGCCGCAAGGAGGGACGTATCGTCAACTACTCAACTGTGGCGGTGCCGCTCAACCTGCAGGGCGAGCTCGTGTATTCCTCGTCGAAGGCAGCTATCGAGCAACTCACCCGCGTGCTGGCAGGAGAGATCGGGCAAACGGGAGTGACCGTCAACGCCGTGGGACCCACGCCCATTGACACGGACCTCATCAAAAACGTCCCCGCCGAAAAGATTCAGGCGCTCATCGACCGCCAGAGCATCAAACGCTTCGGGAAGTACGAGGATGTGAAGAACGTCATCGATTTCTACCTGCGCCCGGAGAGCGACTTCATCACGGGGCAGATCATTTACCTGGGGGGTATCAACTGATATGACAAACCTGATCGAAAAAACAGGGGAGAGCGCCGCGCAGACGGCATTGATCTTCCCCGGCGGTGAGTACAGCTATGCGCAGTTGTGCGAGCGGGTAAGCACGTACGCACAGCGCCTGAAGGAGCAGGTCGTGCCCGGAACCGTGGTGGCGCTGGTATCCGACTACACCTTTGAGGCCATCTCCCTGTTCTTCGCGCTCCACGAACTCAAGGCAATCATCGTACCCATCACCACCCGCGTGGAGGAGGAAATCGAAAGTCGCCTGCAGACGGCGCGTTGCGAGGTGAGGATTGATATTGTGGACGGGGAACTTAAGGTGCAGAGCTTGACCCCATCTACTGAGCGGTTTGAACTCGTGGAGCAGCTGAAAGAACGCGGGCATTCCGGGCTGATCCTCTTCAGCAGCGGGTCGACGGGGGCGCCCAAGGCGATGATCCACGACCTGGACCATCTGGTGGAATCCTACAAGGGGAAGCGAGGGAAGAAACTGGTGTTCCTGATCTTCCTCATGTTCGACCACATCGGCGGCCTCAACACGCTGCTCAACTGCCTGGCGATGGGAGTGACCATGGTGTTTCCGGCGGACCGGAACCCGGAGCACGTGGCACAGCTCATCGAACGGCACAGGGTCAACGTCCTGCCCGCTTCCCCGACCTTTCTCAACCTCATGCTCATCAGCGGGGTAACCGAGAGGTACGACCTCAGCTCACTGCGGATGATTACGTACGGCACAGAGCCGATGCCGGACAGCCTGCTGATGAAGCTGAAGGAGGGTTTTCCACGCGTGAAGTTCCTGCAGACGTTCGGTACGAGCGAGACGGGCATCACGCAGACCACGAGCAAATCCTCGACCAGCAACTTCATCAAGATCGACGACCCCGGTACGGAGTACAAGGTGGTGGATGGGGAGCTTTGGTTACGCAGCAAGACGCAGATTATGGGCTACCTCAACGCCTCTATGGAACGCTTTACGACCGACGGGTGGTTCAAAACGGGAGACCTCGTGGAGATGGGGGAAGATGGCTACATTCGCATCATCGGGCGCAACAAGGAGATGATTAACGTGGGCGGGGAGAAGGTGCTGCCCTCCGAGGTGGAATCTGTTCTCTATCAAATGCCGGGAGTGCTGGATTGCACCGTGTATGCGGAGAGAAACCCCATCACGGGGCAGATGGTGGCGGCGAAAATGCTCTTTAACGAGCCGCTCACTGCCATGGAGGCGAAGCGAAGGGTGGTTGACTTCTGCAAGACCCGTCTCGCCCGCTACAAAATCCCAGCCAAGGTGGTCGTGCTGAAGGAGGACGAGCATTCGGAGAGGTTCAAGAAGAAGAGGATTACTACCGTGGGAAACATATAGAACAACATAAACATACCATCAGTGAATATGAACAAGTTAATAATTAAAACTATTGAAATAAGCAATTTCAGATCAATTAAAAATCTGAAGTGTGATTTGTCAGATATCTCTGTTTTTGTCGGTCAAAATGATGCCGGAAAGTCAAATATCCTTAAAGCACTCAATCTGTTCTTTAATGGAGAAGTGGAGCCTGGACGCGCATTAGAATTTGACGAAGATTTTAATTGTATGGCTCATAGAAGTAAACGAGCTAATGAAATAAGAATTAAAGTTACTTTCCAGCTTCCAGACTCATATCGAGAAAAAAATGGTGACTTCCTTATTGTTGAAAAAAGGTGGAGAGCTGAAGGAGAAGTGCCTCAAGATAAAATGAGGAATGGCTTTGTAGGAAAGAGAGAGGGGGAAAAAGAGTTTTTCTCCATAGGCGGGAGATCTAATGTCAGAAAACTCATAAGCCGAATCAATTACATATATGTGCCGGCAATTCGTGATGCAAATTATTTCGATATACTGCGGCTTCGTATATATGAAGCCTTAAAGGAGTCGGCGAGCGCAGCGCTTGAAAAGATTAATACCTCTTTTGATAAAGCGGTAAAGAAAAATCTGGAAGATTTGATCATACGCTCGAAGGTGGTACATAAGGAAAATATCTCCCTATCCTTTCCCCATGATCTCTCCAAGATTTTCGAAAAACTTGACTTCCAATTTGGTGAAAATCACATTTCAATGGAAAGACGAGGTGATGGCATAAAAAACAAATATATCCCATCGATTTTGGAATTTATAGCCCAAAATATGAAAAAACACCCAGTTCCTGGTGCTGCACCGCGTACGTACATATGGGCATACGAAGAACCAGAAAACAATATGGAGATTAATAATTGTATAAGACTCCGAGAGCAGTTTATAAATTGCGTGGAGATGGAGAACAACATATCACAGATTCTTATTACGTCGCACTCTCCCGTGTTTTATAATATTGTGAAACAAAAAAAGGAAGCGTACAAAATATTTTTCATTCGAAAAGATGAAAAAGGAGAAACAAATATTTCACCCGAAAAAGAAACAATCGAGAAAGAGTTAGGACCTATAGCGGAAGTATCAGAACAATATCAAAGACTTGAGAAAAAGCTAAAAAGAATAGAGCAAGAGCAGCAAGAGGCAAAGTCTCTTTTAGACAAAAGCGAGAGCTGCATCTTTGTTGAAGGCTCGACTGATAAACGGGTATTAGAAAGAATCATGCCTCTTTTCAAAATTGAGCCCACCATCCACATCATGACCAATGGAAGAAATGGTGGACACAGTTATGTTATTGATATGTTACATGCGTGGGATTTGGAAAGTAAACATTGTAAGAATCCTAGGCGTGCCGCGGGTATTGTCGATGATGATGCCCACGAAAAAGCGAAAGGCTATAATAAAAGTAAAGGTGAAAGTGACAAGAAAGGGCGTAATTTGACCCGTTGTTACATATTAAAACCAAGCAAAAGAGTCATTTGCCTGAGAAAGAAAGATCAATTTAAGGTTAACGTGGATCTTGAAAGTTTTTATCCTGATGAAATTTGGGAAAAAAGTAAAAGAGAAGGATGGTTGGAGGAGAAAAAGCTAACTGAATATGTTGAAAATGAATGTTTGGTAAAGTGTGCTACGGGAGGGAAAAAGCTTCAGGAACTATGTTCGGATCTCCCATTGTTTGTTACCCACAAAGTAAAGGATGTGAATAAAGGGGATATGGCTACCATGGTTTGTAAATTGGACGATGAGGCGCTACGTGAAGCTTTCGCTGATCTAGAACCTTTTCTTCAAGGGATTGCAAATTATCTCGAAGGAGAGTAAAGCCTTTCCCGAGCAGCTCTACTAATAGAAGGCCTAGATTTAATGGGCGATCTTGTGGTTAGTGTAAAACGAAACAAACATGAACAAACTGCTAAATAAGAACGTTCGAGCAAGGTTATCGACTGGAGTAGATGAAAGAGTTTCCGTCATCATCTCAGTGACTCACACGCACGAAGTATGAACGTATAAAAAATCCTTAAAAATTAACACGATGGAGGACAGAGTCATGAAAACTAAACCCAATCTTTCAGACAATTCAATGGTTTCCCTGTACAAATTACTGCGTCCCCATCACGTCCCCTTCTCCCTCTTTGTCATCCTCGATTACATTGAGAAGAACCGCGGATGCACCATCTCTGACATAGCCGATGCCATGGAGATATCCCGCACGCCGATCCATAACCACCTCGCCGCTCTACGACGTCTCGCCCTCATCGAGACGTACACGGCAGAAGATTTAACCGATTTTCGACGCGTCCGGGTATTTCCCACATTAAAGGGCTTCCTCCTCGTTCAGAATGCCCATAGAATCCTTGAGAAAATCAACAAGGAAGTGGGCACTTGAAGGGAGCGGAAGCCCCCATCAAGTGCCTATGTACGAGGTACGATTTACGAATTACGATTTGGATTATAGCGCGCTACGCGCGGAGATGCGGAGCGAGAGCGCAGCGGAATTTTGAAACAACGCGCGGTGTGTGATGAGGTAAGGGGCAAGGCGCCGAAGGCGCCTGATGTACGATTTACGACATAGATTTGGAAAATTCCGCGCCGTTGGCGCAATCTAGTGGAGCGGAAGCGCAACGGACTTTTTGGGAATGAGCGCGTCCGGAAGCAACTGCGAGGACATCGCTTCCCACCGTTAAACACGGACCCAAGGTGCATCATATGTAATATACCGAGCGAATTATAGCAGAATTTCGCATATCACAAGGTATTGAATAGGAGTTTTTAGTAAAAACGCCCTTTCGAATTTGCGTTGAATTGGGGGCAAATTTGATGCAAAATTCAACTTTTTTCAACGTGGCCTTATTTGGGATGAACGATGGCAGACGGAGCCTGACCATTTGATTTGTAAATAATGCGCAGCGAAGCTGCGGGCTACGCAAAGCTTTAGCTAAGGGATATGATGAAAGCCGTGCACGGACGTGGTTAGAAAGCGGCGGGGCGGCGAGAACGCCGCCTATGTACGATGTAATTCATTTACGATTTATGATTTGCAAAATTCGTTTGCCCCGACAAAGGGACGAGCTCGCGGAATGAAGTACAGTTGGGGAGAAGTGCAACAAATGTCGCAGATCGATGGGGAAATGTCACAAGCTCCCGTGCAAATATCTCATCATCAAGAAGAAACGTTGCTAGAATCCAGGCAAATGCCGCAGTTGCCGCAAAGCGTAGTCAAGGTGAGAACATCGCGTAAAGCAAGCCTGGAGGAGAAGGAGCAAGCTATTATCGAGCTGTGTCGCGGGCAATGGGTTTCAATGGCAGATCTCATCCGGGTTCTTGACAGAGATCGACGGACTTTGCAGCGAATTCTACGCCCCATGGTTCATCATGGCCTGTTAGAGGTTCGTTACCCTCGGCATCAAAATCATCCACAACAGTCCCATCGAGCACGGCAACAAGAGCCATGAAAATCCCTAGCTCTCCACTCGCCGAATTCCCCAAATCGTACATAGGCGAAGCCTAGCGTCCCCTGCTTCACCAAATTACGGGTCAACCCATTTTTTTGTGGAAAGTGCGTTTTTTATGGAATAAGTGGCCACATTCAAGCAAGACCCTGAGGCGG
>CANRJD010000006.1 GCA_947630815.1 uncultured Akkermansia sp. | reverse complement strand
GCGCTCCGGTAAAAAAACTTAAAGCTCTCGGTACTCCTAATCTGAGACTCGAACGAGTGCCTGACACAGGAAGGAGGTATTATTAGTGATGCGTTTCTTTCGCAAGACCCCATGAGATGCATGACCATGAATTACAAGAACAAACGCACTGGAAAGCAAAGGAAGCTCTGATGATTTACCAAACGACAGGCAAGGTGATTTCCACCGACCCGAGCGGACTGAAGGGCGACACGACCACGTGGGAGTATGATTTGGCCACGGGGTTGGAGCTTCGCAAGACCTACGCCGATGGCAAGGGGACGGTGAAGACCTATGACGCGTACAACAATCTCGCCACCGTGACGGATGCACGTGGGGTAGTGGCTACTTACACGTACAATCTGAACCGCGGTTTGATCACGGGCATCAACTTTAGTGACGGCACGCCCGCACAGAAGTTTACCTACAATTTCCTTGGTCAGCTGACAGCGGTGCAGGACGCTTCCGGAGCGCGCAGTATCAGCTACGGACGGTATGGAAGCCAGCTCGAGGAGGTGCAGCAAATCGCCTCATTTCGCTTAACTCTGGGCAGACGGCGTATGCCGGTCATGTTGCACGGGGCGCTACGGAATCAAGATAGGTAAAAGAAATGCGAAAGGTTGAATTTCCGCTCCGTCGCGGCTCGCGGCGCTATGCGTTGCGCCTACGCTACCAAATCAGGCCAAAAATGGATTGACATCCGAGGCTACCGGATGATATAAGAAAGATACACGCCTGATGTACACAAAAGGGTGATTTAGATGAGTTTCCTAAGTGTCGAGAGATGGACATCGGTTTAATATTTATGAAAAAAACAGATAACCATAAAATTGTCACGATATGAAAAATAATATTTTATCAAGTATGGTATTGATCGGTGTCGCCGTTTCCACTCTCTTCGGCGCGACAGAAAATACGGACACATCGGGAAAGCGACAAGTAGAGTATATCATCAATGAAAGTGCGCAGAAAATCAAACCGTGGATGTCTCTTAAAAGCATAAGGAAGAGTATCATTTCACTTGATTTTACCCAAGCGGTTATCACCCCGAAGGAGCCTTCAGAAGAATCCGTAAACTTTGCGAAAACGATCGTCATTTTTCCGATAGTTGTTGATTTCTCAACAGGAAAATTCTGTAGAGAAGGTGAAACGCAAGAACTACACGTAACGATGCCGAATCAACAATTTGTAGAAAAAGAGCCGGGTACTAAAGATCAGGTTTCTCCAGGTTTTTTTCGAACAACATTTGGTGCCTCATATGAAATTTTTAAGCAAGAAGTCCGATTGGAAATTATACAGGACGATTCTAGGGAAGATTGTCCTGTTTTTGGCTTGTGGCTTACATTAAAATTTGTTAATGATACAGAGGCCATAGCCGAAGGCTCATTAGAGGTAAATGGATGCCTGTTCGCCCCCGATGATTATCATCAATACGAATCAAAAATATCTAACATTAAAGTAAAAATAACCAGAATCAAATAGGGAATGCGTATTTACCGGTATTCCCGATGTGATCACGATCGATAGCATTGAAGTAAGATGAAAATAGAGAGAATCAATAGGCTTATCAGCTTGCTTGTTATAATGGGCTGCTGTTTAATGACAACAGGATATAGTGCGAATAAACAGGATGATGAATTAGACAAGGCCTTACAGACAATCTGTCAACTGTATGAAGAGGGAAAAGACCTAGAAGTTTCCCAAGTATGGGACTACTATGAGTCGATTCAAGGGAAGTTGGAAAAGGAATGGGGCGTTATTTACGATTTGAAGCTGAAGAAACTGGAAAGTAAGGAAAAATGGGATAGTCAGGCATCGACGGAAGAACGTTGGTTATCTGCTCTCCGCAATGGTGAGTACGACGAAGAGTTCTTTGAGGAGCAGATCGGAGCGCGTGGGAGTGAGCGAGAAAGTAATCGAAACAGTTTCATTGAATGGATGTGTTCTGAGATGGAGAGAGATTTGTGTGATAACATGTTCTTGAAAATAGAACAACAATCAGATCTGTTTTGGGCTGAGAACTTCAACCTTCGTCTGCGGGGAAATGAGAAAAGTGTCCGATTGGTAGCCATAGGAGAAGAGGGACCGATTATCGTGAGTTATGAAAGAGATGCCGGGCAAGAGGAGAAGTCGGAGAGGATCGTAAAAATTAAAAGTGTATTCGGGTATACGCCGCATGGCGCAGAGAATTATTTTCTTATACCGAGAGACGCGGATGTTGAATCTTGTTGGATTCAACAATTTAGCCGTAACCCTATGTTGCGCGAAGTGAAAAATATTTATCATTGTTGTTTATATACAGTAGTGCCCAAACGACACGAGACGGAGGATGTCATTGAATTTTCGTGGGATGGTACGGAAGTGGTAAAGCAATATGAAATAGAGGATGAAGAGGACAGCGAATTTGACGTGTTTGAAGATAATAGTGAAAGAAAGCGGATGCTGGAAGAAGTACGGAATCCATTCGGATATCTTAAATGTTATTTTTCTGTTCAAAGATCATTTGATCAACTTCTTCCGAGAAGCGATCCTGAGATGATGGCAAAGATCAAAAAAGCCGAGGGGAGCATTGAGCGATTGGAGGAGGAGACCCAGGGGGCATTGCCCTGTGATATCATTAATTACATAGGATTTTTCCCTCAAGGAAAGAAGAAACCGACGGGAGAAATACAAGCGCCGAATCAAAAGGCAAGTCTTTCCGGTGAAGAATTGCCGGATGTTTTGGTGTTTTATTGCATCAGGAAATCGGGGACTCGTGATTCAGTAGAAGAGAAAAATGATTGCGTAAGGGAAGGATACTTTTATTGCAACGCGAACACGGGGGAATTGATCGGATACACGCTGTTGCAGAAGGGAAAGGATTTCCCGGAATTTTATATTGAAATTCATGATGATTAACGGTTTGCCTTCCATCCGCAGTCTTTTTTGAGGTAACGACAATATGAGGAGTTCGGCGACTACGTCGTGATCCTCCCCCTTGCTTTTGTCTGCGAGCTGCGGGGTTATCTTTTTTATCATGTGCCCAAGAATAAGCTTGCAGATTTATGCTGGTACGACTATATTGACCATGGTGTCTGTTTTGTCTTTCCTGCTTCAATGGGTGACAGAGCAAGACTGCAAGCACCTGTTCATTTTCGATCTATCTCATGATAAGATATCACATCATCATCGGCATATTCGCTTTTTTTATGGTACAGCACTGTGGAGGTGCTCCCCAAGTAGAGATGAAGCATGAGGATGCGGCGGTTCTTGAAAGGAAGGCAGAAGGAGGGGATGCGGCGGCAGCCTCAGAATTAGCAGAAAGATACTCTCGTGGGGAGGGTCGTACGATGATCGATTACGGGAAAGTTTACATGTGGGCTAAAAAAGCAGCAGAGGCGGGGGATGCGCGAGGTCAACGGCTTCTTGGCAGTTGCTACAGGTTGGGTGTTGGTGGGGTAGAAAAGGATGTCGAAGAAGCGGCAGAATTGTACAAGCGAGCGGCTGAAGGCGGGAATGTAGATGCGATGGAGGCTCTGGCGCTTTGTTATTCAAAAGGAGAGGGAGTTCCGAAGGATGAGTCCTTGGCGATCCAGTGGACAAAAAGGGCTGCGGAAGGAGGTAGTGTGCCTGCACAGTATCGGTTAGGAATCATGTATGCTCAAGGACATACTTGTGTACCAAAAGATGCAACGGTGGCAAAGCAATGGCTAGAAAAAGCAGCAGCACAAGGACACAGGGAGGCTGTCACCGCTCTGGTGACACTGATGTTTTCTGAAGAGGAGGCAGATGGACAAAAGGAATTGGAAGAAGCAGCCGCGAAAGGAAATGTGCTTTTTGAGGAAAAAAAGGGTATAGAAAAAGGAACAGGGTACACTCACGAAGCAGCTGTAGAGGATGCTCAGAAGCGTACTCTTGTTCTTCATTCGGAGGGAGGGATGTCTGTGACCCAGCAGAGCGTCACTCAAGAAGGTAGCTTTGAATATCACGTAACAACGCTTAAAAAGAACGATTCTCAAATTGAGGAGAAAAACATTCGCTTTGTTAGTAAGGTAAATTACAAGGACGGGTATGCGAATAATGATTACGTTGTACTAACCAATAACGGAGGTGATATTGAGGAGCTGGCGTGGCTTGTCATTGATATTCAAAAATGTCGGGCAACTGAATTCCAAATACCGATACAGGAAATTAATAAAACGGAAGTATTTCATTATACACAAGCAAGATATATCACAACAACAGGAGGGTGTTTCCAACGAAAGCTTGTGGTTTGGCATCAAAATGATTGGGGAAGTGGGGAACAAGTCATCGGTCTTCGACTCGGAGATAGTATTCCTAACAGGTGCCGTATTCTTTGGGAATATGATGCTAGAGCGGATAGATGTTTTCTAAAAGAAACCGTTGTCAAACGGAATGGAGAAGATTCCTCTTGGACTAGTCACACGAAGGTAACAGGAGAGGAGAAAATAAAGAAAACCGTAGTGCCGGTTACGTCAGATTCTATTCTTTATCAAAGGAAATGATGTATTTTATTGAGTAACAAGGACAAAAGCAATGAGAGACAATCATCGCAAAGCCATGCAAATGCTCACTAAAAGTTATACTGTTGGGTGACTGTTTCTTTTGAGGGAATGCTTCTCGGATTTTCCACTTGACCCACTTCTGAAATTTTGCTAGCATGTCGTCTCATGAAGATATCGCCCGTTACAGTGATAAAAGGACCTCTTTACCCTATCGCGGCGACGGTGGCTGTTCTAGCTGCTTCTGCTTCGGATTCGCCCCAAAAGCCACAAGATGTCCCTGGCAGGGTACGTGTTGATATGTGTGCGCCGAAGAACAGAGAAGAAGCAAAAATTTCCAAAA
The DNA here is from genome assembly GCA_947630815.1 of uncultured Akkermansia sp. Taxonomy (GTDB): domain Bacteria; phylum Verrucomicrobiota; class Verrucomicrobiia; order Verrucomicrobiales; family Akkermansiaceae; genus Akkermansia. The sequence continues at coordinate 36,454 of CANRJD010000006.1, read as the reverse complement.
GGGAACCACAGCGGGTCGTAGGGAAAAAGAGGAGTATGCCGAGACCGCGGAAACCCTCACCCCAACCAGGCAAGCCATGAATGTTGAGCCTGAAAAAGACGCAAAAAGGCCGCTGTATCCTATGGCGGTCGTTGTCATAGCAGGTGCAGCGCTAGCTGTCAGTTCTTGCCGGCAACCGCATGTCATATCGGGTGGAAAACGTGCTCAACCGTATCGTACAGCGCTTGAGACCAGTTCCTGCAAACAACCGCGGGAGTCTCCACGGCAAACGCGTTAGAAAATGCGTTTGCTTATGTGCGATTTGCGATTTATTAATAATGTGCGTGTTGCACAGATTTTTTTCGAACCATCAACGCATGCGGGGGCTTCTTTAGAACCATCAGCATGATGAGTGCTTGTTGTCATGATTTTTGATACGTATGGACATTGATATCAGTCAATAAGAGTACTTCCCCCGTTGATGAACTTTTCTCCTTTGAAATTTGTGTTTGGAAATAGGCGGAGAGTTTTCTCTACTTTTCACGGAGTATTGCCTTCCTTTCGCTTGAGCTCATACAGCAATTCGAGAATGCGACGATCGTTTGCGCGCAACCGATGCATGCTCATGAGCAGTAAGAGGGTGACAAGTACCAGATAAATAATGATTACCCAGCAAAATGTTTGCAGAGTCATGATGGCAGACTGCACTCGTGGGCTGCGTACGATGCGTTCGGCGAGCATATCACCGAGTTCCCGTGCATAGGCGCGGCCTTCCTCTTTGTACTGCTCTTTGATGCCACTGACACTTTTCTCCAGTGAATCAATGAGTACGCGACTGAGAGCGCTGGATGGATCGGCAGGAGCAGCATTCGCATCAGGCGCATCAGAGTCTTCTCGTCCTTGTTGCAGCGTTGTCTGCACGGCTTGCACCCCAGCGCGGAAAATGTTGTTGAGTATCCGCTTACCATCGGCATCTGCCCGCACAGGCAAACACAGCAGCGCCATGCACAGGATGAGGAGAACACGTTTCATGATCCGTGCTTAAAATTAATAGTGACCGCCGCGAGGGCCATTAGTCCAGCGCCAAGCCGTTTCCACAATCTGCTCGGCATTTGTGTAGCGCGGCTTCCATCCGAGCACTTCCTGAGCTTTGCGGGAATCAGCAATGAGGTAGGGAGGATCGCCTTCACGGCGGGCGCCATAGGTCACCGGGGCTTTCTTGCCGGTCACCTTTTCTGCGGCATCGATGATTTCCTTCACCGAGAGCCCCTTGCCGGTACCTAGATTAAAGCTGTTTGTATCGCCGCCTTTCATCAGGTAATCCAGTGCACGCAGATGGGCATCCGCCAAGTCATCCACATGCACATAATCGCGTACGCATGTGCCATCCGGCGTGTCGTAATCCGTACCGAATACGGTGATGCCATCACACTCGCCCTTTATGGCCATGAGGATGCGGGGGATAAGATGCGTTTCAGGTTCGTGATCTTCTCCGATTGCGGCATCTTCGGAAGCGCCGGAAGCGTTAAAATAGCGCAGAAACACCGCTTTAAGTCCATACGCCTGCTCGCAATCACGGCACACACGCTCCAACATGAGCTTGGAAGCGCCGTAGGGATTGATTGGGGCTTTGGCCGCGGTCTCGGGAATGGGCATCTCCTCCGGCACCCCAAACACAGCTGCAGTGGAGGAAAATACAAAGCGTTTGGTGCCTGCCTGGATCATAGCGCGCAGCAGGGTGAGCGGTTTAGCAATATTGTTCTCGTAGTACTTGAGCGGGTTTTTTACGGACTCACCCACTTGGATGAAGGCAGCGAAGTGCACCACCGCATCAAAATGCCCTTCGGCCAGCAGAGGATACACCACTGACGCATCACCCAAATCACCCTTCACAAGCTTTACACTCGGATCCACCAAAGCTGCCGGGTGGCCGTAAATCATGCTATCGAGCACAGTCACATCCGCCCCGGAGCGCACAAGCTGGCGCACGGTATGGGATCCAATATATCCGGCTCCGCCGGTTACTAATACTTTCATTGTTGTTGAGGTTAGTTTGTATAAACTCTGTTTATGCTCCCGCATGCATCTCCAGCAGCATATTTTCCAGCTTGCGGATGTCTGCCGAGAATCGGCGTATGCCTTCGGCGGTCTTTTCTGTGGCCATGGCATCCTCATTCATCAGGAAACGGAAACTTTTCTCATCTGCGGGAACACGTGGGATATCCATTGTGGCCGAGACCGCGGGTGTGAGTTCGCAGCTCACTGTCCCTTGCCCGGTGGACAACTCCCCAAGGAGGGTCGGCGAGATCGTCAGTAAATCACAGCCCGCCAGCGCTAATATTTCCCCGGTGTTGCGGAAGGACGCACCCATGATTTGCACCGGGTAGCCGTACTTCTTGTAATAATGATAAATGGAACGCACGGAAAGCACGCCGGGATCCGTCTCGGCGGTGTAGCTTTCGCCTGTGTTCTTACTGTACCAGTCCAAAATGCGGCCTACAAAAGGGGAGATCAGCCTTACCCCCGCTTCTGCGCAGGCCACTGCTTGCACCAAGCTGAAGAGCAATGTAAGATTGCAATGTATCCCCACTTTCTCCAGCTCACGCGCAGCACAAATGCCCTCCCAAGTAGAAGCAATTTTGATGAGCACGCGCTCACGATCTACCCCGGCTTGTTCGTAGAGGTGGATAATCTCGTGGGCCTTGTCAATAGTAGCCTGCGTGTCGAAGGAGAGACGAGCATCTACTTCACTTGAGACGCGGCCGGGTACACGTTTGAGGATTTCGAGACCAAAGGCGACAATGACGCGGTTCATGAGCTCACCTGCCAGAATTGAACCGCTTAGAGGAACATCTCTCATATCCCGCACGACCTTCTCCAAAATCGGGCGGTATTCAGGAACCTTGGCGGCAGATAGGATAAGTGATGGGTTGGTGGTTGCATCCTGTGGGGTATATTCTTCCATTTGCCGGAAATCACCGGTGTCTGCCACCACTGTCGTGTATTGCTTGAGCTGGTCAAGGAGAGTCTTCATAGGAACACTGCCTATCATAGTACATACCTTGTTCAAGTCAAGCTCATTTGCTTATTGTACAGTGTCGCTTTTTCTGCGAGACGGCGTACAGATTCATCCACCGGAAATGAGGGTGAAAGCAGCTCCGTGTGGGTGAACCATCTCAGAGCGCAGGATTCAGGACTGATGCAAAAATGGTCATGCGGGGCGCGCAGAAGGTAACGTACATCATAATGCCAATGCTCAGCCTCGTTGGTCTGCGGGTGCATTGGAATGCGGTGAATATCCACATCAAAAATCTCCGTGCTCACGGGAACAATGCCGGAGATGCCACTTTCTTCCTGTGCCTCGCGTATGGCTGCGCGCAAGGTTTCAGTATCACCATCAGCATGTCCGCCCAACTGCAGCCACTTGCCGAGCTTTCGGTGCAGTGTCAGCAGAGCCCTGTTGCCATCCGGACTCAACAGCCATGCGGAGCTTGTGATATGTCCGGAAGCGTGGGTGCGATAAAAGCAATCGGGAGTGTCAGCCACAAAGCGCATCATGCTGCGGGCGCAGGCGGCTTGTTCGGGGTGCCTCCGGGCGTAGTCAAGCAACTCGTCGCAAAATTTTTCGCGCGTGCTCTGGGGTGTTGTCATGGTGTGCCGTCGGGCCTGTATTATTTGCGCCCGGAATTCCCGGGGATGCGATCGATTTGCTCTTCCCCACGGCTGCGGAGGCGTTGTGGGCTAGGGGCCTTGAGACGCAAGGAGCGCAGACCCAAGCGGGTGTTCATGCGAATGGTACGGAAAGAATCATCCGGTAAATCATGACCGAGTCCAGCTGGGGAGGCCGTTTTCACCGTTTCAACCGGTACGGCAATTTTTTCCACCATCTTGGCAAACTCCTCGCGCTTGGCATCAGCAGCATCTTTTTCGTCCTGATCGCTGTTCCCTTCAATTCGAGCCGTGGCTTCTTCGGCCTCCTGATCCTGCGGCAGGTTCATTTGGGGGTCGTTTTCTTTCAAGCGTTGGGCCTCTTCAGCCGGTTTTACCGTCCTCACCAGATCCGTGCCGGGGCGTCGAGAGTTGTCCTTATTAGTGCGTAGGAATTCCTCAAACTCCTCATCCGGCATTGCTCCGCCATGTACAGCACGGTCGTACGAGCGAGCAGCTTCTGGCACACGTCCGGTTTCTGCGTACAAGCGAGCCATGTTGTAGTGTGCATCGGCCAGCTCAGGGTTGATTTTCACAGCGGCAGCGTAGTGCTTGAGAGCACGGTCGTATGCACCGCTGATTCCCTCGATATTGGCCAAGTAGAAAAAGGCTTCCGCGTTTCCTGGATCCAGCTGCACGGCGCGCGAGAACATACGTTGCGCCTCATTCAAGCGTTCGATGCGGTAAAAAGCGATACCGCTCAGGTAATACCCTATGGACATATTAGGCGCCAGGCGAGTGGCACGGGTAAGGTAGTTGAGGGCAACGCTACTTTTGTTGTTGTAAAGCAGAATGGTGCCTAGGTTGATCAGTCCCGGCAAGTGGTCCGGCTGCAGGTCATAAAGCGTCAGATACATCTGTTCCGCCGACACATAGCGCCCCTTGGCAAAGGCCTTGTTTGCCAGGTCCACAAGCGTTTGGATTTCCAGATTCACACGCACGGCATTGCCCTGGTCATCAACCCCGGCGGCGATTTTTTGCTGCACATGCTCGAGGAGCTGTTTTTCGGTTTCGGTCAGCTCCGGAGAACTTTCCTCCTGCAATTTGTCCAATGCTTCGAGAACTTGGGGATCGTTGTTACTCAGCTTGCGGTAGGTTTCGATAAGAAAGCGGCGGCTTTCTTCCTGCATTGCCAAAGTTTTGCGCTGTTTGTTGATTACAGCACGTAGCAGCTTGTTTTCCTCCTGCGCAGCGGGGTCTATTACGGGCTGCTTCTCGCGGGCTGCCAAATCCGCCTCCAAATTATTGAGCTGTTCGGTGAGCTCGGAAATGCGGCGACGATAGCCCATGTTCTCGTCGTAGATGTTGTTGAGCTCCTCACGCAGTCGTGATGCTTCGGCGCGTGCCTCTTCCAGTTGGCGAGAGAGCACTTCATTCTGGTCGCTTGCGCCGGTTTGCATGGCTTCCAGTTCTTTAATTTTCTCCTGAGCCGTCTTGAGTTGCTCCGCCAGCGTGAGATTTTGATCAAGCAAAGCCTTTGTTTTATCCGGGCTATTTAGCTCCACTACAGCGCGAAGCTGCTCATTCTCGCGGGAGAGGGAATCACGTTCACGGGTGACACGCTCCAAATTCTGCAGAGTCTCGGCAAGTCGATTTTCCAAATCGCCGGAGCGCTCCTCGGCATCCTTCAACGCAGCTTGAGAATTGCGATATTTGCTCTCCATGTCCGCGAGTTGACGAGAGAGAGAATCAACCACACTGTTGCCTGCGGCTCGCTCCGTGGTCACCTGCGCCAAGAGTTTCTCGTAGCGCTCTTTATATAGACTTTGCTCATTTTGCGCCGCCACCAGCTTCTTCTGCACCTCTTGGAAACGGGTGTTGAGTTCGGTGTAGGCACGCGCAATGCGGCGGCATTCCTCCTGAGCTCGCATGAGCGCTTGGTACAGCTTGCGTTCCTCGGGATTATAGCTCGAGGGCTCTACAGGAGTGTAGATGCTTGCACCGCTCCCGGTGGGTAACCGATGTTGTGGGAGTTCCACGGCGTTCGGCTGCAGCCGCCGCTCTCCCGGTAAGGATTCTTGAGCTCGTTTGCGGTACTCCTGCATGTTTTCCGCCAGCAAGCGGCGGCGCGTACTCACCAAGTTTGTTTTCCAATTCGGAAAGTCACGCACGATGGCAGCCAGTACGCGCTCAGCTTCCTGTCCTTTGCGCAAGGCCGCGTTGTAACTCTGCCTATCGGCCAGCATCTCGGATTCCCGGCACAGGCGATAGGCATTCAAATACGCTTCCCCGGGGTCACGTACCCTGGAAGATACACCGCTAGGCCGACTCACTTGGTCCTGCTGAGCGCTCACCTGACCCGCATACAGCGCGAGAATCCCCACAGCCGTCAGACAGCAGCTGAGTATTTGCCCTACTGGAGGAATGCGATTCAACCTGCGCGGAGTGAAAAAATCCCGAGGCAGGGTTGGCCCTGCGCTCGGGAGATGATTTTATTTTTGCGTCCCTTGCGCTCTCTTATCAGGCTTGAGGGGCGTTTTGATCCTCTGCTGTGGCGTTTTCATCGGGCACCTGCACCAAGCGCAGCGGCGTGCGCGAAAGCAGTTCACCATCCAGAGTCACATCCACAGAGTACGTACCCGTCTTCGTAAAACGAAGCCCTTGGAAGTTCATCACCAGGTTCCGCGTCAGGAAAGAGGCTCCCTCCGGCAGACCAACGCGCAGATCAGCCATGATGGGCATGCGCTCCTTGTCCAGAGGCACTCCATCCTCGTCCACGATCGTTATACCCAGCTTATGATCGCCCGCATCTTCCGGCACGAGGCAGAAGCGCAGTGCCAGTGAACATGCGGGATGCACCACTGGAAATTGGCGCGCAAACAGCGTATCAAACGCTCCTTGCACGCATAACTTACCCTGATAATCGGCTGCGTAATCGCAAAGTACAGAGACTTGTGTGTCCATATTTATAATGATTGCGTTGAGTTTGTCAACTTCCCCGCATTACCTGTTTGTGGGGTGCGTTGCTCACACATTTCTACCATAAAAAAGCTCCATTTCAAGTCTAAAGTGCTTCATGACACCAATTTCTGTTTTCCTGCCTGTCGCCTCATAAACTAAAATCCGGGTCGGACAGCATGAGAACGATGTCCGGCAAGACGAGGGAAGAAAGGCGTAGAATACGGGGCACAGAGAGCCTCGGATACCCCAAAAATCCGGTTTTTGATGAGCCAACACCGCTGACAGGATGCGCGTAGTCATGGCATCAAAATAGCGCCTTTCGTTGAGGGTGCCAACGTATCATATCCTGCGTCAACGTATTCATCAACGGCCCTCGCTACCACATCGCTCGGTACGTGTCGAATCGATGAATGCCGGAATCAGGCGTGTACAAGCTTGGTACAGTACATTTTGCTTGCCCAATCTGAGCCAACTTTACCCATCAGCTCGCTGTTTCGACTATACTTGAACATCTTTGCTACTTTCGTGATAAAAGCCATTCGCTCCTTGCGACTGCGCAGCATCCTGTACTTATTGCGCGCTTCAATGATATTAGTAATACTTTCTTGTCCTTTGTCTGTGTTTGCCATACAGACATTATGGTGCGCTATTTTTGTCCAAACAATAAATCTCTTGCCCCCTTTTTCCCCGTTCGGTGCACTTATTTATGTCCGATTGCGGGGGGATGAAAAAGTAATCTTTGCGCTTGACAAGGTAAAGTTCGTGTGCTACCTTGTCGTCCCGCCTCACCTCGCGACTGCGTGGGGATGCGAAAAATCAACCACATCTTTTACTATGGTATCAATTCGTCTCAACCGCCAGGGCACCAAGAATCGCCCGTACTACAAGATCGTTGTTGTGGACAGCCACAAGCGACGCGACGGTGCATATATCGAACAGCTCGGCACCTATGACCCACTCGTTGAGGGGGTGAATTACAAGATTGATTTGGAGAAGGTGGATAAGTGGATCAAGACGGGTGCCAAGCCGTCTGAGACCGTGGCGTCTATCATCAAGAAAGTTCGCGCAGCGCAGGCCGCGTGAGTTCGTGTGCGAGCAGCTGTTCTCGGCAGTTGCCTTTCATCTCCTTTTCAGAGAGCCTTCCACAGTTACGCGCTGTGGAAGGTGTTTTATTCCCGTTTAGCCCCTGAAAATTATGCAATGGTTGCGCTCATTTAGTCTGTATCTGGCACCCATGGCCGGAGTGACGGATGCCATATTTCGCGTTCTCTGCCGCGAACTGGGGGCGGATGTGGTGGAAACTGAGTTTGTATCTGCCGAGGGCGTGCTGCAAGCTTGGCAGCGCACCAAGCGATACGTGCAAATAACGCCGGGAGACCGCCCGGTGGGAGTGCAGTTGTTTGGAGCAAATCCCACCCGCATGGCGCAGGCAGCGCGTATCATCGTGGATGCTGTACGACCGGATTTTCTGGACATTAACGCCGGTTGTCCCGTGCCTAAGGTTGTGGGACGCAACGGTGGGGCCTCTTTGCTCAAGGATTTGCCGTTGTTGGAAGAAATAGCGCGTGCAGTTGTGGCTGAGCTGCGAGATGACTGTCCGGTGACTGCCAAAATCCGCCTCGGCTGGGATGCTCAGCACATCTGTGCGCCGGAAGCCTGCCATCGTTTGGAGGAGGCAGGCGTGTGTGCCATCACTATCCACGGTCGCACCCGTGCTCAGCAGTACGGTGGTACAGCGGATTGGGATATGATTCATCATTGTGCGTCCCTCGTGCGCATTCCCGTCATCGGGAATGGCGATATCACGACACCGCAAGATGTGCTGCGCGAGCGCGATTTGAAGGCTGTGGCGGGGGTGATGATAGGTCGTGCGGCCATGCACGATCCCTGGATTTTTCAGCGAGCAAAGGCACTGCTCGCTACCGGGCATCTTTTGCCGGAACCCACTACGAGGGAGCGCATCCAGCTGATGTTGCGTCACGTACATCTCACCCTCGAAAGCGGCATGTACGGCGATGAGACCTGCACCATGCGCACCATGCGTGCACGCATTTTGGCATACACCAAGCAGATACCCGGTTCGAAGCCTCATCGCGCGGCGCTTGCTCGCATAGGATCCTATGCAGAGCTCAAGGAGCTCGCTGCAATTCTGCTTGCGTCGCCCGGGAGGGGGTAGTATAATCCGCGCGTCATGAAGAACTACGCCGCTTGTTTATTGCGCTATCCGGAGATGGGTGTTACACTGGACTTTTCGAAACTTTCTACCGATCCGGATGCCGGAATGGACGCGCTCGTGCAGCGAGCATATACTGAGATGGAGGCTCTGGAGGGTGGAGCCATTGCCAATCCGGATGAAAATCGCATGGTTGGCCATTACTGGCTGCGAAACAGCTCATTGGCACCTACCCCCGAGTTGCGTGAAAAGATCGATGAGCCCCTCGCGCAGATCAAGCAGTTTGCGGCAGATGTTCACGCCGGACGTATCACGGCCCCGGGCGGTGTTCCTTTTTCAGACTGCCTCGTCATTGGTATCGGTGGCTCTGCTCTCGGTCCAGAGCTTGTAGCAGATGCCCTCCCGACGCAGGGACTTGCCATGCATTTCTTGGACAACACGGATCCGGACGGTATGCATCGCGTATTGAATCGCTTGCCGTTGAAGAGTACGCTCGCGGTGGTCATTTCCAAGAGCGGCGGCACGCCGGAAACCCGCAATGGCATGGTTTGCGCACAAGCCTTTTTCCGTGAGCACGGATTCTCCTTCGCCAAGCAGGCCGTAGCCGTCACCGGTGTAGATTCCCAGCTGGACAAGGTGGCACTGGCGGAAGGCTGGCTGCAACGTTTTCCGATGGAGGATTGGGTGGGCGGCCGCACTTCCGAAACATCTGTCGTTGGTATGCTGCCTGCCGCGCTGCAGGGAGTGGATATTGATGCTCTTCTCCAGGGTGCGGCGCAGATGGATGCCCACACTCGCACCCGCGACACCAGCCGCAACGCTGCCATGCGCCTTGCGCTTGCTTGGTACGCTGTGGGCGGCGGTCATGGCTCTAAAGACATGGTCGTTCTTCCCTACAAAGACAGTCTCGTACTCTTCTCCAAATATCTGCAGCAGCTCATCATGGAGTCCTTGGGAAAGGAGCTGGATTTGGATGGCTCTGAGGTACACCAAGGTATTTCGGTTTATGGCAACAAAGGCTCGACCGATCAGCATGCTTACGTGCAGCAGTTGCGCGATGGATTAGACAACTTTTTCGTCACCTTTATTGAAGTGCGCCGCTGCGTGAATGACGATGTGGAGGTGGAGCCGGGATTCACTGCCGGCGATTACTTGCAGGGCTTTATGCGCGGAACTCGCAAAGCGTTGGCGGAACGTGGGCGTTCCAGCATCACGATCTCCATCCCCACAGTGTGCGAGACCTCCCTTGGTGCCCTCATAGCCCTTTTCGAGCGTGCAGTTGGCTTCTACGCGAGTCTCATTCACATTAACGCCTACCACCAGCCCGGCGTTCAAGCCGGTAAAAAGGCCGCCGGATCTTTCCTGAAGCTCATGGCGCAGGTGCGTGCTCAACTCACAGCTCAACCGGCAACGGCTGCTCAGATTGCCGCTGAATTGGGTTCCGATGAAGAGGACACTTATCACGCATTGGTACACCTGGCGGAAAGCGGTAAAGCGCAGCAGCACATGGCTGACGATGTGCAACAGGATACCTTCTGCTCGGTGAGCTGAAACGCGCCTAATTTTCCTTACATTGGCCATGAGAGATACTTTTGCCCAGATGATACGCTTTGGGTTGGGTATCTTGGTGCTTGCCGGGTTGCTCTATGGGCTTGATACGCTTTATTTTGCCCCTCGCCGTTTGCCACCCTGCGTGCAGAATCAGCTGCCGCCCGGCCACATTTGTCTGGAAACACTCTTCTCCCTCCAAAAGGATCCGCGTAACCCAAAGCACTACAAAGTTGTGTGGGTGGATGCGCGCAGTGAGAGCGACTTTGAACTCAATCACCTCATGTTCCCGGACGATCGCATGTTCCCGATTCGTCCGGGGGTTGCCATGCAGCAGCTTTTAGATGCAGCTATCGAGCGTCTCATGTCCGCTCACGCCCGGGGAGAGTGCATCGTGGTTTTTTGCACGGAGAGTTGCAACTCCTCCGACCAAGTGGCGCAGGAACTGCGCGATACGGGCCTTATCCGGGCTCCCATCTATGTGCTGGAAGGCGGTTGGCCTGCTCTTAAGCGCGCGGGCATCGCGGAAGAGTGAGGCAGGGCAGGGGAACGTGCAAGGTCGGAGCAGTAGCAGTGGCAAAAGGAGGCTCCATTTCCATCGTCTATTTTCCATGAGACGCGTGGGAGAATGATTGAATGGACATGGAGAAAGTTTATGGGGGCAAATGCGGTTTATCTCCCCTCCTGTTGGCCGAAGATCGCTTCCTCGGCGAGCTGACGACAGCGCAGCAGGTCTTGTTTGCCACTCGCCAGTACCGGTATAGACGAAACTGCCACTAAATACCGCGGAGCCCACAGATTAGGCAGGCCACGCTTTGCAAGCTCGGTGTGCAGCATAGCGAGCACCTCACGCTCTACGACGGGGTCTGCGTGTTCGGGTATGGCAGAGAGGAGCACTAAGGTTTCGCCCTTCTGCTCATCAAGAACACCGGTGATTGATATCTGGATTCCATCCTCGGCGTTGAGCTTAAGGATTTCGGAAATGGCTGTTTCTACAGCCTCGTGGGGCACCATTTCACCACCAATCTTGGAAATGCGCGAGAGACGACCAGTCAGTGTTATGAAACCGTGGAGATCCATCTGCCCGATGTCACCACTTTTGAACCAGCCATATTTGAAGATGGACTTATTAAACTCGGGCTTGTTCACGTAACCACGGAAAATATTGGCTCCCTTGATCCAAATCATCCCGCGTTGGGTGAGGGGGAGAATCTTCTCGTCATCCTCCAAATCGGTGATGCGCACTGCGATGCCGGGCAGGAGTTGTCCGATGGTACCGGACTTGATGCTCGGTATGGCGAAGGCTGAGCCCCGAACGCGTTCTCCATCCGGCAGGTTTACCGAACACACAGGAGCCGCCTCCGTGAGTCCATAGCCCTCCAGAAGCTGCACACCGCAGTGCGTCATAAATTCCTTCTCCAGCTCCGGCTGCAAGCGCTCCGCTCCTACGATAAAATAGCGTACGGTAGCGAAAGTGTAGGCTTCCGCGCGGCGCAGCATAGTACGTGCAAAGGTCGGCGTGGCACACAGCATGGTAAGTTTGTGTTTTTCAACAAGCTCGCAGAGGGTGCGCGCCTCTGTCGGATTGGGATAGGTACAGATAGGACGCCCCTTGAGTAGGGGCAACACCAGCGCTATGGTGAGTCCAAAGCTATGGAACAGGGGCAAACTACCCAAAATGCGTTCCTTATCCAGCGACAACCGACAGCAGCTCTGCGCAATGTTGGCCATTATCATGCGGTGAGTAAGCGTCACTCCCTTTGGTTCACCGGTTGATCCGGCTGTGAAAAGCATCACCGCTTCGTCCTCTCCATGGCGCGCATCGGTGTTGTGCATTTTGCAGAGCACACTCGCCGGTGCAAACCGTGCCATTAGCACATTTGCAATGAGAGATAATTTTGGCAGAGAGAGCAGAAAATCTTCCACGAGGATGATTTGCTCCATGGGAGGCCATGAGAAATTAGGCAACTTTTTCATGAACAGTCGAGCCGTCATGAAAGTTTTGAGTTCAGCCTGCTTCACTGTGCTCTCGAAGGATGCGCGTGAGGTTGCGTAGTTGATCATCACCGGCGTGACCCCTGCCAGCATGCAGGCCAACAGGCAGATCGTACCACCCGGTCCCGGTGGCAATATGACACCGATGCGCTTGTCCCCGCGCTTGCGCAGACGCTGGGCAGCAGTCATGGCCACACCCAATATTTTGTAATATGGCACAGAGGAGTGGCTCGTGCCGTCTATCATCATTGTTCCACCGTATTTGTGCAGGGAGCGAACTAAGTGGGTAGTTAGGGATTCCTGCAGAAGCGGCTGCGCTGAGAATACTTCCATTCCTTTTTCCATCCACACCGAAAGCAGTCGCGCTCCCATGCTCTTCGTTCCGGCAGGTAACTGAGGCAGCACATAGAACTCCTCCCGACTGTCTTTTTCCGGCTCCTCTCGGTACAACGTATCAAAGCTCGTGCCGTAATACCCCAAAAAAAGCGGCACCACCGGCATATTCATGTGCTCCACGCACTCAAGAAAAAGGGAAGGAACATCGGTGAGCGCCCCACGTACGCGCGCCAGCTGACCCGGAAGAAAAATGACGTTTCTCCCTCGTTGGAACAGGTCGTGAATACACTCTCGGGCTGACAGAGGCGTGCCGTGACGGAAATTGAAGTGGTGGAGAGGAATATGCTTTTTGCTCAAGTATTCCTCGATATCCGGCGCTGGGGGGAATGCATCATCCGTGATGTAGCAGAGCCTGCCCTGTAGCAGGTAATTAAGTGTTTTGCACGCCTGCACGCTCAGGCGGTTGGGCATGTAGAATCCGGGAACTACAACATTTTCTTGCCCGTGTACATTCAGGTTGGTCATAGTCGTCGCCGCTGGGCGGTAGGAGAGCCGCGCGCTCTTGTGCAGAGAGCATCCAGCTCAGTTTTTGTCATGCTTTGGGGTGTGAAAGAAGGGCGAGCCTGCTTGCGGGCAGGCCCGCCCTGATTATTCAAGGGTGATTCTATCTCGTACAGATTAGAACAGGTACGTACACGCGACGCTGCCAACAACGCCGAAATTGCGGTATGGCACCAGCGTGCTGTCTCCTCCGGAGAGCGAACGAAGTAGGGATGTTTTAGCCGCCTTCTGAGCACCGGCTCCAAGCCAGTTAAAGCTCACCGCCGGGGTAATGACAAAGCGCTTGGTGGCAAAGTATGGCGTTGAGAGCTTAATCCAGAAAGCCTGCGCGCCATTTGCATTAGCATTGTGGCCTTCGTCAAAGTAATTTGCCGTTGCGCTCATAGCAAAGGTGAGCAAACCAGCCATCTTCACGTGTTCACCCCGCCCAATGATGGGGGCTTTGAAGGTCACGTACGGCTCGAACCACCAGCCCTGCACGCCCTGAAAACTCAAGCGCAAGGTATGTCCGACCTCTGCCCACTTCGCAGGCGTCCATACCGTTTCCAAATAGACCTCATTCACGCACGAGGCGCTCTGTTGGCGGAAGTGCTTGGCAAAAGCACCCAGCAAGCCGCCGTGTACAAACTCGTGACCCAGTGACACATGCCCCTTCTTGCCGCTGTACTTCACGGCGGTCAGCACCGCAAATTCATTTTCTACATTGCGAGGCTGTACTATGGGGGCCCCTATCTGTTCATTGATGTTTGTGTACGCTGCAGGCCCGTACATTGTGTGACCAGAGCTCACAGCTTTGTATGCAATCGCGCTGTCGATGCTCCACTGCTGTTGCTTGTGACCGATGTCGTAATTGAGCTTCAAGGCAGCCAGCTCTGAACTGTCGCCTTCGGCCACAGAGTGTGAGATCACAAGGCCACGCCCCACGTAGTTGGTATCATAGCCCATCGTAAAAGAGCCTGACAGGCGCTTCGCAGAGAGAGCCGGAAGCTGAGCAAATGCCTCTGCGGAGATCGGTTCCGCCGCCATTACTGGCGTCAACATTGCCGCCACTGCAAGTATTGAATATCGAACTTTCATGTTACGTAGTATAGGGTGTTTTAACCGTTTCCTTGTCTCGCAGCTCACTGAGAGCCACTCGAACAGCTACACACGGCACCGTGTGTATTATAGCGATCTTATACCTCAAGTCAATCATAATTTTTACACTGTCTTACAATTTGTTATTTAGTGCTGATTCCTATGTGCGGCAAAAAAATCTTTTCCGAGTGAATTTTAGTCTTGCACCTGTCGGGAAAGTGTGCTTCAATGTGGCGGACGACATCGTACCGTGACGCGCACGTGGCGGAATTGGTAGACGCGCTAGTTTCAGGTTCTAGTGGGTAACACCGTGGAGGTTCGAGTCCTCTCGTGCGTAGCGGTTTCATTGAAAGGCTTGCTTATTGCAAGCCTTTCTGCGTGATGAGGCTGATGCGGGAAAAGAGGGAGAAGCGGATTTTTGGGTTTGCTATGGACGGCGGATTATGCTAAAGTGCTATGCAACGTTGGTGAGTCGAGATAGGGTATGCTCAGGGCAGTAATATTCGACATGGATGGGACGCTAGGGGACACACTCCCCCTGTGTGTGGAGAGCTATAGACGCTGCGTAGGTGAGTTGACAGGTCGGATCCCGGAGGCGGAAGAGGTGGAGGCTCTATTCGGACTGAGTGATCGGGGTGTTCTTGGTGGACTCCTCGGTATGTCACCGGACGATCCGGAGTTGCCAATAGCGAAGTTCGCAGATGTATATGAACGGCTGCATGCAGAGTATGCCCCTCATCCCTTCGCGGGGGTGAGAGAGTTGTTGGGACGATTGGCAGCAGCGGGTCTTCGGTTGGCTGTTGTGACCGGCAAGGAGTCCTACACCGCCCTGCCTACGTTGCGTTTCTTCGGTTTGAACGAAAATTTTGAAATGTGCCTGTACGGTGATCCATATTGTAACGTTAAGGCTCAGCGTATGCGGGAGTACATGCAATGCACGGGGCTGAATCCGCAGGAGGTCCTTTATGTGGGGGACATGCCTACGGATATCCAACAAGCGCGCCAGGCCGGGGTGCGCGTGGCGTGCGCGGCTTGGGCGCCGGATGCCTCTCGATATGAATTTTCCTGTCGTACTCAGCGACCGGACGCTTATGTAAAAACTATTGAGGAATTAGAAACCGTTGTAAACAATATGAGTCAGCTATGAGTTATTCACGAACGATTTTTCTTTTCATTTTCGCCATGGTGGCTATGGTGTCGGCTAGTGATAGTTTGGTATTCCCCACCCCGAAACTTTGCGAGCTTGCGGGGCAGACCACGCGTGTGCAGGAGGTGGCCGTCCACATGCGCGACGGAAGCAGCTCCGGCGATATCTGGAATGGACTTCCCCAAGGTGTTGCGGGGGGGTACGCTCTGCGCATTACGGCAGGCCGGGCGGAAGTGTGGGCCAATGATGAGGATGGCTTGTACTACGCCAAGCAAACACTTAGTCAGCTACTGCGAGGCGTGCCGGGGGCAACCAATGCCCAAGAGGATCCTTTTCCTCAAATGGACATCGGTCAAGTGGCAAGGCTGGGAGAATTACCGGTCTGTTTGGTGGTGGATTGGCCAGACCTGCCGTACCGCGGAGTGGTGGAAGGGTATTACGGCGTACCTTGGAGTAAGGAGGATCGATGCTCCCAGTTTGCATTCTATGGGCGCAACAAGATGAATGTTTACATTTATGCGCCGAAAGACGATCCTTACCACCACGGTCAGGGGTGCTATGAACCTTACCCACCTGAGAAGGCGCAAGAAGTGCGTGAATTGGTGGATTGTGCGCATAGAAACCATGTGCGTTTTGTGTGGGCCATTCACCCCTCCAACACTGTGCGCTGGGAGGTAGATGAGGGACGGCAGCAGCTGGAGGCACTTTGCCGCAAGCTTGAGAACATGTATGATTTGGGCGTGCGTGACTTCGGGCTGCTATTTGATGACACAACCGGTGAGATTGGGCATGCCCGGCGGCAGGTTCAGCTCACCAATTACATCTTGGAAAATTTTATCCGCAAGCACCCGGACGTGAATCAAACCCTTATCATTTGTCCCTCTGGTTATAATCGGAGCTGGGCTAGACCGGATGAATTGCACACGTTGGGTGAGGGGTTGGACCCCGCCATCCGCGTGATGTGGACGGGTAATACTGTCGTGGGTGATATTACGCTGGAAGGACAGCGTTGGGTGAATCACCACTTGGGTCGTCCCTCCTTCATTTGGTGGAACTGGCCGTGCAATGATTTCAAACCCAATCGCCTTTCCATGGGGCGGGCCTATGGCTTAGGAACCGAGGAGGAGATGAAGTCGCAGATGAGCGGTTTTGTTGCCAATCCCATGGCCGAGGCCGAAGCCAGCAAGGTGGGACTTTTCGGCGTGGCAAATTACACTTGGAATATTGTGCGTTACGATTCGCTTCGCACGTGGGAGCAGGGGATTGCTCGCCTCTATCCTCAGCAGTTGGAGGCCATGAAACTCTTTTGTGAACATAATTCCTATCTGTTGCCAAATGGTCACGGTTACGAGCGTGAGGAATCTACCCATAGCGCTGCTATCGCGAAGAAACTCGTGACTAGTTTGGAGGAAGAAAAACAGGATTTCGAGAGCGCTCGTGTGCTTGCAGAGGAGTATGGTCGTATTCGGCAGGCTGGTCAACAGCTCCTTGATGCTCCCGGTCGGCTGCACGATGAGATATTGCCTTGGTTGACGCAGTTTGAAATGCTGGGACATGCCGGTATTCTAGCTATGCAGACTCTGCTGGAGCCGGACGCGGACAAAAAACTCCCCATTTTCATGGACGCTGTGGATGTGATGAACAAGATGCGCACCACGCAACGCAGAGGTTGGAATGGTCACCAAATTATCGGCGCAAATGACGTAGAGGTGGCCATGTATGCCATGGGACCTGCACTTCTCAAAGCCGTGGAGTACAACAACCATTTTATTGATGCTCTCCTGGCCGGGCGGGATCGTGTGTGGCCTGTCTTTTCCACCAGCTGCGGTGATGCAAATAACAACAATCAAGCCATACGGGATGGTAATCCTGATACTTTTTGGTCTAGCCAAGCAATACAGCGAGAAGGAGATTGGTTCTGCCTGGACTTCGGCTCTCCAGTGGTTATTCGCCGCGTGAATATGTTGATGGGAGGGGGGCGCCCCCTGGACTATGTGCCGCAGGGACAGTTCGAGGTATCTGACGACGGGGAGCATTGGAGCGCTATTGGCGGGGAGTGCGGCGGTCCGGTGGTCGTGCTCAATTTGGGAGCCCACCCGGTGCGTGCGCGTATGGTGCGTTTCCGCATCACCCAGCCGGCTGATAAGTGGGTGTCCATTTATGAGTTTGCCATTAATCGCATTCCGGTCCCCTGTGCCGCAAGTAATATGAGTGATCGACCCAAGTTGCGTGCTGTGGAACGTCAGGACACGGTGGGTATCGAGCGCGTCATGGAAGTACTTACCATGCGTCCGGGTGAGTTCCTCGATTTGCAGGTGCCGGGTTTGGTGGATCCTCTTTACATTGAAATCAATCTCGAGAACGATGAGGTGGAGCGTTGGGGAACGTTGGAACTCACTGATGAAGACGGGCATAAAATTCCTGTGCAGCCCCAGAGCGATCATGGTGTCATCTTCATCAAAAAGCCCGTGCAGCACCCCATCCGTTCCATGCGACTGACAAATACCGGCACGGAGCCCCGGCAAATTCGGCTCACTCGCTTTTGCGTGGGTTATGCAGCCGGGGAGAGGACTATCGCAGCGCAGCTGATCACCGATCAAGACCTGACAACGGGTGTAACCTGCGGATCGAAAGAAGTGTTCATCACTGTTCCCCGCCCGCCTGGCGTGCGGGAAGCCATTGTGGTGGGCACTGCCGACTGCAGTATTGAGGGTGCGCAGGAGATTTCCGCCTCCTCTCACTTGCGCCGCTTTAGTTTGCCGCAGGGCGAGCAGCCACTTCGGCTTATAGTCCCGCAACAAACTGACAAATTCATCAACGAAATCATCCTAAAATGAAAAACAAACTCATACGAATCGGAGTTCTGAGCGCGTGGCTCGTCGGGGCATTTTGCTCTGTGAGTGCGGTCAAAGAAACAAATTATATCTATTTGCTGGCCGGAGGTGCAAACGCCTTAGGTACGGTGAAGGGCGGCGCTCTCACAAAGGAGCAAATATCTGACTACAAGAGCTACTCTTATCTGTGGAATGGCAACATGAGCAGCACGGGCGAGGTTGTGGCGCCTTCCAACTGGAGTATGGTTGCGCCACAGCTCCCAGCTCAGGAAACAAATGCCGAAGGTAAGCCCTCCGTGTTTAGTATGGGACCCGAGTACGGTTTTTGTAACATGATGCAGCGACGCAAGTGGCACAGCGCTCCCGGCGAAAATATCCGCGTTATCAAAGGCGCCATCAACGATCCTTCTGGCAATGAAGGCTGGAAACGCGACGGGAACGTATATAATTCCTTCATTCGAAGCGTGGCAGCAGCAGCTGGTTCCAATGATCTCAAGGGACGTTGCGTTATTCGCGCTTTCCTCTGGTTGAATGGTGAAGAGGAAAAGGAGGATCGTATCCCCTCCGTCGTGCAACAGTTCCAAGATATGCTCTCTCGGATGGATAAGGACATACGCAATGGGGAACCTCCGCTGAAGGCCGGGGAAGAACCGTCCAAGGAAGCGGGGACCGGTAAGAAAGTGGTGCCCAAGTTGCTCAAGAAGGGAATGCCCAAGCTGGTCATCGTTGGCGAAAACGCTGCTCCGAAGGATGGCGACTTTGCCGCCAAGGATGGCAAGACAGTAGTAAAGCTGATGCAAAACTTCGTGCAGAAAAAGAAAAGGACGATGGGCTGGGTGCGTACACGTGATTTAAATCGTATCGGCAATTCCAACAAATACGATGGCAAATCTCAGCTTGCCATTGGGGCTCGCTATGCGTATGCCACAGCCATTTTGGAAGGCCTCTCCATTCCGTCCTCTCGTAATGACTCAGTGGGTTCTGCGCTCAATACCCCGCATGCTTGGTGGGCCGGCAAAATGCCTCAACCGGACAGTGTGGCGCTGTGGGATATTTCCTCAGCAAATACAACGGAGAAAATCTCTGCAGATTGGGCCGTCGGCGGCATTGAAGTGGAAGATCCCTTCACTGGCAATGTGGTGATTGAGCCGAAGGATGCTGCGACTCCAGCCAAGATTCAACTCGGCTCGAGCGGCATCCGTGTGAAAAATGCCAACCTCACCCTGAAGGTACCTGTTGAGGTCACTACGAACCAAACATGGGAAATAAAGAGCGGGCGTGTCATTTGCTTGGGGGATAAGGACAAACCCGTGCAACTTTCCGGCAACGCATGCATCAGTTTGCAGGCGATGAGCAATGCTACCCTTGAGTTGCACCTGACTGATCTGCCAACAGTCACGTGGTCTTTGCCCCCCCAGCCAATCAAAACCGTCATCACGGTGGGAGGTAAGCCTGCGAAGATAGCCAAGCAGGATGATGGTTCCTACACGATCACACTGGATGAGGCCGCGACCAAGAAATGAACTGGGGCAGACTTGATCTTTGCGCTTCGGATTTGTAGGACTTGACATCTCGCTCGTTTCTGAATTTCGATATGACTACAACTATGGGAGGAATGCAATGTATCCAGACCTTCATCCATGGGATATGGATGGCTGCTTTGCTGGGGGCGTCCGCTGTAGTCGCGCAGTCTAACCACGTGTACATCCTCACCGGGCAATCTAACTCGCTGGGCGCGGTAAAGGGTACCCCTGCCACTGCCGAGCAGCTGGAGCGCTACAAGAGTGATGGACTGCTCTGGAACGGCAATATGGTGCGCAGTACAGGAGAGCGGTTCGAGAAGAGCCCGAGCTGGTCAACGGTAGCTCCCCAGCTGCCGAATTATGCCGGTTCGCTCTGCATGGGACCGGAATACGGTTTCTGCTCCATGATGCAGCGCCATAAATGGCATACCACAAAAGCAGACAAAGTAGCTGTCATTAAGGCCTCTCTGGACGGTGGCAGTAACAGCTGCTGGCTACCGGATGCGCCCGGGTACAAATCCTTGAGCGCCACGGTGAAGGAAGCTCTTGCTGCCCTTCAAGGACGCTATCAGGTGCATGCCCTCCTGTACTTACAGGGCGAATCTGACGGCACAGATGTGGAGATTACGGAGGCGCCTGCCCGCTTTTTGAGCCTTCTGACCCGCGTGGGAAAAGAGACTAAGAAGGGAGCAATTAAATACGCTGTGGTCGGTGAGTGCGCTACGTGGAACGGTAGGGAAAACAAGAACGCTGCGGGAGACACAACGGCCGGACTGCTTGGAGACATGGCCCGCAAGAAGAAGAATGTGGGTTGGGTACGTACGCGGGATCTCACTAAAATCACTGCAGGAGATTCTATGGGCGTGCACTACGATGGAAAATCGCAGATCACCATCGGTGCACGCTATGCGTACGCTGTGGCGACTTTGGAGAAATTGCCATTTTCTCCCGTTCGCAATGATGACCCGAAGGCGTCTTTGGATTCTCCCGCTGCCTGGTGGGGAGGAAAGGCTCCTCAGGCAGATCAGGTTGCCACTTGGGATGTTGCAGCGGCCAATGTGGCGGAGGAAAAAGTGGTGAAAGATTGGTCGGTAGGAGGTATTGTGGTGGATGACCCCTTCAGCGGGCGAATCCTCCTCCTTGCGGCGAACAAGAATAAGCCCCACGTGAGCATTGGAGCGAAAGGAATTGTGCTTAAGCAGGGGGATCTCTCCATGCAATTACCCGTGACAGTTGCTGCCGACCAGTCGTGGGAATTGGCGGAGGGGCGCACTCTCAGCATCGGTTCCGAGGAAAGTCCGGTGAGTTTGGATGGTAGCGCATGCGTTTCTGTCAAGTTGGAACCGGGTGCTACTCTGCAGCTACACCTCAGTGGATTGCCTCAGGTTCGCTGGGTGCTGCCTTCTCCGCTGCCGGACGCTCAAATTACGGTCGCCGGCAAACCCGCTAAGTTTACTCAACAGGGGGAATATTATACGCTCGTTGTAGAGTAATGCTGTACCGTTTCCCATTTGTTTCACGAAAAATTCTTCTTTTGCTGTCATGATTTTTGATACGTATAGACAGTGATATCGGTCAATAAGAGCCTTTTCTCTGTTGATTACCTTCTCTCAAATTCGGTTGCCCTGGGATAGAGTGATTGGGGAGCAATGGATGGTCATTTCTGATTTTATCGCAAGGTAGTTTCTGAACTTTGCGTGCGAGAAAGGGACCTGAAGCTGGTACCTCCTTCGAATAAAATGGTTTTTTCTCTTGTTTTTTTGCAAAATATGCTTGACCAACCCCTTCCTAGGAGTGTAAGCTTGGGGAACAGAAGGGAAGCGGGTCCTACTGGTGATCCCATCCATCATGAAAACGCTTTTTAACCTCATCACTCTAATGACAACAGGTGCTAGTTTGTGTATGGCAGAATGTGATCCTGCCCGACCGGGGCAGACGAGCCCGGAACAGCCGGTAGCTAAGGTGTATTTTACGAAAGATATTAGCCCGGTAGGTTTGCTTAAAATATACAACCATGTGAAGGCCGATATTCAGGGGAAGGTGGCCATTAAGTGGCATTCCGGCGAGCCGCACGGTCCCAATATTATCCCCGTTCCGATGGTGAAGGCTCTACAGGAGGCTGTTCCTAATAGCACGCTCGTTGAGACCAATACGCTATATGTGG
Organism: uncultured Akkermansia sp.; assembly: GCA_947630815.1. Taxonomy (GTDB): domain Bacteria; phylum Verrucomicrobiota; class Verrucomicrobiia; order Verrucomicrobiales; family Akkermansiaceae; genus Akkermansia. The sequence goes on along the minus strand of CANRJD010000006.1, from coordinate 14,508 downwards.
GAGGTCGCGATACCACTGAGAAACATCGCGAAACACTTAAGGTGAACGGTTGGACATTCTGCCCGGTGGATATCATGGATGAGGAGGGTACAGTGATGCTGCCGGTGAAGGGCGGCAAGCGCTTTAAGGAAATGAGCATGGGTCGGAACATTCTGAACTACGATTCGATGATAGTGCTCACGCATTTTAAGGGGCATCCCATGGGGGGCTTTGGTGGCTCGATCAAGAATATTGCCATTGGGTGTGCAGACGGCAAGATTGGTAAGGCAATGGTGCATGGTTCCACCCCGGGAAACACGTGGGCAAGTAGCCAAGCTCCGTTCATGGAGAATATGGTGGAGTCCGCTAAGGCCACGGTGGATCACTTTGGGAAGCATATCACCTTCATCAATGTGATGCGCAACATGTCCGTAGATTGTGATTGTATGGGGGTGGAGGCGGCTCCACCCAAAGCGAGCGACATTGGCATCGTAGCATCCACGGATATTCTGGCGGTAGATCAGGCGAGCGTTGATCTCCTGTACAAACTGCCTGAAGCGGAATTGCACGATCTCAAGGAGCGTATCGAATCTCGAGGAGGTTTGCACCAGCTTGAATACGCTGAGCAGATGGGACTTGGTTCGCGCAAGTACGAGCTTGTGCCTCTGGATTGATGCTCTCGCGTGTAGTTTCGACGGGTAGTTTGCAAGAATTGCCCACTCCTAGGCCGACTTCCTTCCGGAACATATCGTGAGGAATGGAGAGTTCGCGGAAGAATTTTTGGGAAGTCTCCTAGATCGGAGAGCATGGTTGGTCAGGAGAGGAGGGCAGAACGCGCACGAAATGCATGCCTGCGGCGGTGGCGGCGCGTATCCCGGGGTCGGCGTCCTCGAATACGACACAGTTACTCGCAGGAATGCCCATGAGTTCAGCGGCACGCAAAAAAATATCCGGAGCAGGTTTGCCGCGCTCCACGTCTTCCGGGGTGACGATGAGGGGAAAAAGTTCTTGCAGACCAGCTGCGCGGAGCGTTTGAAGGGCCCCGGCGATGGCGCTGCCCGTACCGATGGCGTAAGGAATGCCGCGGAGGCGTAGCTCGTGCACAAGCCCTACAGTCTCTGGGATGACGGGTAACTTTTCTCTGGCAACATAATCGGCATAGAGGGAACGTTTGGCAAGAGCCACCTGTTCAGGATGCATGGAGAGCGCATGCTTGCGGTTCAGATCCTTTACGATGTCCACAGCGGCCATCCCACCGTGGGCTAGAAAATCATCCCAATCAAAGACGGAGGCATCTGCTCCGGCATTGTGCAACGCCTGGCGCCAAGCCCGGAAGTGCAGGGGCATGCTGTCCACCAGTGTGCCGTCCAGATCGAAGATATAGCCAGCAAACCAACAAGTTGGGAGAATCACGCGTGGCATATGGGGAGTGATATCAGTCCTCGATATCCTTGACAAAGTTATCCAGATCACTCTGCTTGCCAAAGAGGACGAGTACATCGTTTTGTTGGAACACCATGGCGGGATCCGGGGTGCCAACGACAGGCTGCTCAGGCTGTTCAATGAGAGCTTCGTCTGAGGGTGTTTCACTAGGTGAGCCGCGCCGCACGGTGATGAGGTTGAGTTTGTACTTTGAGCGCAGCCCCGATTCCATAAGAGATTTGCCGAGCCATTCGTCCGGCAGCGGCACCTCGGCGAGAGAGTGCGTAGAGTCAATTGTTGTGAGACTCTTGAAACTGCGGTTGACGAAACGTCGCGCCAGCTGGCGAGCAGCCACGTCTTCCACACGGAAAAGTTCGTTGATGCCAAGCAATTTGAGCATCTCTGCCTGAAGTTCATTCACCGAGCGTACGTAGAGATGCTCCACTTTCTTGCTGATTTTAAGATGAGCGGCGATGAGCAGATTGCGCTCAAACTTTTCGCCGACGGCTACAATCACGTGCGTGTTGGTTCCCAAATCCAACTTGTCGAGAAGGCTGTCGCGTGTGGCATCGCCGATGATGGGTTGCGTGACCTTGTCTTTAATGTCATTGATGACGGATTCGCGCTCATCGATGGCGGTGACCTCGTACCCCTCATCATGCAGGTGCAGGGCGAGAGCTCGCCCGAATTGCCCGATGCCGATGATGACGAATTTTCTGGAATGAGCCATAGTTGTATGTTGGTGTGAGGGTTAGTTGAGCGGGAGGCGTGTTTCCGGGTAGCGGAAAGCTTGCGGTGGTTTGGGAGTAATGAAAATGAGCATGAAGGTGAACATGCCCATGCGCCCGAAGAGCATGTTGAGCGTGATGATCAGTTTGGAGAACCAAGAGAGATCAGCGGGATCAATGAGCGAGTAGCCCGTGGTGGTGTAGGCGCTCACCTCGAGGAAAAGCATGTTGAGCAGGTGGGTAAGCCCTGCATGACTTTTGTCCGCTCCGCTGCTCCACTCTTCCACAAGCAACAGCAGCATCGTGGTGACAATAATCCAGAAAATGGAGAGCACCACGGTGGCCATGGCTCGTTCCACGGTGGAGCGGGCAATGCGACGCTCGTGAATTTGGACGTCCTGCTGACCGCGCAGCACGCGGAATACTTCGAGCACACAGATGGCCACCACCGGGGCAAAAACGCCGCCGCCGGTGCCCGCTGGGTTGCCTCCTACGAACATGAGGATACACAGGAAAAGCTTGTACACGGGACCGTACTCCGCGATGTCGGTGAGATTGAAGCCTGCCGAGCGTCCAACCGTGTTCCACAAGCTTTCCCAGAGCGAATGTCCTGTGATGGCGTGGGTGGAGGAGGGTTCCAGGAAGCTCAGGAAGGTTAATCCGAGGAACCCTCCCAGTAACACGATGGCGGTGACGCGCATGACCAACCAGGAGTGCGTACTCCAACGTCGCGTGTTTTTCTTGTGGTGCAACCGACGTCCCAGTCTCGCCAAGGCTTCTCTGTAGATGCCGAAGCCCAAGGTGCCGGCGATGATGAGCAGCAGCATCACCACCTGAGCAGAGTAGCAGGAGCTCACGCCGCTCTGCGCCATGTTGTCCGGGAAAAGAGTGATGCCGGCGTTGCAGAAGGCGGAAACCGAGTGGAAAATGGCGTAAAACAAAAGATGAGCCTGATCCACTCCCTGCACTCCTTCCCACATGTTGTACAGGAGCAGGGCGCCGACAGCCTCAATGCTCAGCGTCACACCCACCACGGTTCTAAGCAAGGCGGGAATGGTGCGTAGGTTTTCCTGGTCTAACATCGAGGAAACGGCGCTGCTGTTTTCCACGCTGAGTCGGTTGCCGATCATCATCATCACAAAATAGGTGAACGTCATTACTCCCATGGCGCCGATTTGAAAATCCAGTAGCACGATGAATTGACCAAAGCGGGAGAGCTCGGCCCCCACGTCAATGCAGGTCAACCCGGTGATGGATGTGGCGCTCGCGCAGGTGAAAAGGGCATCGATGAAGGAGATCGTGCTGCCGCTGGTGTGGGCGTTGGGTGTCATGAGCAGCAGGGTACTCACCAGCACCCAGGCTGACATGCCCAAAAAGAAGATGATGACCGGTGACCAGTGGTCAGTTTTAGAGAGTCTCTGCACCCCGCCGGATCGTATGTCGAGCGCCAGCCGAAGCATGCGTGCAACGGAGAAGATGCTTTGCACAATGCTCAGCAGCATGGCCACGCACATGACTGCGTACAGACCACCCGGTGGTACAGCGTGTGTGATGATTCCCGCCAGCAGCAGTGAGTTGAGTGTGACCACCCCCAGCAGGAAGCAGTCCGGGCGCGAGGGAAGGCGCTTCTCACCCCGGCGCAGCAAGGGACGCAGAATGCGGAAATACACGCATGCAGCATTGATCCATGCCAACACCCCCAATAGGACATGCCAACCTTGTGTGAGCATTTGCTCCTGCACAAAGCCCATAACCCACAGCACCACGAGCAGCGAAAACACCCCGGAGAGCCCATCCGTCAGCTCGTATGCCAATCGCTTCTTTTGGACTTGGTTCATTGCGCCAAGTAACTTCGGGGACGGAGTTTAGCACAATCAGTCGTATAAAGCAAGACCCGGCAATGAGATTTGCAAGTCAGGGAGCTGTTGGCAGCAAGGCAAGTGCATTGGGAAATGCGTTTGCCTATGTACGATTTTGGAAATTCGTGTTCGGAAATAGACAGAGTAATCAAGTGTTTGGAGCTTTTTCTCTGCTAATTAACTTCTCTCAAATGCGGTTGCTCCAAGGGGCTCCCCTGTTCAACCAATCTTGTTTGCGGCATCATTGTGCCGTCGGTTCAATTTGCAGCAATGTAATCTCGGAAGGCACGCCGAGACGCAGCGGCATCATGGTCCACAGGCTTGTGCCGGGATTCACGTACACCTGCATGTTACCGGAGCGATAGAGACCGAAAACGTAGCCCGCATTGAAACGCGCGACGAGAGGGCACAGGGGTAGTATCATGCCGCCGTGAGTATGTCCGGAAAGCTGGAGAGCCACACCGCAGCGTTTGGCATCTCGCGCGAGTTGAGGCTGGTGAGCCAGCAGGATGACCGGGAGACCCGTCGACGCGCCCGACGTTGCTTTGGCCACATTCGGATGCTCAAAGCCAAAGCCGCGCGCCGCAGGATCTGTCACTCCTGCCAGCACGACACCGAGTTCCGACAACGTCACGTGTTCATTTTCTAGCAGTCGAAGCCCCAGAGAACGCAGGAAAGGCGCCCATTCCCCGTAACCGGAGTAATATTCGTGATTGCCCGGCACAGCGTACACCCCAAAGGGAGCACGCAACTCCGCAAGCGACCTCAAGGCATTCCCGCGCTGCTGTACTGAGCCATCCACGAAGTCGCCGGTAATGGCGATGAGATCCGGTCGGAGTTGCATCGTTTGCCGTACCCAGCCGCGCACCGTGGAAGCATCCTTCGCAAAATCTACGTGGAGATCTGACAGGAGCGCAATACGAAATGGCTTATCCACGGGAAGCTGCAGCTTCACTTCACGAATGCGTGGCGGGCAGAGAGCTTCGTACATTCCAATTCCACAGATCAAGACAGCCACCGCAAACGAGGCTCCTGCCAAACGTGCCCGGAGATGCCTCCGCTGAGCATGCTCCCCCTTCCGCAGACGCGGGATGAACAGGAGAAGGATATCATAAATGATGCACGCGGCAAACAATAAGCCGGCAAAGGAAAGCATAAGCATGTAGAGACCGCTGTAAGTCAACAGAAACCAGCCCGGCAGATCCGGCGCAAAGGGTAGATTCCCGCCCATACTCCGAAGCACCGGGAAGATGCATGCCACCCCCAATAATACTGTCGCCGCCAAGACTTTGAATGGCCATTTCCACGCCAGCGGGTACACCCCGCGCAAAAAGACGTACGCCGCAAATGCCAGCGAAATCAATACCATCATACGCATGTTCGCAATATACCTCATTTGACAATCCCTCGCAAGTCCCAAAAATCATCGATCAGGGTAAACGCATTAGAAAATGCGTCTGTCTATTAATAATGTGCGCGTTGCGCGGATTTTTTCGGATCCCCACGCCGGGAGTTCGCCTAATATCTTGGGCGAACTCCTGCTCCGGCAAGGTGATTCTATCACTTCGCGCATCATTTTGGCAGTTTTTTAATTAGGGGCGATGGGCAGATAACATCGTCGTGGAGCGCTTTTGGAGGACATACAAGCATGAGTTCTTCCTGCAGCGTGATCCCGGAAGCTTGGAAGAGGCTATGGAGATGACGGCAGAATGGCTGGAATACTACAACAAAGAACGGTCTCACTCGGTGTTGGGTTACCGGAGTCCAGAGATGTACCGGGAGTCAGCCGAGTCCCCGATGGCGGCGAATTTTTGGCGCGATTTTTCCGCTCCGGCGCGGCTTGCGGCGCTACGCGCCGCGCCCTCGCTACGCTTGGGCTGCAGCACCTACGCTACAAAATCGCGCCAAAATGGGTTGACATCCGAGGTTATCGGATGATATAAGAAAGCTACGCGCCTGATGTACACAAAATGGGGGGCTTAAATAAGCTTCCAATGTGTCGAAAAATGGGCACCAGTTTAATCTTCACAAGCATTAAGAAATTCATCTCTGTCGAAAGGGAGCGGTTAGTTGAAACAAAACGTATAGGTTTTAGTTTGGTGGATCAATCATGCAAGTTACACTCTGCGTAGCACCTTTTTAAGCTCCTTTGCTTCCTTTAACAGATTCTTCGTTGCGTCATATTTTTGTTGATATTTTTTATGTTTCTCTCCAAAACTAAATATCCTTCCCAAGGCATATCTCCATTTCTTCAGTTTGAAAATCACGCAATGCTCCATAACATACATCAATCTGATTTCTCTTTCGTTTTTTGCAAATCGTCTACCAATATTTGGGAAGTGAACTTTCCCGAGTTCCTGTCTCAAACTAATAACCATTGCGTTGCTTGCATGCGGCATTACTTGACTTATTCTATAACTCATAAGCATGTGCAAAATTTCCTCATAAAAAGGAGTTAACCTTGCATAATGCCACCAAACATGAGAAAAATTATCGAAGGGAAAAAACCAAGGCTTCCTCGAAGCTACAAAATGAAGGATGTATGGATCCTCAGCACATATCTCCCATTCGCCATACTGTGCACGTGGTACATATTTTTCATAATTGTCTTCTATAATTTTATTATTCACTTCGACGTTCCACTTCGTGTCGAGCTTTTTTATCTTGCCTTTCAGTAGTATATTTAGTGCATCCTGTTCCTGCAAGCATAATCTTCTTTCAGAGGATATTTCAAGAGCTGCAGATAAGAGATCATTGTTCACAAAGTAATCAGTATCTACAACCATCACCCCTGTATTAAAATATTGGTATGGATCCTCTAACTCTAAATCTGTAACAGCATAGTTCATCTTATCAGGCAACTTGTTAATAATACCTCCCCAGAAAGAATCTATGCATGCAGCCAAGGGACAACCCTCCATGTCCACCTCAGATAAAATTCCGATATCGTTCTTACATATTAAATCAATATCAGTAATGATGATTTTTTTGTAATCGTGAAGAATGTAGGGAGCAGCCAATCGGTAATAACACTCTCGACTGAGCGATTTGTTGTCTATATGCAAATTTTTATCGTGAAACCAGCGTTCAGGATTAATGAAGCGAATAGAGATATTTTCAGTGGTCACCCATTTCTCTAAACGTTTCCTCATTTCCTGCGAGAAAGACGATTCAAGAACATAGATATCGTACCTTCTTTTTGAACTTGAGTTATCCTTAATAGATTGCAAATATACACACAAATATGGAGCGTATGAGGCACTGCACCCCATTGCAATACCCACATGAGAATCATCGATATCCTTGGCAATCTCAATTTTTCTGGTATCTTTTATATAGCTAACATATAATTCTTTAATTGGTAACTTCTCCCCTTTTTTCTTAAAAATGAACATGCTTAGCATGATTTCTGCGAGATATCCCATAACCCGGTAACTTTCTCTGCATCTATTTTGAAAATTAATCTTTGGCTCTACCTCAAATAAAACAGGGAAAAGAAAACTGCAATACTCCTCAAATAACTCCCATTTCATCACAAACATATTGTAAAAATGTTTGATTGTCCCATGAGAGAACTTGAACACCGCATTGGCATACTCGGGATAATGTTTCAGAAGGACTTCCACAAGGCTGTCGTAATCTTCTTTCCTAGATGTTTTGACATTTAATAAGTATTCATCATAAGCTGACTTTGCCGGAATATAAGAGACATCGCTTCCTTTAGCACATATAAAGTCAGACTTGCGAAGACTGTTTTTTACATAGGAAAGATCGAGACCAATATCATCTACATACGATGGATAGAATGTCTCCACTGGAACACACGAGTATCCTTTCTTAAACTTGTCATCCACTTGAAGTCCCAATAGAGGAGAAGATTCATCAAATACAAAATGTCTTCTATAGTGCATGAGTCCAATATAGTCTGGATTTCCAAGTTGATGGCGGTTTTTCCACGCCCAATAGTATGCCGTAATTTCAGCATATAAATCATTTTTATCAGATATGTTTTCTCCGGTATCGTCTCCAATCATCCCGGGAAAGTTTTCTTTGGCGATGGCCCTACCTGCCTGTATGGGCACGCATAAATCAGAATTGATAATTTCTGATTTGTTGTGATAACATACTAAAAGTTTGATTGTTTCGTTGTTTTTCATGATGTTTGTTGTAGTTTTGATTGGGGATAAATGGAAGTATTGAATTATATACGAAAAAAATTTATTTCATGTACACGTCTGTGAACATATTTTTGAGTCCCACAGGGTTGATTGATATGATCTCAATATCAGGATAATTGAGTTTTATGAAAGGTAAGAAGTATTTTTTCATTATATTCACTTGGTAATTAGCAGGGTTGATTGCGTTAGGCGTATCATAAGCGTAACCAGCACTACAATCCCATCCTACGAGATACAACGTCTTAGGATGCGTGAATAAGATAAACTGAAGGGCTGAAAAGGGAGTTCCTGAGAAATCCCCCATCGGTTCTCTTGTTAAATCGTAGGCTATATTGTGAGAAAATAAATCCTCCAGCACATACTGAGAAATAGAAGGAGAATTAGCATAAGTGGCGGGAATGCGAACAATATCCTTACATATAACAGATAGACGGTCTTCAGGTATGATTCCGAAAAATTTCTTACAGTCGTTTCCCACATACTCATAGGCATCTTTATTCAAGGAAGAATTAACTTTCTGCTTCACTGTCCCATCCTGAATAAAAAGAAAATCAAGTTTCACATGATCGAGATAAATTGCTCCGTTGACGCCTACATGGATGGCGTCTGGAATGGGACGATAGTTTTTAGCACTAGGTCCCGTGCATACTAAAACAACCTTTTTCCCTTCAAAAGCGGCTCGGTATCTTGCAAACACCTGGTGATGCAATTTTTGAGCTTCCACTATGCATTTTAAATTGGAAGATTTTCTATTGACCAAATTAATTCTATGCGCCAAAAAAGCAACCTGATCCTTCAAAGAGCGCACCTCCTCTAATAGAGTTTCATTGATTACTTCCAAATTGGATTTTTTACTATAATAAAGAGGAACATTACAAAACTTAATATAACGTTCAATATCACTATCTTTCTTTTTGATAAGAGGAATACAAAAAATATACAATATCCATAAATTTTTACTATGAATAGATCTGATCAATCCATTTTGCCCTCTTTTAAAAATAATTCCAAGGAACTGAACAATCTCTCCACTTTCCGTGAGCTCTGATCTATATATGACACGGTTGAATAGGGTAAATTCCAAGTACTTTTTCTTAAAGATCTCGTATCTTGCCTTCCTTATAACTCTGTGAAAGGGAGTTAATTTATTATAAAACAGATAATCCTTCTTAAATCTATGCTCACATATTGAAAACCAAGGTTTTTCAGGACCAACAAAATGTGCTATGTTTGGATTTTCGCAAGTGTTATTGAATTTTTCTTCATCATCTGGTACATAAACATGAAGCTTCTTAAAAAAAAATTCATGATAACAATTCCATGTCACATCAAGGCGAAGGATTCGGTTTTTGAATGCATCATTAAGTACATCTTGATCTCCTATTCTGTATTTCGAAAAATTTTTTTTGCATTGCTGCTTGATAATTTGCAGATAATTGTTCTTTCGAAGTGCAGAGCAATCGATTAACATAACACCATCGTTAAAATAGCATGAGCCATCTTCCTTTCCCCATAAGCGGGCAGAAAGATTTTTCCAATTAGCATCTTCTACCATTGCAAAAAAATTTCCACCAAGATCTTGCTCGTACATTTGAGAAATATCGGAACGCACAATCGTATCCGAATCGATGAAAATTGCTTTATCTACGTTCGGTAAAAGGTCTGGTATATATATCCTCGCGTATGCGATTTTAACAACATGAGAAGGGAATTGAATTCCTGAAAATGCATCCAGCATACTTTCTGTTATTTCAGGAAAATCAATAGTACAAGGATGAATTTCAGAAAGCTTAGCAAGTTTTTTTCTATTATGCTGTTTAATGTCTCGTGTTAATATGTAAAAATGTACAAAATAATCTTCCTTTATGTTATAGAGAATAGATGCCATAGTGGATGCGCAGTATTCCACAAAAGCATCGCTGCTCAAGAGTACGATATGAATGTCCATAGATTAAATGAAATTTTGAGATTTTTTAACAGCGACATGAGAATGGAATTGATGTTGCTATACCTAGCATAATGTTATTTAATTTTTAACCCTAAGGATTCCTCATTAATACCCTTTTTTCTCAAAAGTTCGTTAATATAGGGTAAAAGTTTTCGAGAAATAAGTGTGCAGTGCAGTTCATGCTTACCCTCGACCAGCCTTACTGCATCCTCCAGGCATAAATTAGAGTGAACACACAGAGAAAAAAGCACGCCTTTCTGTTTTTCTATTCTATCGTTGCCAATTTTTCGGTTTCCTGAAAGGTGATCAATAATAGCAAGTTTGTTTAATTTGAGTAACTCGCTTGAATCATCATACTTATCCCATTTGCGACAAGACTCATTCCATGCGTTCTGATCTATCGGAGAACTATTTTTGAGAGCAGAATTCATATTATTCATAGAATCTTTGCGCATTTTTTCATAATCAACCAATTCCTCTTTATCAGCTTCAAGGCATATAACGGCAACGTAATTTTGCAAACTAACACTATTGTCACACATATCTTTGCAATTCTCATGGTTGTATATTGCAAAGAATAAAGCAATCCACGGATCTCTGGTAAAGTCTATAAGGTGCGTAGGGAGACCGTAATGCTGTGCTGCGACTTCAAAACCTCCAGCATTTGTGACCTCTTGACAACTACCATTCCAACATTTCTGGGCAATCCTAATACGTCGACACATTTCCTCTTGAAAAGCGACATAATTTTTACTGATATTGATTTTCTTGAATTGATTTAACAAGTGTTTTATTTTTTCATCATTAAGTCCTTTATAGATAAATATCTCCTTCCACAAAGTTCTATGCTTCTGCAAAAAATCCGTGAATTGCTCTTGAATGTCTGGATAGAAGCTTGTTGCCATGCGTAAAAGGGAGGAACGACATAGCCACGTAGCCTGATTCTGACCTCGGTAAAAAACATTCGTCTCAAAATTCTCCTCATTCCATCTATTTTCTTCTACATAGATTTTTAGCTTTTCTAGGGTGTCTATAATATGAACATTCGATTCCTTTCCAAACCCTTGATACAATTCTTCAAGAGATTTGTACGACTCAAGATGTGAAAATCTTGGGTTTTCTGACTTTCTGATTTTCGAAGCATTGATGCAATCTATCTCCTTCTGGAAATATGATAGCATCCCCGCAGCTAATTTGTGACCACGATTGTATTCGTGCATAAATCGGGATATTGGAGAAAAGATTTCTAATGCTTCCCCTACCGTCTGATCCATATTGAGGTAGCGGTAAGATGCGAGGCGACCGAGGAAGTGCGTGTTGGGGAGGGAGGCGGCGAGTTGTTGATAACGCTTGTAGAGAGCGGCGTTTTCGGGGGATGGGATAGGGTAGTAGGGTTCGTTCTTGCCGGGAGAGTAAGCGCAGGGATATTCGCGCGAGATGGTGGTATGCGGTGTTTTCTCGTCCAAGAAGTACTTGTATTCCACACTTCGAGTAAAGTCATAGTTACAAGGAAAATTGATTTGAATACCAGACTGTGCAAACTCACGCGGCAGATTTTGGAACTGAATATCCAGACTGCGGTATGGGAGTGCGCCAAACCCGTAGCCGAAAAACTCATCAATCGGTCCCGTGAAGAAAAGCCGGTCATAGGAAATCGTCTCCTTCACATCCGACCAGTTTGTATTGAGGCGTGCTTCAATAAGTGGGTGATCAATCATACGCTGTGCCAGCGTCGTGTAGCCTTCGGATGGGATGGCTTGGTACGTGTCGCGAAAATAGCGGTTGTCTCGTCCAATGCGTATCGGCACACGCCCACTCACAGAAGGATCCAACTGTTCCGCCGTCAGCCCCCATTGCTTCATCGTATACACGGCAAACACCTTTTCATAGATAAAATCTGCCAGCTGGCGCAGATCCGCCTCTTTCGTCTCACGCAGTCTGAGGATGGGTACCTCCGTGTTAAACCCAAATGCCGCGATCAATTTCTCCTCGATGCGGGTTGCCATTGTGCGAGGGAAGAGCGCATGCAGTGAATCCAGGTTGAAAGGTACAGGCACCTCCGTACCATCCACCACCGCTTTCACACGGGACATGAAAGGATGCCATTCCGTAAAGCTACTCATATAGTCCCACACCTGCTTATCGTTCGTATGAAATACGTGGGGGCCGAACCTATGCACGGTCACTCCCGTTTCGGGAGCCTTTTCATCGTAGATATTCCCGCCAATATGGGCGCGTTTATCGATGATAAGCACGGGTTCACCGAGCTGAGAGGCGATACGCTCCGCCACGACCATGCCAGACAGGCCGCAGCCTACCACGAGGTTCTTTACGTGTTCTTTTTTCGAGGTATTCATGGTTGAGATTCAAATTCCCTTTATTTTTTTGTTATTTGCTAATTTATAATACGTTATATGTTTTGTTAGACAATATAAAAATATAGAAAGCAAGGTAACACAACTGAAATAAAGAATGCTAACGCCTGGTGTAAGTTGAGGGAGAAAAAACCTGCACACGTGGCGCAGCATATTATGATCCAAATAAATAAAAATAGTTAAATTGCTGAAATGAATCATCCAAGGGTGTGTCCACATTTTATTTTTCATGTTGCTGGAAAAGCCCAAGGAGATTGCCACAAAAAGGATGATTATGTACAGAAAATCATACCTGCTTTCGTACCAATACTTCGATAACAATATAACGAGAGCAAAAAGGAATGAGCTTATAATTCCAGAGTGTCGAATACGAAGATCTTGAGAAACTTTCCATGACAATATGCCTAGCATTAATCCAGAAGCAACGCGAATAAGGCTCCAATTCCATATCCCATTGATCGTTGCGTGGTGAGTCATATACCCTTGGGCAAAACCGTATTCTCGAATAAGATAAGAATATCCAATAATTCCAACTAAAGGTGCTATTACCTCTATAGTCAAATTTTTATGATATTTTAATAAATAGTATGCCGGAATACAAACCACAAAGAGGGCCTGAATGTACCAATCATGCCCGTTAAGAGAGGGAAACAGCTCATAAGTATTTAGAAGAAGGAATTCCGGGATGGCATGTATAATCTTGGTTATTGTTTTTTCCAAGAGGAACCAATTAAAAGGCATGCAACCAGTGCTATACCAATAAGTATAAGCAATCAACATTTGGAACAAACCACAAATAGTAACGATGGGGCAGAAATAGACAAAGCGTTTCGATGTGTAATGAAAAACATCCTCCTGTTTATGAACATGAGCATGCTGTTGAAGTAAAAAGCCTGACATGATGGCAAAGAAATCCACACCTATGTAAAAGCCGGATCCTTCTCCATAGATCGCTAATAAATGGTGGAATGCAATGACGTACGCAAAGACAACTCTCCAAAAATACATGATATTATTTTTAGCCATCGATAACCTCCTTTCCTGAGTTAAATGCTTGATGGCTCCAGAGGTAATCCCAGAGACCGAAGCGGCCGATGGGGGTGATGTTGAGAGAGCGCAACCAGGTGAGGATGCGCTCGCGGGCGGTGTAGATAGATGGCGTGAAGGAGACGTTGGCGTAGGGTTCGAAGCGGATATCGCGGACGACGACATCGGCATCTGAAAAACCGCAGATGCCCTTCAATTTATCCATGGTGCGCTCAAGTACCTCTGCCGCTGGAGGTATGGCTGCATCATTGGCATAGAACACTTCTGCCTGCAGGGAGGAACAGCCCTCCGGCACGTTATCCGGTGATTTCTGGTTCGGCGAATAGACCCGTGCCGGGGGAATGTCCTCATCGTAGATGTAAAACCACAGATGCTTTGCCACGTCCGCACGGTTGAAGCCGAGCGAGATTTGGTAGCCGCAGGTCCAGGTCAGCTGAGCAGCCGCCTCCTGTACCTCTGCCGGGCAATCGGGGACAAGCCGCACCATCTCCGGCAGGGGGAGGGAGGAAAAGAGGCGCTTGTACGGAACGTGCGAGCCATCTCCTAAACAAACAGTCTGACTCCGTGGTTCAATGGCAACCACCTTCCTGCGGAAGCGGATATCCAACCCCTCTCGGCAGCGATCCAGAATGCTCCGGAAGCCTCCCTTCTTCGGGTACTTCATGAAGGTGGTGTAGTAGAAATTTTCCTTCTGCTCGGCAAAGGCTCCGCGCAGCACCTCGGCTAGCGGTGAAACGTGCAGACGATTCCCCACCCAGCGCGTCTCAAGCTCACTCGCCTCGTGCCCCCAATATTTGCGCGTGTAGGCAAAGGGGAAATGCTCGGCAAAATAGTTGCCATACTGCACCCGCAGCCATTCATCGTAGCGGGAAATGTCGGCAGGTTCCTTGCGCGAGCGGTTCACAAAATCCTCGATGATGCGTACTTTCTCCTCCGTGGGGAGAGGCGCCAGATTGTTCTGCGCCGGGTGCT